>JAUNWH010000022.1:0-23142 GCA_030540405.1 Spirochaetales bacterium
TTTAAAATATAGTTACTATATTTGCCCGGCGGACTGGGTATGTTTTTGCTTATATCTTGCTGCGAGCAGTAATTTAAGCACCATTCCCGTGCTTGACACGGCAATCTTTCCACATGGGATCGTCTGATCAAGTCCGACAATGACTAGGAATTTTAAGAAATCCTAAAACTTGACATTTGACCTAATAGAAGAAAATATAGGAGCTATGACAAAAGAAGAATTTTCAAAAATCGACAAATTTGGAGTTGGGGCGCCGAATGACGCGTTTGCGAAGTATTTTATCGGGCAGTCGTTTTTAAAGCCGCTCACGGACGCGAAGAAAGGCGAGATTCCGATTTTCAATGTTACGTTTGAGCCGGGCTGCCGCAACAACTGGCACGTTCATCATGCGGAAAAGGGCGGCGGTCAGGTTTTGATTTGCACGGCGGGAAGCGGCTGGTATCAGGAATGGGGAAAAAAGGCGGTTTCGATGGAAGCCGGAAGCGTTGTTGTGATTCCTGCGAACGTCAAGCACTGGCACGGCGCGAAAAAGGACAGCTGGTTCAGCCACATCACGTTTGAACCGGCGGGCGAAGGTACTTCCAACGAATGGCTTGAACCTGTGAGCGACGATGAATACGGAAAACTTGTGGTGGGGGGGGGAGATAAAAATCAGTTGACAATTTGCTTTTTGTAAGCCATAAATTAACAAATTTCAATTTCAATGGAAGATAAGATAAAAACAGCCGAAAATGGCGTCTGTTTTTATCTTTAAAAGTTTGCGTTGCAAACTTTCTTATCATCTGTTGTTTCTCACTTCGTTGCGAAACAACTTAAAAAGCCAATTCTAAAACTGAAGTTTTAGAATTGGCTTTTTATGGGAGTAAAAATGCAGATTGTTGAATACGACCCTAAATACAAGAGCGAATTTGTGCGGCTGAACACCGAATGGCTTGAAAAACTTTACTACATCGAATCCTACGACCAGTATGCGATGGAGCATGTGGAGGAGCTTATCGAAAAAGGCTCGATGGTTTATTTTGCAGTTGAGGACGGAAAAGTCCTTGCCACCTGTATGATTGAGCCGCTTGGGGATGATGTCTGGGAAGTCTGCAAGCTGGCGGCTGCCGGCCAATACACGGGAACTGGAGCCGGTTCTGCGGTGCTTAAAGCCTGCATGGATTACGCGGTTGCTCACGGCGCGAAAAAACTGTGCCTGATTACAATTTCCGGCTTGAAACCTGCGATTCATCTTTACAAAAAATTCGGATTTGTTGAGATTCCGTACAGAAAGGATATCTGGCATTCTGAAAAAGCCGATGTTGAGATGGAATATATTGTAAAAAAAATAACATGATGTCCGCCGTCTGTTTTTGTGCTAAGATTCTGCGATATATAAAAGCTGCACAGAAAACAGAAGGAAATCTTGAAAATGATTGTGAAAGTTGACGAAAAAAATCTGCGGACTGCCGCGGAGATTCACTCCGTGTCATGGAAGGCTTCTGGAATATTGAAATTTCACGTCAGGCTGTGCAAAACTAAGGTTTTCTGCGAATAAACACAAGAGAGAAACATCAATGTTTATAAAGATTTATGGATTTTTATTTGCGGGGAAAACACATAAAGACAAGAGAGAAACATCAATGTTTATAAAGATTTATGATGAGATTCCACAGGAAGCAAAGGCGATTCGGGAAGCTGTATTTGTGAAAGAACAGGGATTTAAGTAAGAAACAGGGATATATTGAGTTGAACGATATTCATATGGATGAAGATTGTCCGCATACTTGGATGCGGAAAGAACTGCAATAATTGACAGATATAGCAAATTGTGCCCTGCTTTATTCTGAAAAAGCTGTCGCCATTCTTGAAAGAGGCACTGTGCTTTTGAAATACAAGGTGAAAAAGTGGGAAAAATTTTGTCGCTCTGTCATTCTCGCGCTTGATGAGTGATTCTTTTTTATTGACCGCATACAATTTCTGCTTGCGTTAAAATAACGTTCGCTGTCCGCGCTTACTTTTTAAAAACGTTATAGTAACATTCGTCATCTGCACGTAATTTTCTAAAACGTTTTATTCTATTTCAGCGGAAAAATTATCTAGCGTGCTTTCTGTCCATTTGCGGCTTAGTTCTGGATATGTTTCTTCAAGCGAAAGAAAATATGTGAGCGCGGACGGAAAATTTCCGGTGTAGTAATAAGATTCGCCAAGATAAAAATTCGCTCTGTCTGTAACTTGCTTGTTTCTGTTTTGTGCAAGGAATTTTTTCAGCGCGACAATTGAATCTGAATATTTTTTCTTTATAAATGAAGTGCGCAAGATTTCAAATAAAAGATATTCGTCTCCGCCAGCAGGACTTATCAAATCTTCATCAAAAATATAAACCGGCAAAACTTTTGTCTGCTCTTTTTTTGATTTTAAAAGCGGCTGAATTTTTCGGCGTGAGCTTTCGCTGATTTGAGTTTCCGCAGGCTTTGAATTTTCTCCAAGAACATCTATAAGCGGCAACGGCATTTCGCGCATTTTGTCCTCGTATTCTTTTTTTGCCTGAGGAGTTTTTTTGATTGAAGGCTGTCCAAGATAAATTGCGGCGGAAGCTTTGATTCCTTCAGTTGTGGCGTTTACTCCCGGAAGGACAAGCCGGACTGGAGTTTCAGCTTTAAGCGGTTTTTTCCCGTCGAGCTGCTCGTCATAATAAATTTCGCTGTTGCTTTGAGCTTTGCCGTTTTCTGAAATCATTGTGATTACGGCATAAAAATATTCGCTTGTGTCCCTTGGCGAGTCTGTGTATGAATCTGTAATTTTTTCTACAGTTGCCAAAGGCTGGCTGAATTCAATCTGGCCGTAGCTCGTGAAAGGTTTTTTGTTTCTGTAGATTATAAATGAAGAAATTGAATCTGAATCATTTTTTGGAAGAATCCAGCTTATTGAAATTTTTCCGTTTTCAGCCTGAATTGCGTTGATTCCTGTAATAACCGGGCGTTTTGTTTGCGCAAATAAAATTGCTGATGAAAAAATTAAAATTGCCGATGAAAAAATTTTTCTAAATGAATTTGAAATTTCCATTCTTGTATTTTGGCCTAAATCGCTTTGATTTTCAAGAGCGTATTGTATTTGTCGCGGTTTGACAATGTCTAGCGTTTGATTTATTCTATTATATGTATGTTTATTTCTGTAATTATAGAGCCGGGCGGACTTGATAGCGGCAAGATGATGGTGGATATTCTTTCCAGATATGGATTTCAGAAAATTCAGCGTTCTTGCTGGGAAAGTTTAAAGCTGAACGAAACCGAGCTTTCCGCCTTGAAAAAAGACTTGGACAGGGTTACTGACTACTATGATAAAATCAGAATTTATCAGTTTCCTTTGAACGGACTTTTTGTTATTACAGAAATGAAGCAGAAAAAATGGCGCAAATGCTGTTTTAATGGAACTGCGCGCCCTAAGAATTAAAAATTTGAGGACAATTATGATTGAAGATTTTCAGGAGCCTATTGCACAGCTGAAGGCAGATGTTTCGGCTGTTTGGGGGCGTCTTTGACGTTGATGACATCAATAAAAAAATAGCAGAAAAAGAAGCTCTTACAACTGCTCCCGGATTTTGGGACGACAATGCCAAGGCTACAAAAATAATGAATGACATTAAGCTTTTAAAGGGAAGAATTGAGCCGTGGCAGGATTTGGTTCAGCGGGTTGATGACCTTGAAGCTTTGTATGAGCTTGGGCTTGAAGAAAATGACAAGGGCATTGAGTCAGAATTAAAAGAGCAGTACGAAAAAGCAAAAGCCGACTATGACCATCAAAGCATTTTAAATCTTCTTAGTGATGAAGTTGACAAGAACGACTGCTATCTTTCTGTTCATGCTGGCGCTGGCGGAACTGAAGCTTGCGACTGGACATTCATGCTTAGCCGTATGTACCAAAGATGGGCGGAACGTCACGGATATAAAGTTGAAGTTCTTTCGCAGGAAGAGGCGGAAGGCGGACTCAAGTCAATCAACATGAAAATTTCAGGGCCTTATGTTTATGGATATACAAAAGGCGAGGCTGGAGTTCACCGCTTGGTTCGCATAAGTCCGTTTGATGCAAATGCAAGGCGGCACACTTCGTTTGCTTCTGTTTATGTTTTTCCAGTTCTTGACGACAGCATCGAAGTTAATATCGACCCAAAAGATTTGCGTGTAGACACTTATCGTTCCGGCGGAAAAGGCGGTCAGCATGTAAACAAAACTGAATCCGCAGTTCGCTTTACTCATATTCCAACCGGAATTGTAGTTGCTTGCGACAGTGAACGCAGCCAGCTTATGAACCGCGCATCTGCAATGAGCATTTTAAAGTCAAGGCTTTATGAATATTACAAGGAAGAGCGCGAAAAGGAAAATTCAAAATTCGCAGGTGAAAAAAAGGACATTTCTTTTGGAAGCCAGATTCGTTCTTATGTTTTTCAGCCTTACACAATGGTAAAGGATCACCGAACAAAATATTCAGTTGGAAATATTCAAGGCGTAATGGATGGCGACATCGACGGATTCCTGGATGAATTCCTTTCTGCAAAATGGAAAGACCTTCCTTCTTCATCAGATGACGATGGAGATGATTTATAGAGATGAATTTTCTCTTTCGGAAATATAAAGGATTTTTTTTTATTTTTTCTCTTTTGTTATTTCTGACGGAGAATATTTTTTGCGAGCCTTGGATTCTTGCTGCCAAAAAATTTGATTTTGACAGCGGGAAAACCTTGAATTCCGCCGAACAGGATTTGTCTTCTATGATGCCGCAGCTTATAATGGAAAAAATTTCTGAAGGACTTTTGCGCTATACAACGCCGCAGGAAATGCTGGACAGGTCTTTGAATAATTTGCTTGTTGAACGGCAGTCTTTGTTTCTTCAGCTTTCAAAGGAAATAAAAACGCGCGATGCAATTTTTCTTTTGTCTGGAAGCAAGAAAAAAATTCAAAAAAAAATTTTGACTCAAGAAAAAAAAATTGACGAAATAAAAAATCAGATTGACGAGAACTTAAAAAAAACTCATCAGCTTTATGAAGAATTTAAAAATGAAAATTCTTCTCAAGAGGAAAAAACAGAAACAAGTTTTAGTCCGCTCCCATTCAATCCATTTAAAAATCTTTTTGTGAAAAAAAATTCTCCAGTTCTTCCAGAGCCTCAAAATGAAAATGTTTCTTTCTATAAAGAAAATTCTTACGAACTTTTTTCTCCTTCACAGGAAGCTCTTGATTCTGGAATTGAAAGCCGCAAGTTTGAAAATGAAGTCGTCGCTGCAAAAATAAACGGTCTTATAACCGGAAGCATTATCGTTTATGGCGAATATTTTTCAATTTCCTGCGCGCTTTATAATTTTCCGGGGAAAAAAATTCTTGGGCAGGTTACAGAAATTGGTTCATTAAAGGACTATATTTCAGTTGCAGGAAATGTCGCAAATTATTTTGTTCCGATTATTGTAAATAGTTTTCCTGTTGAAATTAAGTTCGAAATCCAGCCGTCTGAAGTTTTTAAAAATGCAATTGTTTCCGTTGACGGAAATGTTTACAAAAATGCGCCGGAAAAAATTTCTGTTCCTTCTGGAAATCATTCTATAACAATTGAGGCACCGGGGTATATTCCACGCTCGATAAATTATGATTTTGAAGGCTCAAAAATTTTTAAGCTTCAGGGAAATATGAAACTTAAGTCGGAAGTTTCCGCTTCGATTGAATTGAAAAAAAATTTGGAAAATGGATTTTTATATTCTGGCAGCGATTTGATTTCTGAAATTTCAGATGAAAATTCTTCTGCGAAAATTTCTTTTGACGGGACTCCAGTCATCGGGCAATTTAAATCTGCGCAAGATGAAAATGCTTTGTTCTTTTTTTATGTGCCTGAAATCCTGCAACAAAATCAAGCCCGCCTTTCTATAAAAGGAAAAACTGTAAATCATTCTGAATATATCGACAAGCGCAGAATTGCCGCCTACAGAGCTTATACAGCCTTTGTTCTTTCTGTTCCGTTTACTTTGTATGCGGTTGGAAAAAATAATTCAGTTACAAATGCTTACAATCGTGGTTCTTTAAAAGATTATGATGAAGTTTTAAAATGGAGACGCTACGGAACTATTTCTAGCGGAATAACTTTTGCGTGCCTTGGATTTTTTGGCTTTGAGCTTGCGCGTTATCTTATTGCTGCAAATTCATTGCTTCCTTCAAATGCAAAAGAAATTCATTCATCTGAAATTTCAAATTCAGCCTGGACTGAAATTCAAGAAGAGTAAATTTTTTAGGAGTTAAAAATATGGCGAAGATTTCATTTTCAGAAAAATTAAAAAATCTTTTTGGCGGAAAGAAAAATTTCTCTGAGGATTTTTTTGAAGATTTGACTGACGCTTTGATTGAAGGAGATTTGGGTGCAAAAAACGCAGTTGAAATTGTTGACAATCTTGAATCGTTTTGCAAAAAAGAAAAGAAATTTTCTCCAGAAGAAATTACTGCCGAGTTAAAAAATATTCTGCTGAAATTTTTAAAACCAGTTTCGATTGAACCTTCAAATGGAAAAGTAAATATTTTTATGGTTCTTGGCGTGAATGGCGTTGGAAAAACTACGACAGTTGCAAAAATGGCAAAACTGTATTCCGAAAAAAATGTCAATGTGATTATGGCGGCGGCGGACACTTTTCGTGCAGCGGCGGTTGACCAGCTTTCCATGCATGGGGAAAAACTTAAGCTTCGTGTAGTAAAACATCAAATGGGAAGCGATCCAAGCGCAGTTGTTTTTGATGCGGCAGACGCTTGCAAGGCGAACAATGGCGGGCTTGTAATTGCGGACACTGCTGGTCGTCTTCATAACAAAGATAATCTTGTGAATGAACTAAAAAAAATTGATAGGATTTGCGCTTCCAAAGCTGATGACGGTTGCTACAAAAAAATTCTTGTAATCGATGCGACAACAGGACAGAACGCTGTAAGGCAAGCAGAAGTTTTTAATGAAGCTGTTGGAATTGATGCTGTTGTTCTTACAAAATATGATTCAACTGCAAAAGGCGGCGCGCTTGTTTCAATTGGAAAAGATTTAAATATTCCGGTTCTGTTTGTCTGCACTGGAGAAAAATATGAAAACATAGAATCCTTTGATCCAAAAAAATATGTGGATGAATTTGTTGGGACAGAGTGATGTCTTTTTTTGAGGCTTTGTTTTTTTTATATCTTTTGTTTCCCGTTATAAATGAAAATCAGCTTCTGATTTCTTATGCAATGAAGGGAAATATTTCTTTTGAAAAAACGGAAGTGTTAAAAACAGAACTAAAAGAATTTTTAAATTCAGATGAAACTGATTTTGAACTTTATGAGAATTCAGAAAAAAATCATTCTGGATTTTATCTAAAAAATTCTCTTGGCAAACTTGTTCTTTTTAAATTTGATAAAGAACTTTTAAGTGTTTCAAAAGAACTTGAAAATTTTTCTTGCATATCAGTAAATGAAGATCAGTTTTCAAGAGTGAAATATAATTCAGATTATAAGCCTGTTGAAAAAATTGTCTGGGAAAATAAAAATAAAGTTGCAGATTCAAAAATTATTTTAAAGGAAAACTGGAAATATTCAGGCAAATATATTTTTTCAAATAAGGAAGATTTTAAGAATAAAAAGAACTATGAAATTCGATACAATAAAGATTTTCTTCCGCTTTATGTTGTGGAATATTGTTATATTCAAAATCCAGAGTCAACAGAAGAAAATTCTTTGCCTGAAATAAAAACTTTGATGAAAAAAAGTTTCTTTTCTTATGACAAACAGAATCGAATTTTATCTGATGAAGAAATTTCCTATGATGAAAAAAAAGAAGGCAAAGAAATTTATAGAAAAAAAAATATTTATAGTTATACAGACAAAAGTGAAAATGCAGATTTTGAATTTTATGAAAATGGAACTTTAAGATTTTCTATAAAATATGCAAACGATGATGATTTTGTTGAAACTGTATATTTTCCAGATGGAAAATTTATGGAAACAAGATTTATAAACGGTGAAAAAATAAATTGAAAGAAATTTAATGAGGGTAAAATTGAAATCAGATTTTAAATGGATATGCTTTGTTGCCAGACGAATAAGCAGAATAAATAGAAAAGGTCGTACCGCAGCTGCTTCATATTTGGCTGCATTGGGAATTGCGCTTGGAGTAATGGCTCTGATTGTCATAATGAGCGTTATGAATGGATTTCAGATGGGATTTATAGATTCTATAATGGAAATTTCATCATACCATATTCAGGTATCCAAAATTCAAGGCGATTTGTTTGAAAGTTGGTGCAGTAAAAATAAAAAAGTTCTTTGCGCAGTTCCTTTTTATGAAGCGCAAGGTCTTATGGTTGGGAATTCGGAAAGACAATGCGCCTCGATTGTCCGCGCAGTTCCAGAAAATATTATGGAAACTGATTTTGGATTTAAAGATAAGCTGAAAATTGTTGCAGGAAATTTTAATTTATCTGAAGCAAACTCGATTGTTGTTGGCAGCACATTGGCGTACAACTTGAATCTTAGAATTGGAAGCAGAGTGAACATTGCGGCTCTTAGCGGTTCGAGCGATACAAGCTTGCTTTCTACAAACCGTCAGTTTGTTGTAAAGGGAATTTTTCATTGTGGATATGCGGAAATAAATTCTTCATTTGCATTTATAAATTTTGATTCTGGAAAAAAAATTCTCGGAAATTCCGCTGAAGAAAAATATGGAATAAAATTAAATTCAGTTTCAAAAGATTCTTCATTTATAAAAGAATTCAAGAACGCTTTCCCGCAGTCCAAGGCAGTAGGCTGGCGCGAATACAACCGAAGCTACTTTGGAGTTCTTCGCATGGAAAAAAACACGCTTTTTGTTATTGTGCTTTTGATTTTTGTTGTTGCCGCAATAAATATTTTTAATTCAATGAAGAAACTTGTTTTGGAACGGAAAAATGAAATTGCAGTTCTCTCTGCTCTTGGTGCTTCTGAAAAAAATGTGCAGAGCATTTTTGTTGTTCAGGGAATATTCACGGGAATTTTGGGCGGTGTGACTGGACTTTTTCTTGGCGTTTTTATATCGATTAATATGAAAACAGTTTTCAACTCGCTTTCTAAAATTCAGTTTGGAATCGAATATTTTTTTACAATGATTTTTAATTCAGGATACGAAAGCTTTGTGACGGAAAATCCAATGTTTGCAATTTACGCAAGAATTCCCACGAGAATTTTTTTGCATGAAGTTGTTTTTATTTTTTTGTTCGGAGTTTTTTCAGCGGTTGCGGCAACCTGGCTTGCTAGCCGAAATGTTTTGCGAATGACTGTAACGGAGGTTTTGCGTGATGAATAATCAGAATATTATTTTGTCAATAAAAGATTTGGAAAAAACTTATAAGACTTCAAGTGAGGAACTTGCGATTTTAAAAAAACTTAACATGGAATTAAATCAAGGGCAGACTTGTGTGATTGTTGGAAAAAGTGGCAGCGGAAAATCAACTTTGCTGAATATAATCGGCGGGTTGGACAAAGCTACTGGCGGAACTGTTTGTGTTGGTGGAATGAATGTAAGTTCAATGCCAGAAAAACAGCTTGTAAAATTCAGGCGTGAATTTCTTGGAATGATATTTCAGTTTCATTATCTTTTAAAAGATTTTACTGCATTGGAAAATGTTTTTCTTCCGGCATTTATGGCAGGTGTTTCTAAAAAAGATGCAATGGAAAAAGCAGAAGAACTTTTGTGTGCCGTTGGTTTAAAAGAAAGAATGTCGCATTTGCCTTCTGAACTTTCTGGCGGAGAGCGGCAAAGAGTTTCCGTTGCAAGAAGCCTTGTTAATAATCCTGAATTGATTTTGGCTGATGAGCCTACGGGAAATCTTGATCCTGCAAATGCCGAGGCTGTTGGAAATCTTCTTTTTTCGCTTTCGGAAAAATATGGAAAAACTTTGATTCTTGTTACACATGATATGAATCTTGCTTCAAAAGGACAGATAAAATATTCCATAGAAAACGGACAGCTTCAGGAGCTTGAAATATGACTTTTAGTTCATGCTTGATGTATGCAAAAAAAATATTTTTTTCAAAGTCTCAAAGTTCTGATTCTGGAATTGGAAAGCGAAGTCTTACTGGCGCTATTGCTTGCATTGGAATAAGTCTTGTTCCGATGGTTGTTCTTCTTGTTGTTACAAACGGAATGGTTCAGGGAATGACAAGCCGGATGATAAATCTTTTTTCTCGTGATGTTTCAGTTTCAGTTTATAAAAACTCTATGTATTTGAATTCATACAAAAATTTCATTTTGGCATCGGAAAAATTTGCGGATATTCAAGGCGTGGAAAAAGTTTTCCCGGAAGTGAGAGGAATGGCTCTTGCTGCTGGACAGAATTATAGATCTGGTGCATTTGTAAGAGGCGTTCCTCAAGACACTTTTTTGTCTGATAAAAATTTTTCTTCACTTTTTAAAGTTGTTGAAGGAAATACATCTTTGTCTGATTTGCGGACTGCTGTTATTGGAGAAAAAATTTCAGAACAGCTTGGAGTTCATGTTGGAGACAATATAAAAATTATAAGCATGAACACAGCAGGAAAAAGATTTGTTCCAAAAGTTGCGCAGTTTAAAGTCGGAGGAATTATTTCAAGCGGCTATCAGGAGCTTGATGCGCTGTGGGTTTTTATTCCAATTGAAGCGGCTTTTAATTCCCTTGCAAAATCATCCTGCGAATTTGTTGTTGGCATTGAAACTGAAAATTCTTTTTCCGAAGAAATTCCTTCCATTGCGGAGCGGATTCAATATTTTACATTTCAAGATGAAGGCTTTTCCGATTCCAGAGTTCAAACCTGGAAAGAAGTCAATGCGTCTGAGCTTGAAAACTTTGCTTCAACAAAAGCTTTGCTTGTTGTAATTATGGTTATGATTGTGATTGTCGCAAGCATAAGCGTAAGTTCCTCTGTTTTGATAATTGTAATGGAACGCAAAAAAGAAATTGCGCTTTTAAAATGCGTTGGCGCGTCTCCAAATGGAATTGCGCTTTCATTTGTTTTAACAGGAGCTTCAATTGGCCTTGCAGGAATTTTGATTGGTGTTCCGATTGGACTTTTAATTTCCGTGAACATAAACGAAATAATCGGCGCGATTGAATCTTGTGTAAACTTTTTTGAAAAACTTTCGCTTGCATTTTCTTTTGACGATTCTCATGAAATCGTAAAATTTCATTTGCTTGATCCGGCATATTATCTTCAGAGCATTCCGATAGAAATTCCCGTAAAAGAAATTGTCGCGGTTATTTTATGTACGCTTCTTCTTTCCGCTTTGGTTTCTTTGATTCCTTCAGTAAAAGCCGGAAAAGAGAAACCTATTGATACTTTGCGTAAAATGTAATTTATGGTACACTCACTAGTTGAAAAACAAGGAAAAGTATGATTTGCGATTTTTGTCACGAACGTGAAGCTGTAATTTTTATGGAACAAACCACAAGTGATGGTTCGCGCCGGAAAATAAATATATGCCTCGAATGCGCAATGGAACGCGGAATTTCTCCAGATCCAAAAAGCATAGAGTCTTCAATCGGAAATCTTTTTAGAGAAATTGCCAATGTTTCAAAAAAAATTTCAGAGCGCGAAAACAAACTTTGTCCTGTCTGCGGAACTTCATTGAAAGAAATAACTCGAAGCGGAAAAACTGGATGCCCGGAATGCTATGCTATTTTTAAAAACGATGTAAGGCATTTTCTTGAAACTAATGGAATAAAAGAAATATTCAAAGGCTCAATGCCGGCTCGTCTTTCTTCGGTGCGTTCTGTTTTAAATGACAGAGTTATTCTTCAAAATAAACTGAACATTGCGATTCAAAAAGAAGATTATGAAAAAGCTGCGATGTACAGAGATTATTTAAAGGCTCTTGAAAAAAATGCAGTTTCAGGCTCGGCAGAAATTTCTAGTGGAGAAATCGGCTGATGGTAAAAAAGTCAAAAGAAGATGTTTCTGGAGCATGGTATGCCTGCGCAGGTCCTGAGCAAGATATTGTTGTTGCAACCAGAGCGACTCTTTCAAGAAATCTTGCAAATTTTCCTTTTCCAGATAAATTGAATGATTCTGAAAGCGAGCGCATTCAGTCTATTGTTTTTGATGCATTTAATTTTTTAAAGAATGCGGAGGATTTTCAGGCGGTTTCTGTTTGCAAACTTGATGGCATCGGGAACAAGATAATGCATGAGCGGGGAATCCTTTTCGATTCAAAAGGGAAAAAAAACGGACTTATTCTTCGCAATGATGGAAAAATTTCTTGCACCGTAAATACTGATGATCATTTGAAAATCTCTTCATTTATTCCAGGTCTTGGAATTGAAGCCGCATCGAATTCCGTTTATGAAATTGACAACGAGCTTCAAAAAAGAATTCAGTTTGCCGCAAGCTATGAGTTTGGATATTTAACTTATTCAGTTTTAGATTCAGGAAGCGGACTTTCTGTTGTTGTAAAACTTCACCTGCCTGCCTGCTCATTGCTTGGCTCAATAAATTCAATCGTAAAAAATATTTCAGGCGATGGATTTAATTTGCTGGCTTGCTATGGTTCTGGCGGCGGAAATGCTTTGAGCGGCTTTGGAACAAAAGGAACTTCTTTGGGCAGCTATTACATTGTTGTTCCAAAAAGTTCAGCGGGCGGAAGCGAGTTCGATCAGATTGCTTCAATTCAGTGCGCTGTTCAAAATATTTTAAAGGAAGAAAGAGCGGCACGAAAAACTTGCAAGGCTCAGCATATAACGGAAATTTCAAACTATGCGCTTCGTTCGCTGGCTTTGGCAAAGAGCAGTTTTTTTGTTTCGCTTAGAGAAGCTATCGACATTATAAGCGGCGTTAAGTTCGGCAAGGACATGGGAATTTTTTC
This sequence comes from Spirochaetales bacterium, assembly GCA_030540405.1. Lineage (GTDB taxonomy): Bacteria > Spirochaetota > Spirochaetia > Treponematales > Treponemataceae > Treponema_D. The sequence goes on from JAUNWH010000022.1 coordinate 12,841, forward strand.
TGGAGTTGAAGAGGCTGAATTACACGCTTTACTTTATAGAGTTCAAGAAGGACATCTTGAATATGTTCTTGACAACGGAAAGTTTAAATTTGAAAAAGATATTCAGGACAACCGTCTGCGTAAAATTGAGCGGCTTAGAGCTTTGATTTTACAGGAAGCTTTTGAAAATATTGAAAAGTGAGGTTCCTATATGTATGAAAATTTTTCTCCTAGGGCACAGCGTATTTTGGTTGCGCTTGCTCAAGACGAAGCTTATTTTTTAGGAAGCCGGCAGATTGAGCCGGAACATATTATACTTGCGCTTTTAAAATCTGCGGAAGGACTTGGTTATGTTGTGCTTCAGCAGCTTAGAATAAATGTTCTTACTCTTCAGCTTGCAATTGAGCAAAGTTTGCCTTCCCGTTTTCCAGATACAGAACTGAAGACGATTCCAAATTCGGAGCGCACAGAAAGATTTTTGAATCAGGCTGCATTTGATGCAAAAACGATGCACTGCAATTATGTTGGAACGGAGCATCTTTTGTTTGCAGCGGCTACGGAGGAACGTTCACTTTTGTGGGCATATTTAAAGCGCGCAGGAATTTCCATTGAGCAGGTCAGAAATGCGATTGCAGATATTCAGCGCAAAATTCCTTCATCAGCTGTAAAAGAGCAAAAGAATTTTTCAGGCGGAAATTTTGCGCAGGAAACTCCAGTTCCTTTTATGGCGGACGGAAGTGCGCAGAGAAAACAAAAGCAGTCTGGAATTCTTGCACAGTTTTCAAGAGATTTAACACAAGATGCAAAGGACGGAAACTTAGATCCTGTTGTCGGACGCGAAAAAGAAGTTTTGCGAACAATTCAAATTTTAAGCCGCCGCACAAAAAATAACCCTGTTCTTGTTGGAGAGCCAGGCGTTGGAAAAACTGCAATAGCAGAATCTCTTGCGCAGCGCATTGCAAATGGAAAAGTTCCTGCCGATCTTCTTGGGAAAAAATTGCTTCAGCTTGATTTGGCCGCAATGATTGCAGGAACAAAATACCGCGGTGAATTTGAAGAGCGCCTCAAGCGTGTAATGAAAGAAATAAAGGAATCAAAAAATGTGATTCTTTTTGTTGACGAGCTTCATACTATAATTGGAGCTGGCGGACCAGAAGGCTCAATGGATGCAAGCAACATGATAAAGCCTGCCTTAAGCCGCGGTGAGCTTCAGATGATTGGAGCGACCACAACAAAGGAATACAGAAAATATTTTGAAAAAGATTCTGCGCTTGTAAGAAGATTTCAAACTGTAAAAGTTGAAGAGCCTTCTGAAGATGAAACACAAAAAATACTTTTGGGACTTAAAAAATATTATGAGGAATTTCATCATGTTGTTTATGAAGATGATGTAATTCCGCTTATTGTAAAATACAGCAAGCGATATATTTCTGAACGCTTTTTGCCAGACAAAGCGATTGATATTCTTGATGAAGCCGGGGCTGAAAAAAAATTGCAGGAAGATGTTCGCCCGGAAGAACTGGACAAACTTGAAGCGGAATACGCAAGATATAACGAGCAGAAACGCGAGCTGGTTGCTTCGCAGGAATACGAAAAGGCCGCATATATCAGAGACCACATAAATTTGCTGCGCTCACGGATAGATGACTTGAACCGCAAATGGAAATCTTCTGATGCCGCAAAAAAACGCCGTGTTTGCGCGGAAGATGTCTGCAAGATTATAAGCGAAATTTCTGGAATCGATGTTTCAAAACTGGACGAAGGAAAATCTTGGCGGCTTTTGAATATGGAAAAAATTCTGCATGAAGAAGTTGTTGGGCAAGACGAGGCCGTTGCTTCAATTTGCAGCGCAGTCCGCAGAAACAAAGCCGGCATTTCTTCACACAAACGTCCTGTGGGCTCATTTATTTTTCTTGGTCCTACTGGTGTTGGAAAAACTCAGCTTGCAAAGTCGCTTGCAAAATTTCTTTTTGGAACGGAAGAAGCTTTGATTCGTGTGGACATGAGCGACTACATGGAAAAGCAAAACGCATCTCGTCTTGTTGGTGCGCCTCCGGGATACATTGGCTATGAAGAAGGCGGGCTACTTACAGAACAAGTTCGCCAGCATCCATATTCAGTTGTGCTCCTCGATGAAATTGAAAAGGCTCACCACGACATTTATAATCTTTTGCTTCAGCTTCTTGAAGAGGGCGAATTAAAGGATAACCTTGGTCATACAGTGAGCTTCAAAAATACAGTTGTCATTATGACCAGCAATGCCGGCGCAAGAGAGATTACTGCGGAAAGCAGAATGGGATTTTCCACAGCAAAAGAGGGAATTGTTCCATACAGCGAAATAAAATCCAGTGCAATGGAAGAACTCAAAAAAATCATGTCGCCTGAACTTCTTAACCGAATTGACGATGTGATAGTTTTTGATGCGCTTTCAAAAAAACAGATTGCATCTATACTTGAAATTCAAATTAAAGAACTTGAAGAGCGTCTTGCTGAAAAAACAATTTCACTTGCGCTAAAAACTAAAGCCAAAGAATATCTTGTTGAGCACGGATATGAGCCTTCGATGGGAGCGCGTCCAATGCGCCGTCTGCTTCAAAAAGAAATTGAAGATCCGCTTGCAAATCTTCTTTTGCAAAATGAAAATTCAGAAGGTGAAACTGTTTCCGTTGATTGCGTTGACGGAACTATTTCTCTAAAACTCAGCAAGAAAAAAAAGAGAGCAGCTTCTGTAAAGAAAAAACATGAAGTTTCAGCGCAAGAAGCAAATCAACTTTCATAAAAATAAAGCAACGAGGAAAAATATGTTTTCAGATTTTGGAAAAAAACTTACGGGAGAGTCTGGAATTTTACAATTGATGGAAGACTTGGGAGCTCCTCTTCCTGAAGGGAAAAAACTTTGCGCGCTTGGAGGAGGAAATCCTGCGCAGATTCCAGAACTTGAAAAAATGTACCGCACCGAAATGGAACGCATAATGAAAGACGGACGTGCGTTTGAAGATTTGATTGGAAAATATGACGGTCCGCAGGGAAAAAATGCGTTTATAAATTCTGTTGCATCCTTTTTTTCAAAAAACTTTGGATGGAATGTAAAGCCAGAAAATATCGCTGTGTGCAACGGAAGCCAGAGCGCGTGCTTTTATCTTTTTAATCTTCTTTCTGGAACATTCACTTCGCCAGATGGAAAAAAAACTAAAAAGAAAATTTTGTTTCCGCTTGTGCCGGAATATGTGGGCTATGCGGATCAGGGAATTGAAAATGAAACTTTTGAAAGCATTCCTTCACGCTTTGAAGAATACAGCGACAACACTTTTAAATACTTTGTTGATTTTGAAAAACTTGAAGAGCGTCTTAACAAGGACAATAGCATTGCAGCCCTTTGCGTAAGCCGCCCCACAAATCCGACTGGCAATGTTCTTACTGATGAGGAAGTTACGCGAATGTCTGCTCTTGCGCAAAAACATTCTATTCCGCTGATTATTGACAACGCTTATGGACTTCCGTGGCCGCATATAATTTTCAACGATGCAAAACCTTTCTGGAATGAAAATGTAATTCTTAGCATGAGCCTTTCAAAAATAGGTCTTCCAAGTTTGCGCACCGGAATTATAATTGCAAGAAAAGAAATTGTTACAGCTCTTTCAAATTTGAATTCTATAATTGCGCTTGCTTCGGGAAGTCTTGGTCAGGCGATTGCCTCTAATCTTATTGAAAGCGGAAAACTGATTGAAGCCGCTTCAAACTTTGTGCGTCCGTATTACGAAAAGAAAAATAAATTTGCCCAGAGCCTTGTGCATAAATATTTTGCTGGAACTGACTACGCTGTTCATAAAGGTGAAGGTTCAATTTTCCTGTGGATTTTAATGCGCAATCTAAAAATTACAACGAAGGAACTTTACAAAAAACTTAAAGAGCAGGGCGTTGTCGTTGTTCCTGGTGAATATTTTTTCTTCGGAAATGGAGGAGCATTTAAAAATCATCCGCATTATTCAAAGTGCATAAGAATAAATTATGCGCGCCCCGATGATGAGCTTGAAGACGGAATCAGAATCATTGCAGAAACTTACAAGGCAAATTCATAAAGGCAACTTATGAAAAATTTAATAGTTCACCTCTCATTCTTCTGCAAATTTCTGTTGGCTTTATCACCAAAAAATTGGCAAGGGTCAAAGAAAAACTTTTTGTTTTTTAAGACTGAAAAGAAAGTTTGAACTATTTATCTGATTTTTGAAAAGCAAAAAAGGAAGCCGCAGCTTCCTTTTATCATCTTATCTATATACATTCCTAAGAATGTATAAGCATTTTGCGGAATCTTAAGGATTCCTTGTTAGCAGGTTGACTAGAAAAATTAATCAGTAAAACTATTTTATAATAATAGAATATGATTTGTCAAATGATTTCTAACCAAATTTGCTATGCAAACATCGCAGTGTCAAGCACGGCAATCTTGCCTAATACTATAGTACAATTAGTACAGTAATAAGGTGTTGATTAGTGTACTAATAATGAGACATTTACTGCACTAAATGTGTGTTGATGAGCGTACTAATAAGGAGGCGTTTAGTACAGTATTTAAAGGACAATTTATGAAGAACTGCTATGATTTACCTTTTTCCAAGCGTACTGGCGAAATAAGTGAATCATTGTTGAAAACTTTTTTACTATACTTAAGATAAGAATTTTGAAAATCTGTAATTTTAAGCTATAAAATGCTCTCCTTTTATGAATTTTCCCCTTCGTACAAAAAGATTTTGCTGACCGTACAAAAGTAAAATACTGAGCGTCGATAAAGATTTTACTGACTGTACAATAGCAAAATACTGACCGTAGATAAAGATTTTACTTGATAGCCCAAGAGCAAAAAATGTACATTTTAAATTCCGGCATAAGTTTTTTGTGGTAAAACCTTAAAGTTTTGCACACTTTTTTATTAATTTCTCTAAAACTCGGCATTTGGTCTAACTGAAATAATTGCCTCTGTTTAATAAGCCGTGATATAATTTTGGCTGGAGATTATAATGAAATATCGTTTAGGGCTTGATTTAGGAACAAATTCAATTGGCTGGGCTGTTTATTCTCTTGATGAAGACAACGAGCCTGAAAAACTTGAAGACCTCGGCGTAAGAATATTTTCAGACGGCCGAAATCCAAAATCAAAAGAGCCTCTCGCAGTTGAAAGAAGAACAGCACGCGGGCAACGCAGAATAATTTATAGAAGAAAACTCCGCAGAAGAGAAACTTTCCGGCTTTTGCAAAGTCAGGGGCTTCTTCCTGTAAAAAAAGATGAAGCTCAACCGTTAAAACTTATGAATCCTTATGAGCTTCGCATAAAAGCCCTTGATGAAAAACTTGAGCCGTTTGAGCTTGGACGTGTTTTGTTCAATCTTTCTGTGCGGCGCGGATTTAAAAGCAACAGAAAAGACGGCTCGCAAGAGGAAACAAAAGAAAATTCAAAGTCTGAAAAACTGACGCAGGCGGACAAATGCTCAAAACTTTCAAATGCAATAAAAACTTCCGGCTGCAGAACGCTTGGAGAATTTCTTTGGAAAAACAGAGAAAACAACGGCGGAACTCGCTTTGCTCCAAACAGAATGGATTATTATCCTGTGCGGCAGCTTTATATAGAAGAATTTAATCTGATACGGCAAAAGCAAAAGCCGTTTTATCCTGCTGTTGACTGGAACGAAATCTACAATAAGATTTTCTTTCAGCGGCCGCTAAAAATCCAGGAGCGTGGAAAATGCCAGTATATGCCGGAAAAAGAAAGAACGTTCAAGGCGATGCCGTGCGCGCAAAAAATCCGCATTTTGCAGGACGTTTTCAATCTTTCTTTTATTGCGGAAGGAAAATCAAAAAAGCTTCTTCCTGAATGGCAGAACGAAATCATAAAGCTGCTTGATTCAAAAGAAAAAGTGACTTTTAAGGAAATTCGCAAAAAACTTGGTCTTGATGAAAATATTACTTTTAACATTGAATCAGAAACTCGCGACTTTTTGCAGGGAAACTCAACTGCTGTAAAACTTCGAAGCAAAAATCGTTTTGGCGAGATTTGGGATTCGTTAAGCCTTGAAGAGCAGGACAACATTGTTGAATGTCTGATAACCGCGCAGGAAGATTCCGATGTTCAAAAAATGCTTGAAAAATACGATTTGTCTCCTGAACAGAAGAATTTTATCACAAAACTTGTTCTTCCAAGCGGCACAACAAATTTCTGCCGAGAATTCTCTGAAAACGTTGTGAATAAAATCGAAGAAAATGCAAAAATCTTTGCAGATTCAGATGAACGCACGGAACGCTGCCAGATTCACAATGTGATTCAGAAACTTGGCTATACTTATGCGAATCAGTCTGTGGAAAAATGCAGCGAGCTTCCTTATTACGGAAAAGTTCTTGCTGGCTCAACGATGGGAGCAAAGCCGAATCCTAAAAATGACGAGGAACGCTTTGGAAAAATAAGCAATCCGACAGTTCATATCGCGTTGAACCAGACCCGCGTTGTTGTAAACGCTCTTATTAAAGAATACGGAAAACCGACGCAGGTTGTAATAGAAGTAAGCCGGGATCTAAAAGCCAGTCGAGAAGCTAAAAATAAAATGCAGCAGAAAATTGCGGCAAACCAGAAGCAGAACGAGATTCTTAACAAGAAAATAAAGGACGCGAATTCTTCTATTCTATTTCCAAACAGAACTGACCGCTTAAAATATAAACTTTGGGAAGAACTTGACCCGGAAAATGCGCTGAACAGAAGATGCATTTATTGCGGAAAACAAATTTCGGGCGCAGATATTTTCAATGACAATACCGTTCAGATTGAGCATATTCTTCCATTTGGACGCACTTTGTGGGATTCCGAGCACAACAAGACTGTTGCTCATACAAAATGCAATGCGTTCAAGGGCGAAAAATCTCCTTATGAGGCTTTCTTTAATAATCCAAAGGGCTACAACTGGAATGAAATTCTTGAAAGGGCTTCTCAGTTAAAAGATCCGCAGAAAAGACGACTTTTTTCTGAAAACGCCATGGAAACTTTTGAGAAAGAAAGCGGATTTATTTCACGCCAGCTTACTGACAACGCCTATCTTTCAAAAATGGCTCTGAAATATTTGAAGTGCGTTGTTGAAAAAGACTCGAATGTCTGGGCTGTGAGCGGCGGAATGACAAAACTTTTGCGCGACAAATGGCAAATTGATTCGATTCTGAAAAGAAAAATTGGCGACAACGAGATTGCGCATTTTGAGCTTAAAGACGAGCAGATTGGAATTTACAAAAAGAACCGCTACGACCATCGGCATCATGCTCTTGACGCAAGCGTAATCGCGCTGATTGACCGCTCAATGGTTCAGCAAATTTCGCGTCTTAATCAGATTGGAAAGAAAAATAAAATTGAAGTTCCGCAAATGCCTGTTTCACGGCTTGAGCTTGTTGAAAAGACAAAAAATATCGTCGTGAGCTTTAAGCCTGACCACGGCGCGCAGGGCAAACTTTCAAAGGAAACTCTTCTTGGAAAAATAAAAAGGGCAGAGCAGGTTGCAATTTCAAAAATAAACGAAGAAGACATTCCTCTCATTAAAAACGAGAAAGTCCGTGCTGAGTTTGAAAAAATGCTTGCTGAACTAAAAGATATTAAAAAAGTCCAAAAGGAGCTTAAAGAGCTTTATCCTGCTGTTTGGATTTTCAAGGAATATTATGTTTGCAAGGAAAATATTTTAGGACTGAAAGAAAAGGATTTTGATTCTATTATCGATAAGAAAATCCAAAAAGAGCTTCGCGAATTTACGGAATCACACAAATCTGAAAAAATCGAAGATGTAATGCAGAAATTCAGCGAGCAGACAAAAATCAAAAAAGTACGCTGTATAAACCGCGTGCAGACTCCGATTGAAATTAAGAACAAGGACGGCACAATGCGCTATCTTTGCCCTGAAGATTATTTCGCCGCTGTTGTCTGGCAGATTCCGCCTAAAAATAAGGAGGCAAAGCCTACGTACAAGGCAACTTTTATCCGGCGTGACCAAGTCGATTCAGACGGAAAACCAAAAATTACTGCCCAGCCTCATCCTGCCGCAAAGAAAATCTGCGTTCTGCACAAAAATGACTATTTGGAATTTGTGGACAATGGAAACTGGTATAAATGCAGAATTGCAGGGCTAAATGCTTCAAGTGGACGTCTTGATATACGGCCGATTTATGCTGTTACAGATTGTAGAGATTGGATTATTTCTACAAATGAGGCTGTTCTTGAACATTATTGGGATCCTCAAAAAGGTCACAATTTTATTTCTATCAGTGTGCTTTTTGGAGAGAAATTCGCCCGCCCGATAACTGTAAATCCTATAGGCCGCGTATTTAGAAAAAAATAATATGGAGAACTTTGTTCAGTGTACCGATAAATAAAGTATGCTGAACAGAATACTAGAGATTTGTGAAGAAAATCGCTATGTTTCTCTGAACCGTGGCTTTGTGGTTATCCAGCATGGAACTGAGATTTTAGGTCAAGTTCCGCTGGATGATGTTTCTGTTCTTTTGCTTTCTGCGCAGGGAATTACGCTCAGTAAAAATATTCTAAATGCTCTTGCAGAACGAGGCTGCGTAACTGTCTTGTGCGGAAGAAATTTTATTCCGCAGAGCATGGTTTTGCCTGTTGCAAATCATTGTCTTTTTACAAAAATCATAAAAAATCAGATAAATGCTTCCGAGCCGCTAAAGAAAAGAGTTTGGCAGCAGGTCGTAATCCGAAAAATTGAAAATCAGGCGAAAGTCTTAAAATTATACGGAAAAGATTATTCTCTTGTTGAAAAGATTTCAAAACTCGTAAAATCCGGCGACAGCGACAATCGGGAAGCTTATGCCGCAAAAATTTACTGGACAACGCTGTTCGGAAAAGAATTCCGTCGCGACCGGAACGAAGAAGGTGTCAATTCATTTTTGAACTACGGATATGCTGTAATGCGTGCGGCAATGGCAAGAGCAGTCTGCGCTTCGGGACTTATTCCGGCTTTAGGTGTGAACCACAGCAACAATTTGAATCAGTTTTGCCTTGCCGATGACTTTTTTGAAATCTATCGTCCGCTTGTGGATTCTATTGTCTATAAAATGTGCTTGGAAGGCGAGGAAGAGCTTACACCAAAAAATAAAAAACGGCTTACGGACTCTTTGTGGCTAAAAGTCCGTACTACAGAAGGCTGTGCTCCGGCATTTCAGAGCATGCAGTATATGACGGCTTCTTATGTCCATGCATTGGAAGATAAAAATCCTGCCATTGAGCTTCCGATTTGGGAGCAAGGTGAAGAAGATGAATAATCTTGAATTGAACAGGTACGAGCTTATGTGGATGATGGTCTTGTTTGATTTGCCGGTGATTGAAAAGAAAGAACGGAAAGCCGCAACTGATTTTAGAAATTTTCTTTTAGACAATGGATTTTCTATGGTTCAATATTCAATTTACACAAAACTTTTTTCTGGAAAAGATGCCTGCGAAAAATATTATAAGCAGATAGTAAACAACTTGCCTCCAGATGGAAAAGTTGATATTCTTACAATAACAGATAGGCAATATTCCAATATAATCAGCTATTCGTCTGGAAATAAAATTGAAAAAAAAGCACCTGAACAACTTATGTTATTTTAATTTTTTCTCAAAAAAAATACATCCAATGTATTCTATTTCTTTATCTCAAAAAGAATTACATCGGATGTATTATAACTGATTAATTTTCCAAGTCAACCTGCAACAATTCTGAACTTCTTTTACAACTTCATTTTATTATAACTGATTAATTTTCCAAGTCAACCTGCAACCAATTGCCTGCAAATATGTGCATAAAATTAATTATAACTGATTAATTTTCCAAGTCAACCTGCAACTGGTCTGCAATCTCGGAAAGTGTTTTCTTTATTATAACTGATTAATTTTCCAAGTCAACCTGCAACTGAATCATTGCCGGGGAATGTACGGAAAGTATTATAACTGATTAATTTTCCAAGTCAACCTGCAACCATCCTGCATGGTGCAGTCTTTTCGGCTCTATTATAACTGATTAATTTTCCAAGTCAACCTGCAACAATCTGTGCTACCTGCTGATTGACATTTTGATTATAACTGATTAATTTTCCAAGTCAACCTGCAACTTATTTGTTTTTATCTCATTAAGAATATTCATTATAACTGATTAATTTTCCAAGTCAACCTGCAACCTCCGTAACTGCCCGGCGTTGTTCGTTTGTATTATAACTGATTAATTTTCCAAGTCAACCTGCAACATGTCTACGGCTTTTACTACGCCTGCAGCAATTATAACTGATTAATTTTCCAAGTCAACCTGCAAC
>JAUNWH010000022.1:23242-39102 GCA_030540405.1 Spirochaetales bacterium
ATTATAACTGATTAATTTTCCAAGTCAACCTGCAACTATTTTTTCTCCGCCTTGAACTGCTCTATATTATAACTGATTAATTTTCCAAGTCAACCTGCAACTAACACTAGAATAGATAGCGGTTTTTTGTTGATTATAACTGATTAATTTTCCAAGTCAACCTGCAACCCATCGTGAGCGACAGTGTCCATTTCAAAAATTATAACTGATTAATTTTCCAAGTCAACCTGCAACGGACCCAGACATGACCGTTGAAGAAATACATTATAACTGATTAATTTTCCAAGTCAACCTGCAACAATGATTTATTGCGCTCATATTAACATCAAATTATAACTGATTAATTTTCCAAGTCAACCTGCAACAATCATTTGAAGCGTCCATGTGTCGCCTGTATTATAACTGATTAATTTTCCAAGTCAACCTGCAACCTGAAAAATCGCTTGGATTGTTCCGCCTGAATTATAACTGATTAATTTTCCAAGTCAACCTGCAACTTAATTGGGTATATAGAGATAAATCTTCTTATTATAACTGATTAATTTTCCAAGTCAACCTGCAACGCATCATCATATTCTTCCTGTGTCAGTTCAATTATAACTGATTAATTTTCCAAGTCAACCTGCAACCGTATTCTGTGTTTGAAGGTGTTGGAAAAGATTATAACTGATTAATTTTCCAAGTCAACCTGCAACGAAGATGACTTTATTTTTTTTCCATTAGAAATTATAACTGATTAATTTTCCAAGTCAACCTGCAACTATATAGACATAGTAACTCCGCTTGATTCCATTATAACTGATTAATTTTCCAAGTCAACCTGCAACTCCAATAACGCTTATCTTTTGTTTCGTTAATTATAACTGATTAATTTTCCAAGTCAACCTGCAACAAGTCTTGGTCTGTAGACGATTACGGTCTCATTATAACTGATTAATTTTCCAAGTCAACCTGCAACCTGCTCCTATTGTGTGAGGTAAAAAATGAAATTATAACTGATTAATTTTCCAAGTCAACCTGCAACTCCAATAACGCTTATCTTTTGTTTCGTTAATTATAACTGATTAATTTTCCAAGTCAACCTGCAACACAGCTGATATGCTTGACCCAGAGCTCTTTATTATAACTGATTAATTTTCCAAGTCAACCTGCAACCAAAATGTCAAGAAAGGTGGGTGGTTCAAGATTATAACTGATTAATTTTCCAAGTCAACCTGCAACTGGATTTCCTTTTGAAAAATGAATATGCGGATTATAACTGGTTATTTCTCCACATAGCTTTGTGCAAAATCAACTACACATTCATCTCTTCTGTTTTCTTCACATTCAGCATATCCTACGCCGGCTATATTGTACTTTTTGTTCATAATATTTTTTCTGTGTCCGCGTGAATCTACTCCATCGTCAATTAAAAATTTTACAACTGTATTTCTTGCTGTGTCTACGCAATAAAATATATTTTCAGCAGTCGCCATAAATATGCCGTAGTTTTGCATTCTTTCAGCTGGTGTCGAGCCGTCAACTCCTTTGTGCCCAAGCTGGTTGGTTACTACTTGACTTTCCGCATGGCCTCTTGCAGCTTGCGTAAGTTCTTTAGATGGTTTAAGTGGTGGGCGTGGACTTTGTTCGTACATATAGTTTATGCATTCTTTTACAGCCGCAGGACCTTCTTGTGTACAAGTTGTCCTGTAGTACGGACCGGCCGCCGACATTCTTTTTTCGACATAGTTGTATCCATCGAAATTTTCTAGTCTTGGAACAATATATAAATCAGCATATTGCTTTGGATTTGTTCTTGCTTTGTTCATTTCCAGAATTACATTTTTTTCAAAGTCGTCCAGATAATCAACATTTCTTGCGGTGTCTAGCAATTTAATGTTCCACAAAGAAGTTTTGCTTTTTGCTTTGGCGCTTGCAGTGCTGCTAGGATTTTGTTTGCTTTTAGCATTGCCTTGCGTTTTTTGCTGAACTCTTTTTTTACTGTTTGAAGGGGTGGCAGCTTTTCTTGTGGTAGAAGTTGAATTTGCAGGCTTCTTTTTTTTCGTGGAAGATGACTGGCAAAATAAAAATGCGGAAATAAAAATTGTAAATAAAACAAAAAGAATACGTTTCTTCATAATTCACCTTGATTGCAGTTTTTTAATTAGCTTTTATGCTGTAATGCTGTTGATTTTACTCTTACGCTGAATGCCGGCACTTCTTTTGTTTCAAATGTTTTTGGGTATCTTGCAATTTCCGTGCGGAGTTTTGTTCCAAACGGAAGCTTTGCGCCCATTTTGTATTCAATTGATTTTCCAAGCTGAGCAACAAGCGCCCATCCGTCGTCATCTTTTCGGCAGTTGGAAATTCCTTCCATGATAAGTTTTTCAGGCAAAACAAAATTGTGAGCCGGCATTTCAAATGCGCTTCTGGCATTTGGTTTGTAGTGAACTTGAAATCCTTGTTCCGGCGCATCTATTTTTGTAAAGATTGATTTTATCTGCTGGGAAACACGCTCGTCAAGAAGACTTGAAATGCTGATTGCCTTATCTGCGGTTTCAAGCAAATTCTGTGAAGCTCTTGTAATGGAAACTGGTGTTTTAAAATCATAGTAGATAACAAACACGCGTACGCCTTCTGCCTTAAGACCTGAAACAAGAACTGAAAGATCTCCGTCTCCTGCATAGAGAACAAGCGTGTCGAACCGTTCATCGCGGCTTTTTGTGTAGAATTCTTTTGCTGTGTTGAATACAATTGTTGTGTCCACAGCGTCTTCTTTTAGTGTTGGAAGTCTTCCGTTCGAATTTTCCTGCGAGCGCAAGTTGAATGTGTTGCGTTGAAATCCGGCTTCATCAAGTGCCCTGTAGAATTTCTGGTTTTCACGGTCAAATTCTGCATTTGTTCCCATGAACACTTTTTTGTCCGAGAACACGCATCTTTTTCCTGTTTCAGCTTCAATAAGAGAAGCCGTGTATTCTGTAAGAGCTGCAAAATTTATTGAATAGTAATTTCCATCAATTCCGTCTTGCGCTAAATGTGAAAAGCCTTTTCTTGTATAATTTCCGTCTATAACAAAACAGGCTCTTGCGATGTCTTCCATATATCCTCCGTATATTTTTATTTTGCGTATATTAGCCTTTCAAAAGCCAGATGTGTTTTGAAAATAGCTTCTTATACATTGAAGATTTTTTCCTTCCCTGATTTGCATATTTTTTTCAATGTTTATATATAGAATATAAAAAAGTTCCGTGGAGTTTGCAAGCATTTCAAAAAAATTATCAGCTGAAAAAAACTTCGGGCATTAACCCGAAGTTTTTAAAGTTGGTTTATTTTGTTTTTATAAATCCAGCAATTGCAATAATCCAGCCAGCAATTATCATGTAGAATCCAAATGTTGCGTGCTTTAAGAATTCTTTTCCAATAAGACGTGAAAGCGCGCTGTTGTTCATCTGCACTACAAGAATTATTCCTCCTAGAATGCTTGCTGCAAGGGCAATCAGCTTAAAGAGCTTTGCATTTTTTATTTTGACAAAGCAAAGAACTGCTCCTGCCACAGCTCCGATAAAAATCAAAAGAATTCCTGCGCTTATTACAGAAGAATCTTTTGAAATAAGATCAAATCCGTTTGCTGTCTGCCCAAGAGCCTTGAACAGCGGACACAAAAATCCAATGGCGCAAATTGCCATTCCTGCCAAGTAAAGATGCTGAATAATTCCAACATTTTTCTTTCCCATAATTTTCCTCCTGCTAGGGATTTTGTAGAAATTGATAAAAGACCTTAGAACTTTTCTAATTTGTACTTACGGCTTCCAAGACCGATTTTTTCACCGTGGATTAGCGACATATCCCAAACTGATTCTGGCGTGGAATCTTTCCAAAGGTCTTTTGTTGGCTTGAGTCCTTTTTTTATGTTGTCTGCAATTTGCGAGTTTTCAAATCTTGCAGCCTGGCAGCATAAGTCTGAGCAGGCTTGATCCAGCGCAACCGGGTCAAAACTTGCTGCCATTCCAAGGTTTGGAATAAGCGGCGCGTCATTGAATGCGTGGCAGTCGCACCAAGGACTTACATCGCGGATTATGTTTATATGGAAACAAGGGCGTCCGTAGCATACTGCTTGAGTGTATTCAGCCATTTTGCAGTCAAGGTCTTCATTTGCGTTCCAGTTTGGATTGTAGATTGCGTCAAAGTTGCAGGCTCCAATGCATCTTCCGCATCCTTTGCAAAGCTCTTGGTTTATAAAAGCTTTTTTATTTTCGTATGTGATTGCGTCAGAACCGCATTCCTTTGAGCACAAGCGGCATCCTTTGCAGGCTTCCTGATTTACTTGCGGTTTTCCTGTGTTGTGCTGATCCATTTTTCCAGCGCGGCTTCCGCAGCCCATTCCTATATTTTTTATTGCTCCGCCGAATCCAGTTGCCTCGTGTCCTTTAAAATGCGAAAGGCTTATAAAAATGTCGGCATCCATTACGGCTCTTCCGATGTGGGCAACTTTGCAGTATTCTCCGTTTACAATAGGAACGTCCACTTCGTCTGTGCCTTTAAGTCCGTCTCCGATTATTATCTGGCAGCCAGTTGTCGCCGGGGAAAATCCGTGCTTTTGCGCGCAATCAAGATGGTCAAGTGCATTTTTTCTGTAGCCTGGATACAAAGTATTGCAGTCCGTAAGAAATGGTTTTCCGCCAAGTTCTTTTACAAGTTCTGCAACGGCTCTTGCGTAATCTGGGCGCAGGAATGAAAGGTTTCCGTCTTCCCCGAAGTGAAGCTTTATAGCGGTGAATTTTCCGTGGAAGTCAATTTGCTCAATGCCGGCTTTTTTGCAGAGTTTTTTCAGCTTTGCCTCTATTCCGCCGTCCTGAGTTACACGGAAATCTGTAAAAAAAACTTTTGATTCTTTTTCCATAATCTTCCTCGCTTTGGTTTGTGTGTTGTATGTGTTTTAATTTATTATACCGAATGTCGGTGTCATTTTAGTGTCATTCCCGTGCTACGACACGGGAATCTGCTGCAAAGTTGTAATGACATTAAAATATAAAATTCAAAATTGAATCTTTTATGCGCTGAAATTCTCCTATAAAAAGTCAATGAGAAAGTTTCAACTTTCGATTTGATTTTTTACGCAATTTCACAACGAAGTGAAAAATTGCATTTGATGACAAGTTTGTGGCACAAACTTGAAAAGATAAAAACTGACACTATTTTCGGCAGTTTTTATCTTACCTCCTTATCTGATTTTAAAGAATATTCCGAGCATTGCGACAGTTATCAAAAGCTGAATTATCATAAACTTTATGAGCACTTGAGTTGGCGACCATCCTTTGTTTTTTCTCATGTGGTCATGCAGCGGAAATCTTACTGTTTCAAAAATTGAAATATGAAAGAATCTTTTTAGCGCGACTTTTAAAAGTCCTACGCCGCCGTTTACAAAAATAATTGAAGAAGTTGCAAGGAATAAAAATGGGTTTCCGCTTACCATTACGCATACGCCGATAAAAAATCCCAGTGCGCGTGAGCCTGCGTCTCCCATTAGAACTGAGCTTGGAAACGCATTGTGCCACAAGTATCCCATAAGAACTCCGGCAAGGCAGAATGTTATTATTGCCCAGGAAGCTCCGTCTTTTAAATGCGGAACAAGAAGATAAGTTGAAATGTCAACATGACCAAGCACGATATAAAAAAGCGCGCCCATTGTCAAAAGCGCAATCAAAACTAAAGTTGAGCTTAATCCGTCTACTCCGTCTGTGCAGTTTGTTGTGTTTACAGACATCCAAAGCATGATTACAGTTATGGCAACATAAAGCCAGCAAGGAATATGAATCGTAGTTGAAAAGAAAGGAAACCAAAACCTAAGCCTTCCGTCTGGAGAAGTCTGCGAAAGATAATGCATTAAAAGAACTGCCGCCGCCACTGCAATCACAAAGTCCAAAAAAGCCTTTCTGTATTCTCCCCAGCCTTTTAAGCTTCTGTCATCTAAAAAACCTGTAAGCATCATAAGCCAAGTAAGCGCAAGAATTCCAGACTGAAGGTAATCCAGCGGAACAATTATAAAGCAGAGTATTACAAAGATTGTTATAAACACAACTCCGGAACCTGTCGGCTTTCCTTTTGCAGTTTCTTTTGTCAATGTGAATTCTCTTCCTCTGTCGCTTGGAAGATACTTGTAGAATTTTGGAATTAATACTTTGGAAAGAAAAAATCCTGTGTAAAGCGCAAGCGCAATCAGAACTGTATATGACTGAAAAAGCCTAGCCGGTCCCCAAAAGTTTTTCAGCAAGCCGCCAAGATAGTAAATCAAAGTAAGACCCCTTTTGTTATAATTCTATAATTATATCATAAAATCTGTCAGCGTTCAATGTGTGTTCTTTTGTTCAATTTACGCTGCGTCAATTATGGTATGTTGATTTTTACTCGGAATATTTTTATAATTTGAAAAGTATTTCTAAGAACTTAAGTTTCTGGATTTTTTCTTGCTGGGAGAGTGAAGGGAGTTTTCTGTGCCGGTTGAAGACGAAGAGTTTTTCGCTGAGAATATTGAAAGTGTCAACAGACTTACAACTGGCATTTTGCTGCTTGGAAATGTTCTTGCGCCACTTTTTATTGTTATCAGCAAGATTGGCATTTTTGAAATTCCCTATTCATATTCAGTTACACTTGGAATCGTCATAGCTTTATTTTCTATTATTCAGAGTGTTTTTGTCTATGTTTTCCGCTGGCACAGAATTCCCATGGTGTTCGGGCTTTGCGTTATGGCTGCAATTTTGGCGTACATGGGAACAAACGGACATATCGGAATCAATATTTCTTATGCGCTTGTAGTTTTTCTTAGCTGCCTTTATTACAATGCTGTGCTTACAAGATGCATTGCGCTTGTCTGCTACGTTTTTATGATTGCTTCAATTTATTTCCGCGCAAAAATTATGTGCGTCAGTTTTAACACAACTGAAAGCTTTTACTTTTTTTCACAGAGCGCAGGATTTACAATTGAATTTGTTTTTTCCTACATCATAGCGGTCGCGCTTTCCAAAAGAAGCCATTCAACTCTTAGCCGCGCGCTTACAAAAGCTTTTCAGCTGAAAGATACTCAGATGAAAATTATGGAATTTATTCCAAGAATGCTTGAAAGCCACGAGCTTTTTACGGGCCACCATGTCCGCCATACTGTAAAATATGTGGAGCTTATTTCTAGGGAGCTTGTAAAGGAAGGTCATTACAAGGAAATTCTTACGGAACAGGCAATTTCTGTTTATTCCGCCGCGGCGAACTTGCACGACATTGGCAAAGTCCATATTCCAGACAGCATTCTTAACAAGCCCGGAAAATACACTTATGAAGAATTTCAGATGATGAAAGCGCATCCTGCAGAAGGAAAGAGGCTTGTGCAGCTTTTGCCTATGATAAATAGAGGCTGGTTCAACATGTTTGCGGAACAGATGGCTTATTGCCACCATGAAAAATATGATGGAAGCGGCTATCCGAATGGACTTTCTGGAAATGAAATTCCTCTTTGCGCCCGCATAATGGCTGCTGCCGATGTTCTTGATGCCCTTTTAAGCTGGAGGCCTTATAAACAGCCGTTTTCTATTGAGCGCACAATTGAAATTTTCAAGGAATCAAGCGGAAGCCATTTTGAGCCTTGCATTGTGGATGCTGTGATAAACATTGCTCCTGTTATTGAAGAAGTTTCAAAGTCATTCCGCAAGCAGGAAATTGAAGACGAGCAGAAAGAGTACGACTGGAGAGTTCAGCTTGTTGAAGGCCGTGAAAAAAACAAGTAAAACGCTTTACGTGCAGTTTTGCTTTTAATGTCATTACTGGGCAGCGACCCGATAATCCAGTTTGCTTTTCAATTTCAGATTTGTATCTGCGGTATTCCTAAAATTCCTGGCGAGAATTTCTTTAAAACACGCCGTACTTTTTAAATTTCACGCCGGGAATTTTAAAAAACTCAGCGTTTTTTTAGGCTTGTGTGAATCCGGCTCCTATTTTGTTCATGGCTTCAAAGAATTCAGGGAAGCTTACAGAGCAGCATTCGGCGTCTTTTACTTTTACTTCTTGTCCTTCTTTTAATCCAAGTCCTAGACATGCAAGGCTCATTGCAACTCTGTGGTCAAGGTAGCTTTCAACTTCTGCGCCGTGCAGGGTAAACGCTGGATTTTCTTTTCCGTTATTTAGGACTGGCGAATGTCCGTGGATAACCAAAAAGTCTTCGCCTTCTTCTACTTGCGCGCCAAGTTTTTCAAGCTCGCTTTTTAGAACCTTTATGCGGTCTGTTTCCTTTCTGCGGCAAACTCCAATGTCTTCAATAAACACAGTTCCTTCCACAAAGCAAGAAACTGCGGCAAGAGCGCAAACTGCATCGGGGAATCCAGAAAGATTTACGTGAAGCTCCTTGTCTTTTAAAAGCTCCGTGGAAAGTCTTCCTGTTCCGTTGCTGGCTTTTGTTCCGCCGCGCACTTTGAGCGAGCAGGTTTGCTTGTCAAGCTCAATGTCCGCTCCAAGTGATTTTAGAACTTCAATTATTGCCTCGTCGCCTTGAGTTCCGCTTAAGTCCACGTTGTCGATTGTAATTTCGCTGTCTGTGATTAAGGCTGCAATCAGCGGAAATGCCACGGCTTCCCAGTCGCTTGGAATTACTTTGTCGAACGCCTTGATTTTTGCAGGACCGTCAACTTCAATGTGCTTAAAGTCCTTGGACATTCTGACTTTTACTCCGCAGCTTTCAAGCCACTTTTGGGTCATGTAAAGGTACGGAGTTTCCTTTGGATTTGAAAGTTCGATTTTTAGAGTTCCATTCAACCTGCAAGCCGCCATCATCATTCCAGAAATATACTGGCTAAGCTCGCCGCCTGTTTTTACTGTATTGCTTGCATTTATAGGACCTTTTATGAGCATTGGGCAAGTTCCGCTTTTTTCTTCCGCAGTGAATGCCTGAGCTCCAAGCTGCCTTAATGCGTCTACAACGTGGCTTACGGGGCGTTTTCTTATGCTTTCGTCCCCAGTGAATACGCTCCAGCCTTCAAATGTGGCTGCGATTGGCGACATAAAGTAAAGCAGCGAGCCGGAATTTCCTACGTCAACAATATTGCTTGGCAAGTGGATTTTGCTTCCTGCTCCTTGAACTGTCCAAGTCTGCCCGATTTTTACAGAGCCTTCTTCCAGCTCAATTTTTGCGCCCATAAGCGGAACTGCACGGCTTGCGCTAAGACAGTCTGCGCTTGGAAGAGGATTGCGTATATATGAAGTTCCTTCTGCAAGGGAAGCAAGCAAAAGCGCTCTGATTGTATGTGATTTTGAGCCTGGAACTTGAATGTGTCCGTTGAGGCTTGTTTTTTTAGCAATAATTTTCATATTATTCAGTGAATCTTATTTCCTGCCAAAGCTCGTTGTATTTGTCAAGGTCTTCGCCAAGGTCTTCCTTTAGAACGCAGTTTGACATTTGGTCTGCCTCATACATTGCTTTTGTTGTCATGTATTGGGCGGCATCTTTGTTTACAAAGCAAGGAAAATGGAATGCGTCAAGGAATTTTGCATAGACTTCAGGACGATGTATATAGTTTACAAATTCGTTGGCAAGGTCGTAGTGAGGAGCGTCTTTCAGGATGCACATGCTGTCAAGGTAAGAGGGTCCGCCTTCAGCTGGAATAAAGAAGTCGATTGTTTCTTCCCATTTGTCTTCTGGAACTTCTCCAAATACAACTTCCGCATATCCTTGGCAAAGCCAGAAGTCGCCGGAAGCAAATGACTTTCCGAATCCTTCAGCGTCAAACTTTACAAGGTTTGGCTTCCAGTTTTTCACTATGTAATCCGAAGCTTCTTTCAGCTCGTTCTGGTCAACTGTGTTTATGCTGTAGCCAAGAGTTGTAAGAGCGTCTCCGATAACTTCGCGCATATCGTCCATCATTGTGGCGTGTCCTGCAAACTGCTTGTCTGCAAAAATGTTCCAAGTTCTTTCATAATCCGCGGAAACTTTTGTTTTGTTCACGGCGATTCCGGCGGCTCCAAGATAATATGGAACGCAGTATTTCATTTGCGGATCATAATCAGCTTTTTCAAATACAAGCGGATTTATGTGGCTTTTGTTTGTCATCTTGCTCTGGTCAAGCTCGCGGAACATTCCCTGCTTAATCATAATCGAGCAGTAATCCTGAGACGGAACAACTATGTCGTAGCCTTTTGCTCCGGCCCTTAGCTTTGCGTACATTTCTTCATTTGAAGCGTAGCTGTCTACTTTTACAGTGCAGTTGAATTCTTTTTCAAAGTCGCGCAAAACTTCATCCGGCGTGTAGTAGGTCCAGTTGTAAAGGTAGACTTCATTTTCTTCCTTGCACGAAAAAAACGAAACAGAGGCGCAGGCGATAAAAGCTGAAATAATTGAACAAACTCTTTTTTTCATAGAGACTCCTGTGCAAGGCCGGCATTTAAGCCCGCTTTGCTTTTTTGCAGAATGAATTATCTTGAGGCCGCGAATGTTTTAAGTCGGCTTCTAAGCAGAATTGCAATGGCGCAGATTATTAGAATCAGCACAAACGAAAGCGAATTGATTACAGGACTTACGCCGAATCTTATAAGCGAATAAACGTAAAGCGGAAGTGTAGTGCTTCCAGGTCCTGAAACAAGAGCCGTTATAACGTAGTCTTCAAACGACATTGTTATGCTCATCATAAAGCCGGAAATAATTCCAGGCATGATTGCAGGTACAATTACTTTTGTGAGCGTCTGAAATTCGTTTGCGCCTAAGTCGTGGCTTGCTTCTATAATTGAATAGTCAAATTCGTCGATTCTCGCGCTTACCATAAGATAAACGAACGGAAGACAAAATGTTGTGTGCGCAATGAAAATTGTAAAAAGTCCGAGCGAAAGCTTTATTCCGCTGAAAAAAATCAGGAGGGAAATTCCCATGATTACTTCCGGCAGAACCATCGGCAAAAAGCTGATTGATTGAATGTAGGATTTTCCGAAGAACTTATACCAGCTGATTCCGATTGCCGCCAAAGTTCCAAGCACAGTTGCTGTAATTGCGGAAGTTACGGCTACAATAAAACTGTTCAAGAGCGCGTGCCATAAAGGTTTTGAGCTGAAAATAAGCTTCTGATACCAAATGAATGAGAAATTTGTAAACGTTGTGTCTTTTGACTCGTTAAATGAAAAAAACACAATTACAAACAGCGGCAAAAACAAAAACAAAATCGAAAGGCACAGAATTGTATTTGACAGACTGAATTTTGGATTGCGTTTTTTCCATTGGCGCTTTGCGTGCCTGTTTGACTCGCTTTTGGGAATCGACTTGTATTTTTTGTTCAGTAATAAAATCGGATTTTTCATTTGCTTCCTTCAAGGCTGGCTTTGGAAATGCTTTCCGCGATGCTTGATGTTGTGTCTTCTTTGTTCGGCTTTTTGTTCAAGTCTGCTTCTTTTTTTCCTGTTGAAAGCATAAGCAGAACGCCCGCCATGCTTATAACTGTAATTACAAGGCTGAATGCAGAAGCTAGCGGCCAGTTGCGTACTTTCTGAACTTGGTCAACAATTATGTTTCCAAGCATATAGCTGTCTTTTCCACCTACAAGCTGCGGAACTGTATATGTTCCAAAAATCGGAATAAATGTAAAAATTACTGCGCTCAAGATTCCGCTTTTAATTCCGGGAATCAGAACCTTAAACATGGACTGCATTTTTGTTGCGCCAAGATCTCGTGCAGCTTCAAGCAAAGTAAAGTCAAATCTATCCACCGCTGTAAAAACTGGAAGAATCGCATAAGGCAAGTACATATAAATGCTTACAAGAATAACTGCTCCGCGTGTAAACATAAATTTATGCGGAACAAATTCTTTTGTAGAGCCGGTTATCTTGCAAATAATTCCGTGCAAGTTTGAAAGCAGCTGGTTGAAAAGTCCGTTGTCTCCAAGAATTGTAATCCAGGCGAAAATTCTTATGAGGCTGTTTGTTAAAAACGGAACGATAACAAGAATCAAAAGAAGTGTCTGGTGCTTGCTTCTTGCCATCGCATATCCGCACGGAAGCGAAATGAGAATTGTAACTGCTGTGGCAATTATTGTAATCCAAAGCGTGCGCAAAAATATAAGACCGTAAGCCGGACTTAGCATCTGCTCGTAGGCTTTGAGTGAAAATTCCCTTGTAACTCCGCCGTAAACATCACGCTTTAAAAACGAATAGCATACAATTATAATCAGCGGAACAATAAAGAAAAGTGAAAACCAAGCTCCCATTGGCCAGGCATAAGCAGGACCGGGATTTGCCTTTTTGTATTTTGCGCCATAAGCCTTTGAAGCCAGCCTGAGCTGAAAGCTTTTATGCTCTTTCTTTTTCTGCTTGCTTTTCATGTGTTTATGTCCTCAACAATGTAGCCGTCGTCTGCTGACCACGAAACAAAGACTTCATCTTTCCAGGCGATTTCCGGACCGTCATCAAGATAGTTTGTGTGCTGCTTGAATACTTTTATGATTGCTCCGTTTTCAAGGCGCACATAGAATTTAGACTGAAATCCTGTGTAAACCGGCTCTTCTACAATTCCTTTGAAAACATTGATGTCTTTTCTTCCGCCTACATTCGGCTCTTCAAGCGTTATGCGGATTTTTTCCGGACGGATTGTAAAGCAGACTTTTTGGCCGGGATCTGTGTGGTCGTAGTCTGTAACAAGAATGTTTTTGTCCTCTTCGCGCATCGCCTGAGTTTCGCCCTTGAGTTTTGCCTGAAGTCCAAGAACCGGAGTATTCAGCGTTACGTTGAATTCATCTTCTCCCTTGGAATTTTTGTGAGGCTCGCATGAAACAACTGTGCTTTCAAAAAGGTTTGTTTCGCCTATGAATTGCGCTACAAATTGCGTTGCCGGACTTTCGTAAATTTCAAACGGAGTTCCAACCTGAAGAACTTTTCCCTGGTTCATTACAGCGATTCTGTCGCTTACGGCAAGAGCTTCGCTTTGGTCGTGAGTAACGTAAATAAATGTGATTCCGATTTTGTCGTGCAACGCGTCAAGGTCAACTAAAAGATTTGCGCGCAACTTTGCATCAAGCGCAGAAAGAGGCTCGTCAAGAAGCAAAACTTTCGGCTCGTTTATGAGCGCCCTTGCAATTGCCACACGCTGTCTTTGTCCGCCTGAAAGCTGGTTCGGCTTTTTATACATGTGCTGGTCAAGCTGAACAAGATGCAAGTATTCTTTTACTTTTTCGTCGATTGTTTTTTTGTCAGTCTTTTTTAAGCGGAGCGGAAACGCGACATTTTCATAAACTGAAAGGTGCGGAAAAAGCGCGTAGCTTTGAAAAACTGTATTGCTCTGGCGTTTGTTAGGCGGAAGAGGCACAACATTCTTGTCATCAAAAAGAACTGCGCCTTCATCAGGAAATTCAAATCCTGCGATAATGCGGAGAAGTGTTGTCTTTCCACAGCCGGACGGTCCAAGCAGAGAAAAAAATTCACCCTGCTTAATTGTAATGCTGATGTCGTCAAGCGCATGGAACGAGCCAAAATGCTTGGACACGCTGTTAATAGAAACTGTACTTCCGTTCACTAGGGTACAACTCCTTCCTGAGTGATAAAAGCCTTTTGTCTGGCAAAACAAGGCTCTGATAGACTTTAAAGTCTAAGGCTTAATTTGTATTTAATACGTAAAAAAGTCAATAATTTTTGAAAAAATAAGTGGAAATTTATAAAAAAACTTTTTGCGGATTTTTGCTGAATTTATTGTAGAAAGTTGAAATTTTTCACTGTTGAACCTATTTATCTTTATTGCTATTATACTTGCTCATTATGAACCGCTATGTTTTTGCCCAGGCACTTAAAATAACTGCGCCTGTGTTTTTTGGATATATTGCAATTGGAATCGGATTTGGAATGCTGCTTGCGAATGCGGGCTATCCTTGGTGGCTTGCAGTTCTTTCCGGGCTTGTCATGTACACTGGTTCCGGCCAGTATTTTATAGTCGGCCAGCTTGCTTCCGGGGCTTCTTTTGCTGAAATAATTCTTGTGCAGTTTTTACTTAGCATCCGCCATATTTTCTACGGACTTTCGCTTATTTCAAAATATAAAAATGCCGGCGGAAAAAAGCCTTACCTTATTTTTGCAATTACAGATGAAACTTTTGCGCTTGTTCAGGGAATTGAAGTTCCGCCCCGTTTAAATAAAATTTCTTTTTATGCGATTGTTTCTGCGCTGGATCAAAGCTACTGGTGCTTGGGAAGTCTTATTGGCGCTGTAGCTTACACTGTTATGGATCGCTACGGACTTGGAAAATTCTTAACTGGAGTTGATTTTGCGCTGACTTCGCTTTTTATAGTCCTTTTGATTGAGCAGCTGAAATCTTCAAAGGATTGTGTGCCTGCCTTGGCTGGCGGACTTGCCGCTGTGGTTTCCGTTGCGCTTTATAAAACCGGCGTTTTTGGCTCATCAAATATAATCTGGGTTTCAATTTGTGCGGCACTTGGAGTAATGCTTTTATTAAGAGGTCCGTCTTTTTTTTCAAAAGAGAAAATTCTCTCAAATTCTAAATCGGAGGAATTGGCATGAAAGAGTCCTACAGTCTTATAATGGCTTTGGCGGCTATTTTTGTTTCCGGGGCAGTTATTTATGGAACTCGCTTGCTTCCATTTATTGCCTTCAGTAGAAAAAATCCGCCTGCGATAATCCGCTTTATTGAAAAATACACGCCGTCTTTGATTATGGCGGTTTTGGTTGTTTATTGCTTCAAGGACACAAGCTTTTTGAGTTCTCCTTTTGGAATTCCCCATTTAGTCGCTTCCGTGGCAACTGTTGTCATTCATCTTGCATTTAAAAATTCCATGGTAAGCATTTTTTCAAGCACTGTGATTTTCATGGTTTTGTCCAGAATTATGTGAAAACTTAAAAAATTTTCTGTTTGAATGGCAATTGTTCAAAGAATTGATTATACTTTATACAATAGGAAATTTTTATTTTTGTGGCTGTGTTCGTACTGGAGGTAAATCATGGAATTAAAAGGTTCAAAAACTGAAGAAAATCTTAAGACGGCTTTTGCAGGTGAGTCTCAAGCCCGCAACAAGTATACTTTTTTCGCAAGCAAGGCTCGTAAAGACGGGTTTGTGCAGATTGCAAAAATTTTCGAGGAAACTGCTGAAAATGAAAAGGAGCACGCAAAGCTTTGGTACAAATATCTTAACGGCGGAATAAAAAGTACTGCTGAAAATTTAAAGGATGCTGCGGAAGGCGAAAATTACGAGTGGACAGATATGTATTCTTCTTTTGCTAAGACTGCGCGTGAAGAAGGGTTTATTGACATTGCCCAGAAATTTGAAGGTGTCGCCGCAATAGAAAAAACACATGAAGAGCGTTACCGCAAACTCTTGGATAACGTTACAAATGAATGTGTTTTCAGCAAGGATGGAGACGTTATCTGGCAATGCTCAAACTGCGGACATATCTGCGTAGGAAAAAAAGCGCCTGACATTTGCCCTGTTTGCGCCCATCCGCAAAGCTATTTTGAAGTAAAGGCTGAAAATTATTAGTTTGGTAATTTTTTTATAAAATGCCGTTTTTGTTTTTACAAGAGCGGCTAAAATAATTATGGAGTATTTTATGGTTTCATTGTTGATTGGAATTGTTCTGATTGGTTTTTGCGTGTTTTCTTGCCTTGGTTTGAACTGGACTTCTGACATTGTTTCATTTTTGAAGGGATTTGCTCCGTGTTTTGCGGCATTCTGTGGACTCATTTCTGTTTTTATAGGTTTTGCTGATATAAAAGACAAAAAGGAAGCAAAAAAAGAAGAAAACGCCGCTAAGTCAATAGAAAAGAAATAAGTTTCGTTTTTGGCGCAAATATTTTCAGTTTTTGCAGTTGAATTTCTCAGGGCAAACGCATGTAAAAACTCTTTCTGATAAAATTACAGAAAGTGTGA
>JAUNWH010000023.1 GCA_030540405.1 Spirochaetales bacterium
TTAAATAGCTGTTTAGAGATTTAAAACAAAAAATTTTTACATGCGTTTGCCCTGCCGTTATTGGCTGTTCAATGTATTTCTGATATGCTCAGGAACCGGAATTTCAAAAGTCTGCATTTTACCGTCAACAGGCAAAGAAAGATTTACAGACGCAAGATGAAGTTTCTTAATTCCGATTTTTCTTGCAAGCTTATTCTTTTTAAAATCTCCATGCTTGTCGTCTCCTGCAATCGGACAAGAAGCCTTTGCAAGCTGAATTCTTATCTGGTGCATACGGCCTGTTCCCAAAGCAAGCTTCAAAAAACTAAGTTCAAGTTCTTCTTCCGTCTCTGGAAGTTTTACATTCCAAACCGATTCAACTTTGAAAAAAGTTTTTGCCGCCTGAGTTCTTCCGTGGGCTTCAACAGTTCCTTCCAGAACACCCGAATAGCATTTTTTTCCGTTAACTACAGGAATTCCAAAGCAAACCGCAACGTATCCTTTTTTTACTTTTCCGCCTGAAATCAAATTCGTCCACTTTGAAGCAGCCTGCGCGTTTTTTGCAACAACAAGAATGCCGGAAGTTTCTTTGTCCAGACGATGAACAAGAAAAATTTTGTATCCAAGCTGAATGGAAAGCTCCGCATCAAGCGGATGAGCAATGCCGGCTCCACCTTGAACAGAAACGCCAGCATCCTTATTCACAAGAAGAATTTCATCGTTTTCAAAAATTATAGAAAAAGTTTTCATTTGCCGAAAATAAAAATAGAAAGGGTTTCAATAGCAAAAAAATTTTGAAACCTGCTCAATATTTAGAGTTCTATCTTAATTGAGGTTTGTAAAAATGACAAGCATTGCAAAAAAAACGGCCGCTCTTGCAGTTCTGTTTTTTATTTCAATAGAAATTTTTGCGCACAGAGTTTCATTTGAAGGATTTTCAAATTCTGTTTTTATTGACTTGCCTGAAGAATTTGCGCTCGTTCAGTCTCAAGGCGAAGACTCATTTCTTCTGCAAAGCAAAATTGCGCCGGTAAATTCAATAGTTAAAATTTACAAAAAAGAAAAATTCACTTCAGCGCAAGAAGCACTGGAAACCACAATCCAAAAACTAAGCCTTAAAACTTTTGAAACAAAAACTGCGCAATGGAGAAATAACGAAGCCTGCATTGCGGCGTTCAAGGGAAAAATTTCCGGAGCAGAATCCCAAGGCTACGCGGCAGCTTCTGTAATTCCAGAAAACAAAAGCATTGCGGTTCTCGTTTCCTGGTGCGCCGCGGAATATTTTAAAAACACGGATTTTCTTATTGAAAGCTTTATCGATTCACTTTGTGTTGATTCAGAAAGCTGTTTTTCACCGGGACTTTTTACATCGCTGTATCATCCTGCTTCCGGAAAAGAGCAGCCGCTGAATCTCTTTATAGACAAAAAGAAAATTTCAACACAAATCGATTCGCTTGACTGCAAAAATTCAGAATATCTTATTGAGCGTGAATACAAAGTTCTTCAAATGTACATGAACAGTCCGCTTTGGAAAGAAGCATGGCAACGTTACTACAGAATGATTTTTAAAGATTCGTGCAAGCGGCTTCAAAAAGTTTCATTTGATATTTACGGAGCTCTTGCGCCTGACTGCAAGGACGAAACTGATTTTGCGCAAAAACTTTTGTCATGGACTCAAGAATTCAAATACGAAAGAGAAAAAACTGCAAGCGACTTTGCTTCTCTTCCGTCTATAATTTCCGGCGGCGGAAGCGACTGCGACTCAAGATCCATGCTGATTGCAGTAATTCTTCAAAGCATGAACATAGATTCCATAATTTTTGTAAGCAACGAATTTCATCACGCAGTTGCAGGACTCGTTTCATCCCACCCAGGATTCGGCTTTACAGTTGAAGGCAAAACCTATCTTACAGGAGAAACAACAGTGCCGGGATTAACTTGGGGAATCATTGACAAAAACCAAAGCGATTTTTCAAAATGGATTCCCGTAATGCTTCCATGAGCATTTTAAGCGCAAGGAAGCAATGCGGTTTTATTTTATGAGAAGATTGTAAGCATCCATAGGAGATTCCGAATTAAGAAGAGCTTCCCTCAAAGATGCGTCTTTTAGTTTTGCACTAAAGAATGAAAGTGTCTTTAAATAATAGCTGTGCTGATTGTACGCCGCCGCAATCATAAAAAGAATTCTTACAGGAATTTCATCGACAGGCTGAAAACCAATTATGTCACATTTTGAAATTCCTACGGACATAACAAGGTCAGTAACACTTGAAAGGCGCACATGAGGAATCGCAAGACCTCTGCCAATAGAAGTTGACATAAGCTCTTCCCGCTTGAGAATTTCAGATTCCAGTTCTTTTGCGTCTTTTACCTGAGGCGCCGTGGCAAGATTCTGCGCAAGACGGACAAGAGAATCATGCTTTGTCTGATGATTCATAAAAACAATCCGCTCTGGAGAAAGTATATTTTTTACCTGAACAATAATTTCAGAATCATTTGACTTTCCGCTAGAAGAAAGACGCTCGTTTACCCATTTTTCAATTTCAGATTTTTTAAATCTCCAGACAGTTCCAATTTTTCCGCTTGGAATTTCGCCTTTCTGAGCCCAGTCATATACAGTACGCTCGCTTACACGAAGATATTTTGCAACTTCTTCAATTGTAAGAATATCATCTTCCATAGATTATGGCCTCTTATTTTTATTAAATTTCAACAATTGTATATATTGCGTCATTTTGCAATCTTTACGCTTTTTTGTCAATATTCGCAGAAACAAAACAACAATGTAAAAATTTAGGCTTTATTTTCTTTCCATGGAAAAAAGAAACCTTTTAATGTTCTTGGCCCCAAAAGTTTCCTGTCTTTAGCAAGCAAATCGCTCCAAGGCACATTCTTGCGTTCCTTCGCAGAAAGACCCGGATTTACTTCAATCCAATCGTATTTATAAAGAAGAATACGAAGCGCATTTGTATTGGTAATCACAATTCCTGTCATTCCAGGATAAAGTCCAAAAGTAAAAACAGTAAGCAAAAGATTCAGCAAGTTGACAAAAGAAAGCGCAAACGTAAAACCAATATTGTCGAAAAAAATTATGTATGATTTTTTAAGGCACTTTTTAAACCCGTTTTTCATAAGGCTTCTTACAGGCAAAAACCACTGGAGCGCAAAGAAAGTTGTGACTAAAAACCAAAATATCAAAACCATAAAAACAAACCAAACGTAGTTTCCGCTTGATTTCCACATTCTGAAATAAAACGGCAAGCTCACAGCCGCAATGCAAATCAATGCGCCGGAAAACAGTCCGAACAATGCGCCGCTTTTAAATGAAGCCAAGAATTCCTTAAAAAACTCACTGTATCTTGGAGCATTAAAATTTGAAATTTTAGCGGCATTTTTTCCAGCGGCAAATCCCGTGGAGCAAATCAAAATGCAGCAAACCATCACAGAAGCAAAAATCAACGCCGCCCTAATTTCACCAGAAAAAGGCGAACTATAGGCAAACATAAAAATCAGATATGAAACAAAAAGCGCAATCAGTGAAAAAAAATTGCAGACAACAACATAAAAAAGATTGTCCCAGACATCGCATAAATTCTTTTTAAAGAAAAATCCAAACATGGAAAAAATAGTAATATAATTGCTGACAATTTGCAACGCTAATGATAAAATTAGAAAAATATGGAATATAATGTCAATTCTGTAATTTCGCTTATTTCAAGAATCCACACGCAAACAGCAGAATTTACAAACAAAATTCTTTCAAGCCATAATTTTGTTTCTTCCCACGGATTTATACTTTTTCTTTTATCTGAAAACGCGGAAATGTCCATGGGTGAAATTGCAAAGAAAATAAACAGAGACAAAAGCACAACAACAGTTTTAATCAGAAAATTAATTGATGAAAAACTCATAAAGTCCACGACAAGCAGCAAAGACAGCCGGAAAAAAATAATATCATTAACAGCTGAAGGAAAAAAATACAACAACTTTACAAGCGAAATTTCAAGCAAACTGCTTTCAATTTGCTATAAAAACTTTTCCGCGGAAGAAAAAGAAACGCTTCTAAATCTCTTAGAAAAAATGAGCGCAAACCTCGAAACAGAAGAAGCTAAAACATAACAAAAGTATTTTCTTATAAAAATACGCAACACAAAAAGGCTTCTTTAAATCTAAAGAAGCCTTTTTTATTCAAGACAAATTTTATAGTTCTATTTTAAAGCCGCGCTTATGCGTTCCAGTACTTTTTTGCGGTCCAAAGGTTTTACAATATAGTTTTTTGCACCGCTAAGAAGAGATTTTTTTACAAGTTCTTCTTTTCCAAGCGCACTGACCATTACAACCTTGGCATTTTTGTCAAAGGCAATAATCTGCTCAAGAGCTGTAATTCCGTCCATGCGAGGCATTGTTATATCCATTGTTACCAAGTCAACATTCGGACAAAGCTCTTTATATTTATCAACGCCTTCTTTTCCGTCCTGAGCTGTAGCAACGATTTCATAACCATCACTAGAAAGAATCTGAGTGAGCTGTTTTGCAACAAACATAGAATCGTCTACAACTAGCACGCGGTACTTTGTGCCGTCAAGTTTTTCACCTTCAGGCGGACGCTCATTAATAGATGGAAAATCCTGTTTTGTTTTCATTCTAAACTCCTTATATTATGTGCGCTCGCGGATTGCGACGTTAACTTCAATCTTGCCATAGTCTGTAATAAGAGGAACAATAAGAGCTTCTACATTGTCTGTTGTTCCGCCCAAAGCCGCTATTTCCATTTTTTCACCTGCAAACAAGGCAGGAGGTGTAAGGTCAAATTTAAAACCAAGATCATGCAATTTTGTAACAGACTGCGCTGTAATCAAATTTGCAAGCTCGCTGATAGTAGCCTTTGCCAAGTCGTCAAAAGCCGGCAATTTTTCCTCATTCATCTTGGAAGCAATGTTCAATGCAGTTTCAAAAGTCATGTCGAAAAGAACACGGCCTTCAACATCTCCTGCAAGACCAACAAGAGCCGCAACTCCCATTACAGGCATAGCAGTTGACTTTAAATACAAGTCGCCTCTTTTTACTTCTGCTCCGCCCAAAACTTCTTTCAACACACGGTAAGAAGTTTCAACAAATGGATTAATATACTCTACTCTCATTAATAACCCCCTGAAAAAAACATATTTTCTAGTCTATTTTTTATATACTGAAATATTCTCCGACGCATTTACCTTGCTCCAGCCTGGAATCTGAATATTTTCATTGTCTCCAACTATGATAACGCCATTGCCTTTAGTTTTTTCACTAAACTCAGACAAAAGCGTATTTCTTGAAGCATCAGGCAAGAACGCAAGCAAATCCCTCGCAAACACAATATCTATAGGAGGAAGATTATTTGTGTTTACGCAGTCATGGTATTCAAACATTATAGAATCTTTTATATCCTTGTTAAACGCATACTCGCCGCTTACAGTCCGCACGGTATAAGGCTGATACCAGCCGTTGCTAGCTTCGTCCGAAAGCGTCATAAGAGGAGCATTTGAAACGCTAAGCAAATCAATATCATGACCGTAAATTCTAATTTTTGCAGATGGATATTTTTTTCTTAATATGCACGCCAAAGAATAAGATTCGTAGCCTTTTCCGCAACCCGGATTCCAAACAACAATGTTTTTTGCGCTGTTATCTGGAAGCATTTTTTCCACAGCATCCGCATATTCTTCTGTCCACCAGTTTCCTGTGCATTTTGAATAGAACGGATTCAAGAACAAATCCGCATCGGTTTCGTTTTGAAGCTGAGTTTTTCCTTCGCCGCGCTCATTGCTCCATTCTGAATATCTTTTTTCAGTCCAATCTTTTGTAATTTCGCTTACGTAGAATTTTTTGAAATTTTTAAGCGAATCAGCTATGAAATTCAAATCCTGAACTGAATTCTTTTCTTTTTCAGCAGGCTTTTTCGATTCAGAAACAGACTTTTCAGGAGAAGCAGCAGATTCTGCAAGTTCAGCTTCCTGCCTTAACTTTGCCTGATTCTGGGCAGTTTCTGCAAGCTCTTTTTCTTCTTCTGGAGTTCTGTGGCCAAAAATTCTGTCAATGTCCAAAAGAACATAAAGATTATTTTCGGATTCAACAACACCATAAATGTACTTTATGTTTATATCGCCGAACAAAGGGTGCGGAGGCTGAATGGAACTTTTTTGAATTCCAACAACTTTGTCAATTTCGTCAACTACAATTCCAAATGTCTGCTCGCCAACTGAAACAATCAGCAAATTTTCAAGGTAATCGTCATCGTGCTCTTGAACTTCGCTGTTGAAGAAAAGGCGCAAATCAATAATCGGAATAATATCACCGCGCAAATTGTAGACACCGCGGACAAAAGGAAGAGCATTCGGAACATAAGTAAAACGTCCGGCTTTTGCAATTTCCTTTACCTTCATAATATCAATGGCATAATCTTTTCCAGACAAAGAAAAAGTAACCATTTTGAAATCTACAACAGTAATCTTGTTTTTTTCTTCTGCAAGCTGTTCTGAAGACAAGCCTTCAGCTCTGTCCATTGTATTTGCAAGCACACTAAGTCTTTCTTGAATTGTCGCCATACACTAACCTCTTGCCGCAGCTGATTTTATAGCTTCCGCTTCACGTACTTGCTGTGCATCAAGCTCCTGCTTTACACCAAGCTCAAGAAGCTGGTTCACATCAATAATAAGAGAAACTGAACCGTCTCCAAGAACTGTCGCACCAGCAATTCCAGGAGAAGAAGTAAACTGATCCTGAAGAGGTTTTATTACAACATCTTCTTCGCCAATAAGAGCATCGACCATAACGCCGATTTTCTTTTCCTGAGAACCAACAATAACAATAAAGCAATATTCATCATTGTCTGTCTTGCGAATATTAAAGAGCCGTCCAAGACGCAGAATCGAAATAACTTCATTGCGCACATTCAAAACTTCATAGTTGTCAATTGTATTTATTGTGTCAAGTTTTACACGCTGGCTTTCAATAACATTGGCAACAGGAATAGAGTAAACTTCTTTTCCAACGCGAACCAAAAGTCCCTGAATAATTGCAAGCGTAAGCGGAAGTCTTATAGAAAACTTAGAGCCTTTCCCTCTTTCGCTTGTAACATTGATTGTTCCCTTTAGTTTTTCGACCATTGTCTTTACAACATCAAGACCTACTCCGCGTCCAGAAACACTGCTGATTTTGTCGCTTGTAGAAAATCCCGGAAGGAAAATAAGATTGTAGGCATCTTGATTTGAAAGAATTTTATTAGGACTTATAAGACCTTTTTTGATTGCCTTTTCTCTGACTTTATCAACTTCAATTCCAGTGCCGTCATCAATTATATCAATGACAATCATGTTGCCTTCATTTGCAGCGCGCAAAGTCAAAGTTCCAGTCTCGTCTTTTCCGATTGCCTTTCTTTGCTCCGGCGGCTCAATTCCGTGGTCAACAGAATTTCTTACACAGTGCATGATTGGATCCAGCAAATCATCAACAACAGTTTTGTCAAGTTCTGTATCTTCACCTTCAATAACAAGGTTGACTTTTCTGCCCAAATCACGGCTCAAATCACGGACAACGCGCGGAAATCTGTTGAAAATAGTTCCAATAGGAACCATTCGGATTTTCATAACGCCTTCCTGAAGCTCGCCAGTAATGCGTCCAAGATTCTGCGTTGTAGAACGGTATTTTGTAGAAGAAGACTTGAATTCATTTTCAAAAGCATCGAACCAAGAAGACATAGAACCAAATTCTTCTGTTATCTTCTGCATAATTTCTTTCATCTGCACGCCGTTTTGAAGCTCTTCAATATACTTTGGCATACATTCCATAAGACGGCGGTGTTTTTCTTTGAAAGAAAGATTCAAATTCTGAAGTTTTACCTGCAGGTCAGCCATGTGGAGTCCGTTCTGGTTAAATGCGGCTTTTGTAATAACAGTTTCAGAAACAAGATTCATAAGATTGTCAACACGCTTTGAATCAACTCTTAAAATTGAAGACTGATTTACAGCATGACCAGCAGCAGGCTTTTTTGCAGGCTGCGCATTGTTCTGTGCAGGCTCAGTTTTATTTTCTTGTGCCGGTGCAGCTGGAGTTTCCGCAGGCTTAGGCTGCGCTTCAACAGCAGGCGCAGCATCTTGAGCTTTTTCCGGCGCAGGAGCCTGAACTACAGGAGACGCAACAGCAGAAGAAGCACCAGAAACTGCCTGGGCATCAACAGCAAGAGTTACATCATCCAAGAAAGCCGCATCTTCAAGAGCAGAGCCTTCATTTGCTGAAGAAACATAGTAAACAACTTGCGGATGGAACTCATCCTCGTAAAGCTCTTCAAAATCAGGAACAGTCTTTAAAACCGTTCCGCAGTTCTTTAGAGCCGCAAAAACCTGAATTCCGCCAACGCTGTTCATTGGATTTGATTCATCAAAAGTAACATTCACAGACCAAAGCTTCTGGCCTTCTGGAACTGCATTTTTAAGTTCCGTGTATTCGTCATCAGACAACGGCGGAACAGGCGGCATTCCATTGGAAGACTGAACAGCTGGCGCTGGCTCACTGGCAGCCGTTTTTTCAGCAGGAGCAGCACCAAGCATTCCAGACGGAAGTTTTACGTGCGCGCTCTTCTTTGGAGCTTTTGCCGGTATAAATGAATTGATTTTCTGGACAATAGGAGTTATATCTTCCTGATAAACAGAACCATTGCTTCTTGCATCAAGCATAGCTTTTATAGTATCTATAGAAGACAATAAAACATCTACAATAGGCTCAGAGACTGCAACAAGACCACTTCTAAGCGCATCAAGCAAATCTTCCACATCATGACAGAATGTTGCAAGTTCATTCATTTCCACAGTAGCCGAACCGCCTTTCAATGTATGCGCCGCTCGGAAAATTTCATCTATGGCATCATGATTTGAAGGATCATTCTCTATTACAAGAATGTTGCTTTCAAGAGTCTCTACCTGCTGTTCAGCTTCTGAAAAAAAATCCTTCAGAAGCTCTTCATTATTGGCATCAAGATAATCACTCATGAAATATATTTTAATCGAATATAATAAAAAATCAAGTAAAGTTTAATCTTTTTTATTGGAACATCTAAAAAAAATCCAAATGTTAAGTTTTTTTCTATTCTTCCGAAAATCAAAGGACGGAAGATTTTTTCTTTATTTCTTGCACTGAAATTTTCCGCACGGAGGACTAATTGAAACGAATTCTTTGCGCAGCCGCCATTTCAATTTCAGCAGCTTTAAATTTATTTGCATTTGAAAGCCCGTATTTTAACGGATACACAGGATTTCTTGCCGGAATCCAAAATGAATACGACTCTGAAAAATTTGATCCGGCTTTTACTGGAGAAACTTTTTTTGCAGGCCAGATTGACTTTGGCGGAAAACTTTTCCTAAGAGGCGAATTCTACGCCAAGGCAAACGACATATTTGAATACGACTCTTTGAACGGAGACACACCAAACTCATATCTTAGAGTGGAAGAAGTTTCAGCAACATACACAGTCAATTCGGCGCACGCCTCTCATTACATAAGCCTTTACTACGGAAATTTTGAACCGGTCGGCTCGGATTTGTTTCTTCAGCGTCAGTTCGGAATAAAGCCAATCCGCTCTTCATTTACAGAAAGTTTCCGCGGACTTGCAGGCGCCAGCTACTATCCTCTTTATGCGCAGGGAATCGGCTACACATTTCATCCGGAAGGAACTTTTGCGGCGGGAATAAATCTTTATAAAAACAAAGCTGCGGAAGATGAAAACCAGGATGACGTTCTTAACCTTGACTTGAGGCTCGCATCTCTTGCTGGAATTTCAACAATTGATTTTTCAGCCGGGCTTGCTCTTCCTTCCGAAGTAAACAGCGAAGACAATGACGCGCTTGTGTACATAAAAGAGCTTCAGCTTCACGGCGGACTGAATTTTCTCATAGGAAACAGAAACACAACTTCTCTTTTGCTTCAGGGCGGCATAAATAAGTATATATTGAGAAAAAGCAACAGCAACTCTGACTCAGACAAACTGGAAATGAAAGACGTCTGGGCATTTGTTGAGCCAAGAGTGCAGGGCAAATACATTTCCATTGACACTTCTGGATTTGTTTTTCCGGCGGAAGCTGCAGAAGACATGATTTTCCTTAGAAATATCATAAGAAGATACCCTGGAACTGAAAATGTTCTTGGAATGAATTTAAATATCCACACAGACAGACTTTACGCAGGAGCAACTCGGCTTTCTGTTGGAGCGCACACAACTTTTGCAGTTTCGCGCGTCGATCCAGACGGAGATGATAAAAAAGAAAAAAGCTTGTGCATTTCGCCTTATGCAGGAATAGAAATTCTTGGCGGAACATTGAACGCATCACTTTCTGTAAACTTGCTGGATCTTAAAAGCGACCCGGAAAAAAGCTATTCAGCTACAATCGGATTCAAAACAAAATTCTAAAACCTAAGAAATTTCCTCCAAGGAGTAGCCTATGCCGCGCGCAGTTCTTATCCGTGCGTTGACATTAAGCTGCTCCATTTTTTTTCTGATAAAGGAAATATAAACTTCAACGTTATTATATTCAGCCGCGCTGTTTCCGCCCCAAATTTTTTCTATAATAAGCTCTTTTTTTACAATCTGATGCGGAGAATCAAATAAAAGCGTAAGAATCAAAAGTTCCTTTAAAGAAATTTTCATAGATTCGCCGCTGGAATTTTGAATTTCGCATGAATTTTTATTCAGCAGAAAATTTCCCATTGAAACTGTGCTCACCTTGAATTCGCCTTTTCGTCTTGTAAGAGCTTTTATCCTTGCAAGAAATTCTTCAAATGAAAAAGGCCGCCTTATATAATCGTCCGCGCCGGAATCAAGACCTTCAACAATTTCATCAATAGAAGGACTTTCGGACATAAGAAGAACCGGAACAAAATTTTTTTTCTCGCGGAGAATTTTTACTGCCTCAAGTCCGCCCATTTTAGGAAGAGAAGCCTCAATGACAAGCGCGTCATAAATTTCAGAAGAGGCATATTCAATAATTTCTGTTCCCGTGTAAACTGTGTCAGTTCCAAAATGATTTTTCTGCAAGAACTCAGCCAAAGCTTGGGAATTTCTTACATTGTCATCGGCAAGTAAAATTCGCATAAAATTTATTATAAGATAAATTTTCAGTAAACAAAAGGGCAAATATAGTCTGAATATCAAGTTTTGATAAAAACAACTACTTTAGTGTCATTCCCATGCTACGACATGGGAATCTATTGTAAAATTCTAATAGATTATCGGGTCTAGCCCGATAATGACATTAAATTATAAAATCGAATTTCAGACAGTTCAAAGCATTCTATAAGAAATTAAACAAGCTTGAATTTCTGCTCGACATAAGGCTCGCGGACAACCATTACAGAACAGTGCGCGCTTCCAATTATTTCGCTGTCTTGAGAAGAAATCACATCGCGTGAAAGTGAAGAAAGATGATCAAGGTTTTTTGCGCCGCCCAAAAGAATGAGATCCGCTTTGAATTCATCCGCGGCTGTAATAATTTCAGACCAGACTGCGCCTTTGCGGATTTCAGTTTCAATTTTTACACCTTTTGACT
This sequence comes from Spirochaetales bacterium, assembly GCA_030540405.1. Taxonomy (GTDB): domain Bacteria; phylum Spirochaetota; class Spirochaetia; order Treponematales; family Treponemataceae; genus Treponema_D. The sequence goes on from JAUNWH010000023.1 coordinate 11,553, forward strand.
TTGCAAGGTCAGTCACGTAATCCAAATTTTTTTCGCTGTCAGATTCCAGGCTTTTTGCAATAGATTCACCTTCCTGCGAAACCATAAATTTCTGCAAAGTAAGATACTTTATGGAAGCAGTGTCTACAACGCTTACAACTTTTACCGCGCACTTGTAAACTTTTGCCATAAGAATTGCGTACAAAACTGTATGAAGAGAAGAGCGTGAACCATTGTAGCCAACCACAATCCGCTGAAAAAGAGGTTTTATCATTTTTCACCCTGCCTTTTTTTTAAAGACTTCATAACGAAAACATTGTCACGTTCCCGTTCCTCAAGAACACCTTCAATATACTTCACAGTTTCCTTGTCCTGCGGAATAACCGTTTTATCCAAAGCATTTACGCGCCGCTGGGTTTTCTTGACTTCAAGAGCAAGTCTCCAGGCGACAGTTCTTATGCTCGCCATTTTTGTAAGAAGCGTCAAAAGCTCAAAAAAATCCGCCATGACTTCATCGCTGTCTGCAAAAGTTCCCATAAAAGAAGAAAACAATCTTCTCTGCGGAAGGTTCACATCAATTGTTGTAAAAGACATTCCTGCAATGACGGTTGGCTTTTTCGTAATTTCAAAGTTGTAGTCAATTCCGTGAGCAATCCGCTCAACACGGTCGCCGCCGACAGAAACAAGCATTTTTTTCAGCGCAGGATATGCTTTCTGAATGCACTTGTCAATCTGATTTTCCAGAAGCTTAACCTGCTCAACAATTCTCATAAGCTCCATTACAAGAATCTCACGCTTTTGCTCAAGCAAGTCATAGCCTTCAGTACTGATTGCCAGCTGCTCTTTTATTGCGAGAAGATTGGATTTTGTCGGGGCAATATTCAGTTTCGCCATAGTCAGTTCTCTAAAGCTTTCGGAAGATACTTGTCAATCATCTCATTCTTGATTCTGTAAAGTTCTTCGCGCGGAAGAATACTCAGCATTTTCCAGCCCAAGTCAAGAGTCTGATCTATTGAGCGGTCTTCGTATTCGCCTTGGGTAAAGAATTTCGCTTCAAGCTCATTTCCGAATTTCAAGTAGCACTGGTCAAGCTCAGAAAGTTCCTCTTCGCCAATAATTGAAGCAAGGTTTCGGATTGACTTTACTTTGCTGTAAGCGGCAAAAAGCTGGCTTGAAACAGGAGCGTGGTCTTCGCGGGTCATGCCTTCACCAATTCCGTCTTTCATAAGGCGGCTCAAGCTAGGAAGCCCTGATACAGGCGGATACATTCCCTTCTGGCTCATTTCACGGTCAAGAACAATCTGGCCTTCCGTAATATATCCTGTAAGGTCAGGAATTGGATGCGAAATATCATCATTCGGCATAGAAAGAATAGGAATCTGCGTAATTGAACCTGTGCTTCCCTGAATTTTTCCTGCGCGCTCATAAAGCTCAGCCAAATTTGAGTAAAGATAGCCCGGATAGCCTTTTCTTCCAGGAACTTCACCACGCGTTGTTGAAATTTCACGCAAGGCTTCACAATAGTTTGTCATGTCTGTCATAACAACAAGAACGTGCATATTGCATTCGTAAGCAAGATATTCAGCGGCAGTAAGAGCGCATCTCGGCGTAATAATACGTTCAATGGAAGGAGCGTCAGCCAAAGACTGGAACATTACAACTTTGGACAAAACTCCAGACTCTTCAAAAGTATGCTTAAAGAACTGCGCAACATCGTATTTTATTCCCATTCCGGCAAAAACCATAACAAATTCTTCATTGCTATTAAGAATTTTAGCCTGGCGGATAATCTGGGCAGCAAGCTTGTTGTGCGGAAGTCCGTTTCCAGAGAAAATCGGAAGCTTTTGTCCGCGGATAAGCGTGTTCATTCCGTCAATTGAAGAAATTCCAGTCTGAATAAAGTCGCGCGGATAAACACGGGCATAAGGATTTATCGGGTTTCCGTTTACATTTACTTTTTTGTCTGAAATAATCTGCGGATAGCCGTCTATAGGCTCGCCAAGTCCGTTGAAAATACGTCCGAGAAGTCCTTTTCCAACACGCAACTCCATCGGCTCTTCAAGGAATTCCACAGTTGTATTTTCCAAGTCAAGGCCAGTTGTGCTTCCGAAAATCTGAACAATCGCAGTTTTTTCATTCAAATCGATAATGCGTCCAGTCTTTTTTTCACCGTTTTTATCGCGGACATAAACAACTTCATCATAAGAGGAATTTTCACTGCGTTTTACAGCTACAATCGGTCCGTCAACAGAAGTCAGTCCTGTATATTCAATTCCTTTCATAGTGCAACATCCTTGCGGTACATTCTTTCAAGTTCCGCCATCTGGTCGTCAAGGTGATTTTGAATAGTTGTAAGCTCGTCAAGCTTGTCGTTCGGAATTTCACTCTTTGCCCTGATTATTTCATTGCGAACAGGAAGCTCGGTAACTTTCAAAAGCGGACATCCGGATTTTATAACCTTTAACGCTTTTTCATAGAAAGTCATCATAAGCAAAAGTATATTCACCTGTTTTTCCGGAACTGCATAAGCATCGATTGAATCAAACGCATTCTGCTGCAAAAATCCGTTTTTAATCATTTCGCAGACAGTAAGAATAAGACGGTCGCTGTCCGGCAAAGCATCAGCACCAATCAAGCGGACAATCTGCTGAAGACGCTGTTCACGCTTAAGCAAATCCAAAGCCTGAACACGAATTGAAGCCCAGCGTGGATCAAATTTGTCCCACCAGCCTTTAATTTCCGCGGCATATTCTGAATATGAATCAATCCATCCAATAGCAGGATAATGGCGCGCATTTGCAAGTTCCCGGTCCAACGCCCAGAAACAGCGGATAAAACGCTTTGTGTGCTGGGTTACAGGCTCAGAAAAGTCGCCACCCGCAGGAGAAACAGCCCCAATAACAGAAACAGAGCCTTCCTTCCCGCAAAGAGAATTAACACGACCGGCACGCTCGTAGAATTCAGCAAGACGAGTCGGAAGATATGCAGGATAACCTTCTTCCGCAGGCATTTCCTCCATACGGCCAGAAAGCTCACGCAAAGCCTCTGCCCATCTTGAAGTCGAGTCTGCCATGATTGCAACGTGCATTCCCATGTCGCGGTAATATTCAGCAAGAGTGATTCCCGAATAAAGTGAAACTTCACGCGCCGCAACAGGCATATTTGAAGTGTTTGCGATTAAAATCGTGCGTTCCATAAGAGAACGTCCAGTACGAGGATCAATCAAAGTCGGAAACTCTGTTAGAACGTCCGTCATTTCGTTTCCGCGCTCACCGCATCCAATGTAGACAATCAAGTCGGCATCGCACCATTTTGCAATCGCGTGCTGGGTCATTGTTTTTCCAGTACCGAATCCGCCTGGAATCGCAGCAGTTCCGCCCTTTGAAAGCGGAAAGAAAACGTCAATTACACGAAGACCTGTAACAAGCGGCTGGCTTACTTCAAGTTTTTGTGCAAAAGGACGAGGCTTGCGCAAAGGCCAATACTGGCTCATCGAAATATTTTCACCAAGTTCTGTAGTAGCGATTGTTTCATCAATTGTATAAGAGCCTTTTCCGGCAAAAGTCTTTAGAACACGTCCGCGGATTGTCGGAGGAACCATAATCTTGTGAACAATAGAACCAGTTTCCTGAACAGTTCCAAGAACCATTCCAGGAGCAATGGAAAGACCTTCACACATTTCTTTTCCGTCGGAAGGATGAGCGGCAGGAATAAATTCCCATTTCTTTTTATTGTCGATAGGCTCTGTGCGCTGGCCAGAAAGCAGGAAAACTCCGCCGTCTTCATACATTTCTTTTAAAGGACGCTGAATTCCATCATAAATTGTGCCTACAAGTCCAGGACCAAGCTTAAGTGAAAGAGGACGCTCGCTAGAAACAACCTGCTCACCAACGTGCATTCCAGTAACGTCTTCGTAAACCTGAATTGTTGCCTTTCCTTCACTCTGGCGGATTATTTCACCAATAAGCTTCTTTTCGCCAACATCAACAACGTCGTAAAGTCCGCATTTTTCAAGACCTTCAGCATAGACTATAGGACCTGAAATTCGGGTTATTTTTCCAGTAATCATTCAGGCAACCTCCCGCCAAAAAGAGTCTGCGCAAGAACTCCTCTTTTTTCGTCCAAAATTTCCTTTATTTTTTCATCAAGCGTCAAACGGCAAGTAACAGAACCGTCCAAAGCCTTCAGTATAATTCCTTCTTTTAAATTGAATCCTTCAAGACTTTCGCGGGAAACAAGCTGAACATCTCCTGCCTCGCAAGAAGAAAGATTCTGCAGAAAAACTTCTTTCAGCATAGATTCAGCGTCAGAAAGATTGAATCCAACAACAACCGCTGAAATTTTCTTTTCCTGAATTGCTTTTTTTGCACGCTCGCAAAGGCTTTTTATAACAAGAAGACGTTTTTTGTCTCCGATAGATTCAAAGTACTTATCCATAGCTTCTATAATAGAGCCGTAAATATAAGAAACCAAATAACGCTGCTTTTCAAGAGGAAGCGACGCATTTATATTTTTTTCATAAACAGCAATTCCTTCCGCGGAGATTTTTTCTGCGTCTGACTTCGCTTTTTCAATGCGGTCTTGAACTCCGTCAATGAGCTGCTTTGCGCTTTCGTCTGCCTTTGCAAGAATTTTTTCTGCTTTTTTTACACTGTCAGAACGAATTTCTTTGTCCAGAACTTCCGTTGAACGTAATTCTTCCATAAAAAAGTCTTCCTTGTATGGTTTCGGTATGAACCTTCCGCACAAAATGTTTAGCTTTATAAGCCCTAAAGTTCAGTGCAAGGAGCAATTTTTCTGCTTTCACAAAACCTTGCCGCTGGATTTTTTAGGTTTGCTTAAAATCCTAAATTGATGAATAAAAATTAAACTTGAATTCCAACAGCTTCCCGGATTGAATCAGTAAGAGTTTTTCTTCCCTGAATATGTCCCTGAAGCCCAGGAATTTCCACAATAAGAGGAGCCTTTCCGTGCATCTGCCAAGACTGAATTTCCTTGGACAGCATATCGGCTATGTCTTCCGTAAGAATGAGAACCTTTGGTATGTCGCCAACGGAGCCTACGGAAGAATTTTGTCCGGTTGCCTTGTTAAAAGCATCCAAAGCTTCCTGTCTGTTAGAAACAGCCTTGCCTTTTACGCCCGCAAGCATAAAGCCAAGAATCAGTTCCCGTTCTCCAATTACAAAATATTCCATGACTATGCTTTTATGCCAGACTGAATTTTAAGCAGAAAGAACCTCCCAAAATTCAGCCTTTAGCAAAAAATTTTATTACATTATCATAATGAACAAAGCAACAAGGAATCCCCAAAGACAAATACCTTCAGCAAGACCTACGAAAGGAAGCGCCTTTCCTGAAAGCTCTGCGTTTTCGCTCATTGCGCCCATAGCAGCTGAACCAATTTTTCCAACAGCAGAACCACCGCCAATGCAAGCGATTCCAACAGCAAGAGCGGCAGCTACATATTTTATAGCTCCAGCATTAGAAGCCGTCTGTTCTACAGCCTGCTCTTCAGGAACAGAAGAAGCCTGCGCAAAAACGCCTGCAACAGCAACCAAAAGCATCATTGAGAGAGCAACCAAAAATTTCTTGTTCATAATAAAAACCTCTTGTTCTAAAAATTCTATAAATAAACTGCAAAAAGCAGCTGTCTACAAACTAAACTGTCTCTTTATAAACAAAAGAGAACGGCTTGAATTCCCGTCCTGTCTCACTAAAGAATTTCGAGAAGAACTCGTAATACTGAAGACGCACAACCTGAATTGCAACAATCATTCCTTCAAGAACTACAACAATAGCATTTCCCAGAACGGCCACAGCAATTCCACCTGCGCCAGGGGCAAGTTCAACAAAAGTGTTGATAATGTATCCCAAAACTGCGTGGGCAAGAGCAAATGCGCCTACACGGACAAAGCTAACTGTATTTGAAAGATATGAAGAAATAACTTCGATAATTTCGACAACTGCGCCAATAACCGCGCTAAAAAGACCGTTTTCCAAAATAGGACGCTCGCCATCAACAAGCCTTTGGAATATTTCGGAGCAGGCAGTCAAAAACAGCGAAACAGATATTACAATCCAGTCATAAGCGGCAGGTGCATGATTGAACAGCGCAACTCTAACCGCAAATACAATCACGTACCAGAAGAAAACCGCGCCTGAAATTCCAGTTTTTCCAAACAACGCCTTTCCAATCCGGCGCAAAGAAAACTGATTTATTATATTTATTACAAGTCCGCAACTGTTAATTATAAATCCTATTGAAATCGTAAAGCCAAAGAACGTAAACATTCTTGTTATAGAAGCCGGATCGCTTGAAGGCATCATGTGCAGAATCGGAGCGCGCGGAGTTCCAAAAAGTCCTGTAACCCACAAGGCAAACGGACGCAGCAAAGTTTCATTTGCAAAAAACTCGCCGGTAAGAAGTCCCATAATCGTACTGCTCACTCCTATGCAACAGAAAATTCCGCCGAATTTTTCCCAGCCTGAAATCTTAATCTTTTTAAGGCAGCAAAGAATTCCTATTATAAGGAAGCACAATCCCTGGCCTGCGTCTCCAAACATAATTCCAAACAGAACTGTAAAGAACAAAGCCACAAACGGAGTCGGGTCAACAGTTCCGTACAAAGGCGAACCGTAACTGAAAATCATGCGCTCAAAGTTAGAAACAATTTTTCCATGCTTAACCAGAACTGGAACTTTTTCCTGACCAGAAACAACAGAAGGAACTTCTGTTGGCAAAAATTCACGGATTCCAGCGCGGCTTTGTGTAAGCTCGTCCAAATCCTTCATTACTTTTCTAATGAGATATGCAGGAATCCAACCTGTTATTCTGTATACAAATTCCGTTGACTCAAGAGAATTTTCCACAGAATAAATCTGGCTTCCAACTGAATAAATCTGCAAAAGCCTGTAAAGCTCATCCTTGTGAGTTTCCGCAAAATTACGGCGTTCAGTCTGAATTTCCTCAAGGGCAGAGGCGGCTTCTGTTTTATTCCGCTCCAAAGTAAGAAGAACTTCATCAGGAATTCCCTTAAAATCCTTTGGAACTTGAAGCTCTGTAAATCCCGCTTCCTTAAGTTCTCCGTCCAAGGCAAAGCGGGCTTTTTTTGACGAAGCCGCAAGAATTCTTGAATCATCATCGCCAAGCCTTACAATAATTCCACGTGAGCCAAGCCGGGCCTTTAAATCGTCAATTTTTTCAGGATCTATTTTTCCGATTCGCAAAGTAAGAAAAGATAGCGACTCAAGATCCGAATAAGAAACTTTCAAATTCGCAAAAGCCAAAGCTTCTCTATATGCGGAAACAGCTCTTTTTTCCTCGTCAGCGGCAGTAAGCTCTTTTTTGTGAATATCTTCAACTGAATCAATAATTTTTGTCGCGCTTTCAAAATCTGAGTCAGAAGGAAGAGGAACAGAACCTTTGTATCCGTCCAAGTCAGGCAAATCCAGAGCCGCCCTAACCTGCTGAAGCCGCTCAAAAACAGAAGCGTCAGGATTAAGCCTTTTTGCAGAATCGGAAGAATCAGAGGCAAATTCCTGCTGAAACTGAAATTCGCCCAGCTCGCCAAGGTATTTAAGAACAGAATGTATGTCTTCCCGCAAAACCATAAGCTCAATAAGACGCATTGTGGTTGTTCTAGCCATTTATTACCTCCAAGGCTCCAGTCATCTGCATAGCCTGCGATGAGTCGATGCTAAGCCGCAGACTTTCAGAAGCCGTGCGGATATTGTCAAGTTCGTTTCTTTTTATGATAAACCAGCAGACAATAGGGCAAGCCGTAAACGGATATTTATGGAAAAGTTTGTACGCTTTTTTTACATAAAGGCTTTTATATGAGTTTGAAATCCACCTAGGATCTATTGTCCATATAACGCCTTCTTCATGCGGATTCAAAAGCCTGCTGTATTTCCAGTTTTTCCAGGCATCGTAATTGTCCAGTTCCCAGTCCAGCGTTCTTATAGCTTCGTAGGCAAGCGGATCTGAGCTTTCCTTTTTTTCTGTTGAATAAGCCAAAAGCGGAATAATTTCTTCCTTTTGCATTTTATAGTAAAAACGAAGCCGGATTGCCCAGACAATATTGTCTATTCTGATTTTTTCTCCAATCAGCTTAAGAATTTCTTCCCTGCAAGACGAATGAACCTGCTTAGCCGCATTCCAAAGCGACATAATATAATGGCAGTCAAGCTTGTAATTCGCCAAATGCTGCTCGGAAGCAGGAGGAATATTATTGTACCAAGAAAGCGGTCCGCCAAAAGTAATTGAAGCAATGTCCGGCCATTTATCGTAATTTATTATATTGAAAGGAGTTATCTTTTGAATATCAGGCATTTTCTTTTCTCCAAGCGAAAGAGAAGCTGAAATGTCCTTTAAATTCTCATAGTCAAAACTTCTAAGCAAAGTTAAAACAATGCCGTCCGGCTCTGAATAATTTCCAACAAGCTTTTTATAGTCGTAAATAAAATGCTCAAAGGCTTCCTGTTCCAAAGCATGAGCCAAAAGAGTTTCTGGAACGACAGGAACTTCTTTCTTGAACAAAAAAGCCCATAATTCCTGCAATGTGTGAAAAGAAAACAACTGCCTTGCGCGTTCCCCGACATAAGAGCGGGCAAGCATACCGCTGGCTTTTGCATAAACATAAGAATCAGCGGCGGACTTATCCATTGCCATATCGCTCTCCTATGAAAAAAGAATTTTATCCATAAGAGCGCTAAAAGACGAATTATCCTTTTCGCTTGAATTCAAATTCTTTTTATAAGATTCTAGGTCTGCGGAATGCTTTTTTTCTATAGCGGATTTTGTATCTTTTTCTTTCTGCTCTATTTCTGAAACAACAGCGGAATACTTGGTCTTGAATTCGGATTCAGCCTTGGCGCGTGCAGCTGCGATTTTTTCATCTGCCCTTTTCTGCGCATCAAGCACTGTTGTAGAAGCTTCTTTTTCTACATCAAGAAGATGTGTAATAATATCAATTTCTTCAGCAGCCATTATGTACTCCAAAAAAGTTTAAACTTTCTATTGAGATTCAGCCTCGCATAAAGCATCGAAGACTTCCTGCGGTGAATTTTTTTCAAAAAGTTTCGTTATAAACAGAGGATCTTGCAGAACAACGGCAAGCTCTTTTAAAATCTCAAGAAGAAGATTATTGTCATTCGGACCGCACAAAAGCATAAATACAAGGTTTACAGGAGAACCGTCCAAAGCGTCATAATCAATACCTTTGCGGCTTATTCCTATTGCTCCGACACAGCCTTTTACAGAACTGCAAATTCCATGAGGAACAGCAACACCATGCATTATGCCAGTACTCATCTGGGCTTCACGTGCATGAAGAACAGACAAAGCGTCGTCCCTGCCTACTTCCGGGTGTTCAGAATGGATAACTTGCACCATTTCCTCAAAAAGCTCGTCTTTGTCTTCGCTTTCAAGGTTTACAATTATGCTTTTAGGAGAGAATATTTTTGCAAAAACCATATTACCATCCTTAACAATAGAGCCGCCAAAAACGAGCAGCTTTATTTTTCAGCCGGGCTAAGCTCCTCCTGAAGCCAGCTTCCGTTATCCTCTGAAGAAGCCTGTTCTCCCTGAATTTCTTTTACAGTGGAAGACAAGTCTTCTTTTGCAGGAGCTTTGTTCAAAAGTGAAATTCCAAAAGCAGTTACAAAGAACAATGCGGCAAGAACACCAGTTGTCTTTGTAAGAACACTCGCTGAGCGGGCGCCAAAAGCTGTAGACTGTCCGCCGCCAAAAGCGCTTCCCATGCCATTATTTTCTTCATTCTGAACAAGAACAAGAAGAACTAAAAGAACACAAATAATTACAAACGCAATGAGAAGGATTGTTTTTAAAACAGCCATTTTTTACTCCAAACACCGGACATTCCCGGCAAAATTCATTTTTAGTTTCATTATAATAATGAAATATTTCCGTTAGGTCAATTAAGAATCATAAAAACAATAGAGTCAAAGAAGCAAGGTCAAATCAGCCATTAAAAGGGTAATTATCTTCATTTTAACAATTCTTTAATCAGGATTTTACAAAGCGAATTTATTTTTTTTCCAGATTAAATCAAAGAGGTTTTTATGAAAAGACAATTATTTTATGCGCTGGCTGCAATGGCGGCTTTTTTGCCGGTTTCCTGCGCTTCAACATCAAAGGCTGGAACAACTGCAGCTTCTCCATTTGAAAAAGTCGGCTTGAATGGAAGCAAAGTTCCTTATACTGTTCTTGCAAAAACATCGGGCGGCGTGGAAATTCAAAACGGCGGATACGGCTCAGACGCGTGCGCTCATCCAACAGATTCAAATCTTTTCTATTTACTTACAGACCGCGGACCAAACATCGACTTTAAGGGAAGCAGCGGAAAAGGAAAAATGTTCCCTGTTCCTTCTTATGCTCCAAGAATCGGTCTTTTCAAGATGAACGAGGACGGCTCTGTTTCGCTTGTAAAAGAAATCACATTGAAAACTCCGGACGGAAAAGACATAACAGGGCTTCCAAACCCGGACGGAAAAGGCGCGACTGGAGAAATTGCCTACGATCTTGACGGAAACATTCTTGGAACAGACGAATACGGGCTTGACAGCGAGGGAATTGTTGCGATGAAAGACGGAACATTCTGGATTTCTGATGAATACGGACCTCACATTGTCCACTACGATGCGGACGGAAAACAGATTGAAAGAATAAGCCCGTTCGGAATGGACACAGGAAAAAGACATCTTCCGGCAGTTCTTGCGCGCCGCCGTGCAAACCGCGGAATGGAAGGCCTTGCAGTAACTCCGGACGAAAAAACTCTTGTGGGAATAATGCAGTCCACGCTTTTTAATCCTTCAAAGAAAGAGATTTCAAACAAGCAGCTTGTGCGGATTGTAGCTTTTGACATTAAAACCGGAAGCACAAAGCAGTACGCTTATATTCAGAACAAGGAGACAGATTCCACCTGCGGAATTACAGCTCTTTCCAACACAGAATTTGCTGTGATTGAACGCGACGGAAAATTTTCTGGCGAGAAGGAAGCGCATAAGTATCTTTTCAAAATTGACTTGAAAGACGCGACGGACATAACAGGCGAGAATCCTGAATCAGAAGAAGGGCTTTTGATAAACGGAAAAACTCTTGAGCAGTGCGCAACAGAAGAAATTGAGGCGGCCGGAATTAAGCCTGTAAAAAAAGAATTCCTTGTTGACCTTGTGGAATATCTTCCGAACAAATATCCGCACGACAAGCTTGAAGGCCTTTGGATTTTGGACAGCAGCACAATCGCCGTGGCAAACGACAATGACTTTGCAATCAATGTCGAAAACAACAAGCTTGTGCAGAAAATACTTCCAGGCACAACAAGCATTGACGACGACGTGGTTTATGTAATAAAGCTTCCAAAAAGCTTGAAATAAGTTTTTAGTTATTTGCTCTGGCCGCGGACTACTAGTTTGCAGAAACCGAGTTTGCGGTCTGCAGCCAGAGCACCGGCTGTTTTCCATATATACGAACATTCCCAGTCCGTTGGGTAAATATAGTAACTATATTTGGGGAACTTAGTTACTTTGTTGTCTAATGAAATTTATTAAGTGTTCACAAAGTTTTTATACATTGCAAATACTCCTGATAAATAAAGCTATGTATTGCTAGTAAGTATTACTCAAAATGCCAAACACATTAAAGAAATTTTTCAGCACGCAGTTTTCAAGTTCATCCATATTCATGCTGCGGATTTCGCAAGTCTTTTCGTAAACCTGCTTGATTTGAAGCGGGGAAGTTTTTTCTTCTACTTTTAAAGTCTGATACGGAGCGTCAGTTTCTAAAAGAATTTTTTCTAGCGGAAGTTCTTTTACACAGCCAATTGATTTTTTATTTCCGTTGAGCAAAGGCTTTCCAAAAGAAAAGTATGCGTTTATTCCATGGTTCAAAATTGAAACAGCATCTCTTGCAGTAAAAGCGAATGAATGAAAAACAACTGAAGCGCATTTTTTTAGAGCAGAAGAATAAAAGAACACAAGATCCAGCGCTTTTCTGTCGTGAATTACAAGAGGTACTTTATGCTCCGTGGCAAGTTCAAGGCACACTTCAAATGCCTTTTTCTGCTGAGCTGCGCAAGATTTTAGTTCCGGCGTAAAAAAGTCAAAGCCCGTTTCTCCAACTGCAAGAATTTTTTTTTGAATCAAAAGGCTTTCTAAAAAATCAGCATTTTCAAGCAAAGGTTTCTGCGGATGAAGACCAAATGCACATAAAACTTTTCCGCCGCTTTTTGAAGCAATTTCTTCCTGAACAAAAAATTCTTCTTTTGAGTGAGCGCATGAACAGCAAAAATGCGCCGGAATAAAATTTTCGCATTCAGCAATATGCAAATGGGAATCGCAAAGCATCAATGCCTCCAGATAAATAAAAAGCTAAACACATTCATTAAAAAACCGAAAATATAATAAGGCTAAGGAATTTTTCCATATTCAAGCAGCATTGCTTATAATACTAAAGCGAGGTGCAATTTATGGCATACTACACACTTAAAACCATAGCAAAGACAAATGACTACATGGCAGTTCTAAGAGAAACAGAAGACGGATACGTTGTGCGCATTGTAAGAGACAAAGACGGCTACGATGAAATAACAACAGATTTCATTTCCCGCACATTGTTCGAATCCTGTCTTAGAACCGGCTACCTTACAAAAATTGAAGAGCCAGCTGCAAAAATGGCAGTAAACGCCTAAGCTTCTGGCTCATATTTTTCAATCAATTCAACAGCAGCCAAATACCTAGCTTCCTTGCCCGTTTCGCGGGGAAGCCAATGTATTTTTATGCCTTTTCGCTCCATTCCACGGAACCAAGTTTCCTGTCTTTTTGCAAAATGACGTATAGAAGCGCAAAGCTGTTTTTCCATTTCTTCTTTTGAACTAATTTTTCCTTCCAAATAGAAACTTACGAATCTGTACTCAAGCCCAAGTTTTTCAAGGCGTTCCCATGAAAACTGCTTGTGAAGATTTTCAACTTCCTCAATCATGCCCTCTTGAATTCTTTGGCGCAGGCGGATTTCAATATTTTTGTAAAGTTCATCTCTGTTCAAAGTTGTGCCGATTACAAGAGGCTCAATTTTAGGGCGGCTCAAAAGCTCGCTTCTTGCCTTTATTCCTTCTGGGCTTGCCTTAAAAAGCTCAATCTGCAAAGCCTTTACAACACGTTCCTTTATAGCAAGATCGCTTTTGTTGTGCAGTTCAGGCTTAAGAGATAAAAGCATAGCTCCAAGCTCTTCAAGCGATTTTTTTTCAAGCTCTTCTTTCTGCTCAAGGTTTTCTGGAACGGTAAGAAGATCATAGCCGCGCACAACGGAATCAAGATACATTCCTGTTCCACCCGCCACAAACGCAAGTTTCCCCTGCTCCTTAAGAGAATTAAAAGTTCTATAAAAATCCTGCTGAAAACAAAATACGTTGTATTCAGAGTCCAAAGTTGCAATGTCTATAAGATGATATGGAATCTGCTTTCCGTTTATGGAATATTCAGACAAATCTTTTCCGCTTCCAAGATCAAGACCTTTATATACTTGCCTTGAATCCGCGGAAATTATATCCCAGCCGAATCTGTCTGCAAGGCGCACCGCAATGGCAGTTTTTCCCACGGCGGTAGGTCCAAGCAGAACAACGCAGTTTACATTTTTTTTCTGCATCAAATTAAATCACCCGGCACACGGCGCACTTAAGATATTCACTCTTAGGATAGCCCAAAAGAATTGGATGGTCAGGAGCCGCTCCAAGTTTTTCCAAAACCTGAACACGCTTGTGACTGTCCATCGCTGAATGCATGAGCATTGAATAAAATGTATTTTCATCAAAATAGTGAGAGCAAGAGCATGAAACAAGAATTCCGCCTTCATTAAGAATTCTCATGGCGCGCAAATTTATTTCCTTGTATCCGCCGTAAGCCTTTTCAATTTTTCCAGCTTTCTTGGTAAATGCTGGAGGATCAAGAATAATCACATCGAACTTTTCGCCGCTAGATTCATACTGCTTAAGAAGATCAAACACATCAGCGCAAACAGCCTTCATCTTGTCTTCAGCACCATTAAGAGCAATATTTTTTTCAACCATGTCCACGGCTTCTTGCGAAATGTCCACGCTTATAACTTCACGCGCGCCGGCTTTTACGGCATTAAGACCAAACGCTCCTGTATGTGTAAAAGTGTCCAGAACTTTTTTTCCGTGGCAGAACTTTTTGATTTTTTCCCTGTTGAATTTCTGGTCAAGGAAGTAGCCAGTTTTTTGTCCGCGGGCAATGTCAACAAGCAAAAGAACTCCGTTTTCTTCTATTTCAATTATTTCCTGCCCCGCTTTGCCAATCCAGCCGGATTTTTCTTCAAGGCCTTCTTTTTCACGCACAGCCGCATCGCTTCTTTCATAAATAAAATCAGGCTTTACAAAATCTTTGAGCGCACCAAGAATTTCATTTCTGAACTTTTCACATGCAAGAGCCAAGAACTGAACAACAAGATACACTTTGCCTTTTGAAACATATTTTTCCACGATAAGACCAGGAATAAAATCTGCCTCGCCAAAAACAAGACGGCAGCTGTCATCGATTTTAAAGCTAAGATTCCGGACATTTACAGCGTCCCGGATTTTCTTTGCCCAAAATCCTTTCATGTCTTCCAAAATTTTATCCGCGTGCAATGAAGAAATCATGCGCACAGTAATTTTTGACTTTTTGTTTATCACGCCGCTGCCAAGAAATCCTCCGGCATTAGAGCAGACTTCGACAATAGTTCCGTCCTCCACAGCGCATTCTTCAAGAGATGAAGTTTTCATTCCTTCATCAAGCGGAAACTTTACAGTTGAAATTTCATTATCGTACACCCACGGAAATCCCTGAGAAATCTCACGGTCTTCTTTAGGCTTTAACATAATTCTTACAGTTTTATTCATTTTTAATGTTCCTTAAAAAAAAGCCCTGCGGCTTGCGCAGAGCTTTTTTTTTCTGCCGGATTCCCCTGTCAGGCAGGAGAATGACATTTTATTTTTAAACGGAATTCCGCAATTATTTTGTAGCCAAAATCGCGATTCCTGGAAGTGTTTTTCCTTCGAGGAGCTCGAGGGAAGCGCCGCCGCCTGTTGAAACGTGGCTCATCTTGTCCGCAAGGTGGAACTTGTTTACAGCGGCAACAGAATCTCCGCCGCCTACAACTGTCATTGCGCCGCGTCCTGTGGCTTCCGCAACAAGGTGTGCGACTGCTTCAGTTCCCTTTGCGAACGCGTCGAATTCAAATACTCCGACAGGTCCGTTCCAGACGATTGACTTTGCCTCGCCGATTGCTTTCTTATATTCTTCAACAGTTTTAGGTCCGACATCCATCGCCATAAGGTCAGCAGGAATGTCAACGCCGTCAACCGCGACAGGTTTAGCATCTGCGCTGAATTCAGTTGCTCCAACGTGGTCAACAGGAAGAAGAATCTTTACGCCCTTTGCGTCAGCGTCTGCAAGAAGCTTCTTTGCTGTGTCGATAAAGTCGTCCTCAACAAGAGATTTTCCTACACTGTGTCCCTGAGCCTTGAGGAATGTGTATGCCATTCCGCCGCCGATAACCAGATACTTCGCGTTCTTGAGAAGGGATTCCAAAACAGCAATCTTTGAAGAAACCTTTGCGCCGCCGATAATGGCAACCATCGGCTTTGGAGGATTTGTAACCATCGGCTCAAGATATTTCACTTCTTTTTCCATGAGGAATCCGCCGACCGGCTGCTCTTTCATGAATTTTGCGATTGTCGCTGTTGAAGCCTGATCGCGGTGGGCAGTTCCGAAAGCGTCGTTTACAAAAATGTCGCCGTAAGTGGCAAGCTCTTTTGCCATTGTCTCGCGCTCAGCTGTGTCTTTTGAAGTTTCTTCCTTGTGGAAGCGCACGTTCTCAAGCATTGCAACTGCTCCGTCAGGAAGAGCGTCGATTGCAGCCTTTTGTCCGAGTGCGTCCGGAAGGAATGTAACTTCTTTTCCGAGCTTTTCGGCAAAATATTTTACGACCGGAGCCATGCGGTTCTTGCCGTTGATGAATTTTTCCGAGTCAGCGTCAGTCCAAGTCTTTCCGGCTTTCTCAGCCTTTTCCTGCGCCTTCTTCACGTCCTTTTTAGGATCTCCGAGGTGGCTCATCAGAACAAGCGAGCGCGGATTCTGCTCAAGAATATATTTAATTGTAGGAAGAGCCGCCATGATACGTGTGTCGTCCTGAACAACTCCGTCCTTCATAGGAACGTTGAAATCAACGCGCATGATAATGCGTTTGCCTTTAAGATCAACATCTTTTACTGTCTTAATCATATAAAATATCCTCCATGGAATTTTGTACTTAGGTTGCAAAAATAATATAACAAATACGCAATTGTTTCAACTTTTCAATATGAAGAAACTCATATTAAATAATCGTTCTTATCAAGTGAATCAAATCATTTTCTCTTGAAGCAGGGCGAAGAGACTCTTTTAGCGATTCAAGTTCTGCCTTTCTAGCTTCTTCTGTTGCAGGATCTCCGCTTGCATTTGCAGCCGGGCGGTTGTCCAGCGTAGAAGTTTCTTTTTCAGGATTCTTTGTAAGAACAATTTCATCGCCAACATTCAGAGTGTCATAAAATCCGTTTTTCTTATAAACACCTTCTGAAATTTCCTCGTCCGCATTTTCAACTTTAAATGTTCCAAGAAAATCTTTTTTGTTATACGAAACTCCAGGCCCCGAATCCTTTGTAATCACACTTCCCTTTCGAACAATATCAAATTCTGAATCTTTTAAAATGCCGTCATTCTTTCCAAGGTCAACAAGAAGCTGCCCATGAACATTTCTCAAAACTTTTCCGCGGATTGGAAGAATATCCAAAACTCCCTGCCGGAATCTCTGCAAAGCGCGCGCCATGCAATCGTTGCCAGTTCTATAAACGTGAACTTCGGAAGTTTTAGTTCCAGTTCTAGCCGAATAAATAACGGCATCAAGCGAATATGTGCGCTCAGTTTCAGAAGCAGTCAAAATAACAAAATAGTCGCGCCCTGAATTTCTTGCAAGACGGAACGCCTCGCCATAGCCGCTAACAGGCTCAGACTGGACATCAACATAAGCGGAAGGAACTCCATTAAAAACATCTTTTGCGGCAAGCGCAGAAATTTCCTCCAAGTCGGCATGAAACAGCTGGACAGGCTTTTTTGTATAATAGATTCCAATGTTCCACCTTGTCTTGTCCAAATAAAACGGATCTACATTCCAGCGTGAAGCAATGTTGTTCCGCAAAAGACTTTCGTAAACTTCAATTGCGTCATCGTTCTTTATCTGCTCGCGCGTTCTCTTTGCCGCAGGAGAATTTTCATTTGTCTGAATTTCTGATTCTGCGGAAGTTTCATTTTCTTTTATGAATTTCAGCTGCTGAAGATAAAGCTCGTAGTGTCCGTCGCGCTCAAGCATATCGGCAAACGACTGCCTGATTTTACCGTTCAGCGGAGAAACTGAAAGCGCCTTTTGGTACTCGTAGCGTTCTGCAATTCCTTCAAAGTTGCGTCCATATTCTTCTGCCTTTGCCGAATGAAAAACAGCCCAAGTATTCCGCCTTGGATCTTCAATTGAAAGATAGCTTTCTGCAAGCTGCTCAAGGGCATTCCGCATAACTTCATCTTGCGGCGCAATTGAAAGTCCAGTTTCATAAGTTTCAATCGCATCTTCGTTTTTGCCAAGCTTTTGAAGTGAAAGACCTTTTAAATACCAGGCGTCAACTGAATCTCTGTTCCGCCCGATTCTAAAATCGCAAATATCAATGACTTCGTTGTACCGTTTTTGCGCATAAAGAATTCCAGCCAAGAGAGAATACGCCTTGTCAAAATTTCCATTTATAAGAACTGCGCTTCTTGCACGTTGCTCTGCAGTTTTATAGTCGCCGTTTTTTGCAGAAAGATAAGCCGCCATGTAATGAACTTCCGGCTCGCCGCTGTAAAAAGAAAGCGCCTGCCTTATATAGTTTTCAGAAACGTCACTCTTTCCCATTTCCGCACTTACAAGAGCAAGGCTTAAAAGAGCTTTTCTATTTGAAGCGTCGCGCTTTAAAGCATCTTGGTAACGGCTTTCCGCAACAGTAAGACGACCGTCAAGCAAATCAAGCTCGGCGAGTCCGAACCTTGCGTTTACATCGTTTGGATATTTTTTTAAAATCTGATTGAAAACATCCTTTGCCTCGTTCACTCTTCCAAGCGAAATCAAAGACAAGCCTTTTAAATTTTGAATATCACTGAAATTGCGCGCATATTTTGAAGCTTCGTCCGCATACTGAACAGAAAGATCGTAGCTTCCAAGCGCATAATGGCAAATCGCAAGATTGTAAAGAGCGTCTCCGTACTGCGGATTCAGCAAAAGAGCTTCCTGATAAAGGTCAACCGCGTCAAACCACCTGCTCTGCTGCTGAAGCTCCTGCGCCTGCTTGAAAAGCTCCAATGCGGATTTCTTCTGGGCGCATAACGGATATGCAAAAGTCAAAAGCAAAAAAGCAAGCGTAAAACTATGAAAAATATTTCTTTTCATTTTAACTCCGTGGAAACCTTGGAACAATCAGTCTTCTTTTTTCCGCATTATTTTTATTGTGTCAACCTTGTGTCCTTCCATTTCCTGAATAATAAAATCCCACTGGTTCCATGAAATTTTTTCAAACTTCACAGGGATTTTTCCAAACAAGTCGAACACGAATCCGCCCAAAGTATCAAAGTTTTCTGTAGGAAAGTCCGAGCCGATTTCTTCGTTTAAAGTGTCAAGGTCAACACGCGCATCGCAAATCCATGCATTTTCAGAAAGAGAAATTATGTCCTCATGCTCATTGTCAAATTCGTCCTGAATATCGCCAACAATTTCTTCTATAATATCTTCCATGCAGACAATTCCGGAAACTCCGCCGTACTCGTCAATGCTTACCGCAATATGAACGTGCCGCCTTTTAAATTCACGCAAAAGGCTGTCAATGTGCTTGCTTTCTGGAACAAAATAAGGCTTGCGGATTATTTTTTCCAAGTCAATCGGAAGCTTTTCCGCAAGAGTTTTTATCAAGTCCTTTACATAAAGAATTCCAACAACATTATCTATTGAGCCGGAATAAACAGGAATGCGTGAATGTCCGCTTTCTGTAACTTTTTTTAGAAGCTCTTCTTCTGGAGTTTCCATTGAAATAAAATCAACATCAATTCTAGGAACCATAACTTCCTTTACAGTTGTTACTGCAAGCTCTTCAACTCCCTGAATCATGTCGTTTTTTTCTTCAGCTAAAATTTCCTGCTGGGCTTCTTCTGCGGCAGAGATTTTCTGTTCGTTTTTCTTTGAATTTTCTTTTTTAAGTCCAAACATACAATTTCCTATTATTCAGTTTCTTATATTAAAATTTCCTGTTCAAAATCTTTCATCAGTTTTTTTTGAAGAACAAGCATTTCGCATTTTGGCTCCACATTTTTTTCAACGTGTTCTTCTCCGTGGTCATATCCGTTCAAATGAAGAATTCCGTGGATTATAAGCCGCTTAAGCTCTTCGTTCTGGCTCACTTCAAAATACTCTGAATTTTTTGGCAAAGTGTCAACGCTTATTGCAATGTCGCCAGCCTGAAGCCACACGACATTGTCTTCGTCAGTGTATTTTTCGCCGTTTTCAAAGCTCAAGACATCAGTGGGGCTATCTATATTTCGGTAAGTTTTATTTAAATACTGAATATATTCATCGGAGCAAAAAAGAATAGAAAATTCCTCGCCGTCCCACCCGCATTTCTGCATGACTTTTTGCGCGAAAGGCTCAATTTTTTCTATCCAGGCAGGAGAAGCCTTGCCGTCTTCCATGCCCACAAAAATCTGGTTTCCCATTACTTTTTTTCCTTTATGATTTTTTCAGCTTTGTCTTTTAAAGACTTCTTTGAATTTTTATCTTCCTTTACGCTTTTTTCTTTTTCTGTCTTTTCAGATTTTTTATCTTTCTCTTCGGAAGTTGAATTTTCCTGCTGCTGTGCTTGCGCCTGAGAAGGAAGCGGAATCTGATGAACTTCGTTTGTGTCCGGGTCTTTCTGGTCAGGATATTTTGTGCGGCTGTGATAGTAGCCTGCAAGAATCTGAACAAAAGCATCGTGAATTTTTGTAATGTCTCTGAATGTAAGGCTGCAGTTTTCAAGCTGCTTGTGCTCAATTTTTCCGTAAATCAAAGTTGTTATAAATTTTTCAAGGCGCGGAACAGAGGGTTTTTCCAAACTGCGGCAGGCAGCTTCAACAGTATCGGCAAGCATGACGATTGCGCTTTCTCTTGTTGTAGGCGGATTTCCTGTGTAAGAATAATCTTCCGGATTTGCATCCGGGTCAATCGCTTTTGCTTCATTGTAAAAATACGCGATAACCTGATTTCCGTGGTGCTCGCTTATTATGTCGATTATCTGCTTTGGAAGACGCAACGCACGTGCCTTTTCAACACCGCGCTTAACATGGCTTCTGATTATGCTTACAGAAAGAGACGGATTTATTTCCGTATGAATATTTTCTCCTGCAGTCTGATTTTCCACAAAGTACTCAGGATTATCAAGTTTTCCAATGTCGTGGTAATATGCGCCGACTCTGGCAAGAAGAGGATTTGCTCCCACCTCATTGCACGCAGCTTCAGCAAGGCTTGCAACCATAAGCGAATGATTGTAAGTTCCGCTCGCAGTAACAAGCATTTTTTTCATCGTAGGATTATTCAAGTCGCTCAAATCCATAAGGCGGAAAAGAGAAGCCGTGTTCAGCAAAAGCTCCAGAGGCGTAAGAAGTCCAAGACAAAGTATGCCGGAAAAAAATCCGTTCAAGGCAACGCCAACAATCGCGCCAAGTCCGTCATACAAGGAATCGCTGAAAATAATCTTGAAAATCATCAGGAAAACAACATTCAGCAAAGACTGAAGCACAGAAACCAAAACCATGTCAGTTCTTCTGTTTATTTTTCTTACAAGCCGCGCTGAAGCAAAAGAAGTTGAAAGCACAAACAAAAACGGAACAATCTGATAAGAAGACGCATTTAAAACTGAAAGTGAAATAATCAACGAAAAGAAAACCGCATTGAGCTGCCCGAACAAAATCGCCACAAGGAACACGCATACCGAAGACGGAATAACAGCGCAGATTGCATAAGGAGACGCAAAGTAAATGGACTTAGAGCCAAAAATCACAGAGCTAAAAATTATAATGTAAAAGCAGCACTCGGTAACAAGCTCCTTGAATTCTATCATCTTGGCCTTAAAATAAATTTTACTGCAGCAGAAGAAAAGCAAGGCGCACATCAATATATGGTAAATTACAGAATTCGCAAAAGCGCGGTAATCCACGTAAACGGCAGACTCCGACATTTTCTTTAGCTTTGCGTAGCCTTCTTCTGTAATGGGGAATCCTTTTCTTATGACTTTTTCGCCAGCCTGAACTTCAATAGGATTTTCAAAGTCGGAAGGAAGCGACTTTACGGCTTTTATTGTAACATCGGAAATCTGCCCGATTTCATAGTCGTTTATATTGAAAGAAGAAACTGTAGAGGATGTGGAAATCTTTACAAAGACAAGTGCAACTGTAATAAGAAAAGTTGCAAAGGTCAAAATGACCACTGGATAATTCTTTTTAAGATATTTAAAAAAAGCTCCTGTTAAAACAGAAAAAAAAGTCTGTTTATTTTCATCTTTCTTCATTTTCATAAGCCTGTATAATTTTTTTAACCAACCCGTTTCTTACAACGTCTTCCGAAGTCAGCTCTGCAATTGAAATTCCTTCCACGCCTCTAAGAAGATTCAAGGCATGAAGAAAACCAGAAGGAGTCCTTTTGGGCAAGTCAACCTGCGAAGGATCTCCTGTTACAAAAACTTTAGAATTCTCTCCCATTCTAGTTAAAAACATTTTCATCTGCTCAGAAGTTGTGTTCTGGGCTTCATCAAGAATTATAACGCTATTGCTTAAAGTTCGTCCACGCATATAGGCAAGCGGCGCAATTTCTATTATACCGTTTTCTGTAAGTCTTTTTACAGTATCCGAAGGCAAAACAGCATTTATTGAATCAAACAACGGCCTTATATACGGATTTATTTTGTCCTGCAAGTCTCCCGGAAGAAAACCAAGACTTTCGCCGGCTTCAACAACAGGACGAGTCAAAACTATGGAATTTACTTTGTGGGAAAGTAAAAGCCGCAAAGCTTCCGCGACAGCAAGAAAAGTCTTTCCAGAGCCTGCAGGACCGCTTGCAAAAACCAAGTCATAACTGCGCATCTTTAAAATCAATGAAGACTGGCCTTTTGTACGCGGAAAAACTTTTTTTGTTCCGCCCGGAATAGAAATGGACAAATCCAAATCAGCGTCATTATTCAAGACAGACTGAATCAATTCTGAATCGGAAACATTTTTGCTTGCCGCAGAAAATTCGTCAAGAATGCGGTCAACTGCAAAACGGAACTGCTGCTCAATGTAAGAATCTCCGCAGTCAATAGAAAGCTCGTTTCCTCTGGCAAAAACAGGAACTC
This sequence comes from Spirochaetales bacterium, assembly GCA_030540405.1. Lineage (GTDB taxonomy): Bacteria > Spirochaetota > Spirochaetia > Treponematales > Treponemataceae > Treponema_D. The sequence continues at coordinate 34,022 of JAUNWH010000023.1, forward strand.
CAAGAAAAGATTCCATGAGTTTTAGGTTGCTGTCATTTGTTCCGCAGATACGGGAAAGATAAGATGAATCGGGAACAATAATCGTATACGAGGACACTGCGCAAAAATCTCCGTTCTCTATTTGAAGAATTGTAGCATAAGAATTTGGAGAGCGCAAACAAAAGGACTACTCATCCCTTTCTTCTTTCCTGTCGAAATAGCCGGACTTTTCAAGATGCTCGCGGCGGCTTACAACAAGACTTATAAGCTCCTGGTACATATTGAAATCAACTTCAACGGCAATAGGAAGAATAAAATATTCAGTTTCATCGCAATAGCGTTCAATAAATTCATTGCTCGTTACAAAGCCAAGGCTTATCATATTGGAAATTCTGTCGGCGCATTTTAGAATTTTTGCGCGCTGGCTTCCATTGTCTATAATCGACTTTAAGTATTCGCTCTTTAGCTGCCCCGGTCTCTTTGTAACTTCCTTTACAAGCTCAAGAACTTCAGGACCGTCAGAATCTGCATTGCGGATAAGGTTTTCATCAAACCCAGGAATATCTTCTATTGTATCATGCACGCAGCTTGCCTTCAAAAGGATATTGTCGATGTAGCCGTAATCAATGAGAATGCTCATTGTGTCAAGCTGATGGCGGAACATATTTCCCCCTGCGAACCTTGCCTTGCCAATCAAAGCTGTGGCAATCTGCATATAAGGCGCAAGATAGATGTTCTTAAGCTGAAGCATGTGCTCGTTGTCCATCTGCTGTGGCTTTTCCACCGCCATTTCATATTTTCTTTTCATAAGAATCCTCCTGAAGGCAAATCTTTTGAAAAAGTTCCGCTACAAATTCTTCAAGTACGAATTAAGCTTTTCTATGCGGCGCTGGGCTTCTTCCATGCGGTTTCTTTCTTCCTGAACAACTTCTGCAGGAGCATGCTCGGCAAATTTTCCGTTCAGCTTGTTTGTGCTTCTGCGGACATTTTCCGTTTCATATTCAATGTCGCGGGTAAACTTCTGTCTTAGCTGCTCTTTGTTCACGCTTTCATCAACCAAAAGGAACGCTTCGAATCCTTTTCCGACTGCGCCAATTGATTTTTCAGGATTTGATTCCACAAAGTCAACCTTGCTGATTCCAGCTAAAAGGCAAACCATGTCGGTCTTTTCTTTTATTACTTCCGCGCTTGAGCCTTTGGAAATTTTTACGGCAATATGGAGCTTGCTTGCAGGATCTATTCCGCATTCAACACGAAGTCCGCGCAAAGTTCTGATAAGCTCCTTTAAAGTTTCAAAACGCTCTGTGATTTCTTTGTTCACGCGGCTTGATTTTTCCTCTGGATACGGAGCTGTAACAAGCAGTCCTGTGTATTCATCAGTTGGAAGAATGTTCTGTTCTCCGGCTTTTTTGCGGTTTTCTACAATCTGAGCCAAAGGCAGCTTGGAATAAATTTCTTCTGTAACAAAAGGAATGTACGGATGAAGCAGACGAAGGCTTTCTTCAAGAACATTCAGCAGAACAGAAACCGCGCGGTCTTTTTCGTGGTCATCGCCATTTTTAAACGAAAGCTTTGTAGCTTCAACATACCAGTCGCAGAAATCGTTCCAGAAATATTCATAGATTGCAGAAGCTCCGTCGTTGTAACGGTAACCTTCAAAAGCAGCCCTTGCATTTTTTACGGCATTGTCAAGGCAAGTATAAATCCACTTGTCAAGCTCGTTAAGGTCTGAGTCAGCAACAGGAATAAGAGTTCTGCCTTCAAGATTGCCAAGAATATAGCGGCTTGCATTCCATACTTTGTTGCAGAAGCGGCTTCCCATCTTGAATGAATCCTTGTCTACAAGAACATCCTGGCCCTGCGCGCACATATAGCTCAAAGTGAATTTAAGAGCGTCCGCACCGTAAAGGTCGATAATTTCAAGCGGGTCAATTCCGTTTCCAAGCGACTTGGACATTTTTCTGCCCTGCTTGTCGCGAACAAGTCCGTGAATATAAATGTCATGGAACGGAGATTTTCCGGTAAACTCAAGGCCAGCCATAATCATGCGGCTTACCCAGAAGAAAATAATATCGTAGGCTGTAACAAGCGCCGTTGTAGGATAAAAATGCTCAAGGTCGGAAGTTTCTTCAGGCCAGCCAAGAGTACTGAACGGCCAAAGCCAGGAAGAGAACCAAGTGTCAAGAACATCTGGATCCTGCTTTAGATGAGAAGCATCTGCGCCGCACTTAGGACATTTTTCAGGGTCTTCACGGCTGACAATTGTCTCTCCGCAGTCGCAGTACCATACAGGAATTCTGTGTCCCCACCAAAGCTGACGGCTTATGCACCAGTCGCGGATATTTTCCATCCAGTGAGAGAATGTGTTTTCCCATTTGCGCGGATAAAAAACAAATTCTTCATTCTTCCAAGCGGCAAGGGCTTTGTCTGCAAGCGGCTTCATTTTTACAAACCACTGGTCGCTCAAATACGGCTCTACAACAGTTGAACATCTGTAGCAGTGACCAACTGAATGCTTGATTTTTTCCTCGCCCTTGTAAAGACCAAGCTCCTTTAAATCTTCTATAATAAGCTTGCGTGCTTCTGGGCATTTTAAGCCACGGTATTTTTCCGGGCAGTTATTGTTTAATGTTCCGTCCGGATTTAAAATGTTTATAACTTCAAGATTGTTTCTTTTTCCAACTTCCCAGTCGTTAGGGTCGTGCGCCGGAGTGATTTTTACCATTCCAGTTCCAAATTCCTTGTCAACATAAGGATCTGCAATCAAATCGATTACACGGTCTGTAAGCGGAAGCTTAAGTTTTTTTCCAACGATAGACTTGTAACGCTCATCCTCTGGATTAACAGCAACCGCAGTGTCGCCAAGCAAAGTTTCCGGGCGGGTTGTGGCAATTTCAATTTTTCCAGTGCCGTCCTCAAATTCATAGTAAATATGATACATGAAGCCGTCTGTGTCTGTGTGCTCAACTTCATCATCAGCAAGAGCCGTTCCGCAGCGAGGACACCAGTTTACAAGATAATGGCCTTTATAGATAAGTCCGCGCTCATAGAGAGTGACAAAAACATTGCGAACAGCCTTAGAAAGACCTTCGTCCATTGTAAAACGCTCGCGGTTCCAGTCAACGGAATTTCCAAGCTTGCGCTGCTGCTTAACAATTGTGTTGTGATGGTCTTCTTTTACCTGCCAAGTGCGCTCAAGGAATTTTTCACGTCCAAGGTCATTGCGGGTCTTTCCCTCTTTTTTTAGCTGCTTTTCAACAACATTCTGAGTAGCAATTCCGGCATGGTCAGTTCCAGGAATCCAAAGAGTGTCGTCGCCTTTCATTCTGTGGTAGCGCACAACAATATCCTGCAATGTATTGTTCAGCCCATGCCCCATGTGAAGAACGCCAGTAACGTTTGGCGGAGGAATTACGACTGTATACTTTGAAACCGCTGATTTTTTAGACTTGTTCAAGTAACATTCATGCACAGGAGAATCCTTGTCGGACGCAGGCTTAAAGCATCCTGTCTGAACCCATTCAGCATAAATTCTATCTTCAAAATCTTTTGGATTGTAGGATTTTTCAAGTTCAATAGCTTTCATCGTAACCTCTATCTACACACATATTTGCATAAAATCTTTTTTTATAAAGCAAAATTATAATATTTTTTTTTGATGTTTGCAATGAAAAGATAAAGATGAGACATTCAGGGGATATCTAATAAGTTCTAAATGTCATTGCCGGACTCACTGCAGCGAATCCACACAAGATTATCCAGTCAAGCTGGATAATGACAAAACGATTTGTCATTCCCGCTATTGGTTATATGCCATTCATGCTATTGGTTATATGTCATTCCCGCACTCGATGCGGGAATCTGTTTTTTTTACAACAGCGCCTGCTCGCTTGCAGCTGTTCCGAGCCTGCTCCATTCGGCTTAACGCCTCATTACGCCGACCCTATACCGCTGCAGCTCGCCTATTACTTGCCTGTGGAGCGGACAATGCGGAAGCCCAGGTTGAGGTAGGCTTTACAGGCGTAGTACCAGCCCTTGTAGCCCACCTCGCAGTAGTCGGCGTCGTCGTACCAGCTGCCGCCGCAGTCATAGCGTCCGCTGCTGTTGTTGGGGTTGCAATCCCAGAGATACTCGTCCAAATCTCCGCACCATTCCCACACGTTTCCGCTCATGTCATACAGGCCGTAGCCGTTAGGCTTTTTCTGCGCAACTGGATGTGTTTTTTCTTCGCTGTTTTCGCTATACCAGCCCACTTCATCTAGGTTGTCGCTTCCGCTGCATTTAAAAACTTGTCCTCCCATTGCAGCCCACTGCCACTCCGCCACTGTTGGCAAGCGGTAACCGTTGGCCGTTGTGTCACAGGCAAAGTTCTTGTTGAACTTTTTCCATTTGTTTTCCGACCACTCTTTCATTTCATCGTTATATAAGTCCCATTGAGCAGCGTTTGAGTTTTCCTTGTATGAGTAGCAAGGATTCAAGCCTTCTTTTACACTCAGTTTGTTGCAGAACTCAACAGCGTCAACCCAGCTCACATTTTCCACAGGAAGGTTCTTTTCTCCCTTGAAGTAGCTTGGATTCTCGCCCATTACAGACTCGTAAAGCTCCTGCGTAACTTCAGTTGCAAGAATAGAATAGTTCTGCCCCGGAACTGCGACCATCAAACTGCTTGCCTTGTAGTTTCCCTTTCCAAGAACTTTCTGCACGTCAAGCTTTTCCTGCCCGTGTGCAGTACAGAGCGGAACTGCAAGCATTGCAAGCCCGCACAACAGCTTTGCAAAAGACAGCCTACTCTTGTGGTTGCCAGCCAAGCTAAAAGATTTTTTCAAACTTTTAATTTTTTACTCCTCTTAATCAGCTGATTTTTTTTATATAATAAACAACCAGCGACAACAAGTCAAATTTTTCTGTCTCTGTCATAAGATAAGGCTCTTTGTATCCACTGTCTTTACGCTAATAGCAGTGTCTTCACTCCCTTACATACTGCTTTGGCTGCCCCTCTACACTGCTTGTGAATCCCTAAAATCAACTTAATTTTGTTTCATTTTTAACTTAATTTCGTTTTAATT
>JAUNWH010000024.1 GCA_030540405.1 Spirochaetales bacterium
CTTGATTTTATTTTGTTTTTAACTTAATTTCATTTTAATTTTAACTTAATTTCATAAACCATACATACCTTGTTCTGTGCATATAAAGCATAACTGTGCAGGCTAGAAAGCTTGCCTGTGCTTCAAAAGTTCAGCTTACTTGCGGAAAGAGCTAGATTCAACTAGAATGCTAAAAAGACTTTCAAATGTCTGTTACTATTTGAAACTGTCCAAATTTCATAAAGCGAGGTGAGTCCAATGCCTACTCCACTTGAAAACTATGTAAAGGAATGCGGCGGAAAATTGAATCCTGCCATGACTTCCTATGTTGCGAATCTTCAGCTTGTTTCTGATGTAGCCCCGGAAATTGCAGAAGACATTGTAAAGGAGCTTGCAACCCAGCGCCGCCATTTAAAGCTTGTGGCAAGTGAAAACTACTGCTCTCTTAATGTTCAGGCCGCAATGGGAAATCTTCTTACAGACAAATACGCGGAAGGATTTCCAGAGCACCGTTACTACGGCGGATGCGAAAACATCGACTCAGTAGAAAAAACTGCCGCGAAAGAAGCCTCAGAGCTTTTTGGAGCTGACTACGCTTATGTTCAGCCTCATGCCGGATGCGACGCGAACCTTGTTGCTTACTGGGCAATTCTTTCAAAGACTATCGAAACTCCGACACTTGAAGAAATGGGCGTAAAGTCCCTTGCAGAGCTTAATGCTGAGCAGTTCGACATTCTGCGCAAAAGATTCGGCAACCAGCGTCTTATGGGGCTCGACTACTCTTGCGGAGGACACCTTACCCACGGATATAAAATGAATGTCTCTGCCCGTATGTTTGAAAGCCATCCTTACGGAGTTGACAAGGAAACCGGCCTTTTGGACTATGACGCAATCGAAAAGCAGGCAATGGAAGTAAAGCCTCTTATTCTTCTTACAGGATTCAGCGCGTATCCAAGAAAAATCAACTTTAAGAAATTCCGCGAGATTGCAGACAAATGCGGAGCAGTTCTTATGGTGGACATGGCGCACTTTGCAGGGCTTGTGGCAGGAAAAGTTTTCACAGGCGACTACGATCCTGTAAAATGGGCAGACGTTGTTACAACCACAACACACAAGACTTTGAGAGGACCACGCGGCGCGCTCATTCTTTGCAAGAAGGAATTTACAGACTACGTGAACAAAGGCTGCCCTATGGTTCTAGGCGGTCCTTTAAATCACATTGTAGCGGCAAAGGCTGTAGCATTTAAAGAAGCAAAAACTCCTGCATATCAGGCTTATGCACAGAATGTTGTAAAGAATGCCCAGGCACTTGCAGCAGCCTGCATTGAAAAAGGAATGAAGCTTCAGACCGGCGGAACAGACAACCACCTTATGCTCGTTGACGTTACAACTTACGGACTTACAGGAAAACAGGCAGAGGCGGCACTGTTCAAATGCGGTGTTACAGCAAACGCGAATGCCCTTCCCTATGACAAGAACGGCGCCTGGTGGACTTCTGGAATCCGCATTGGAACTCCGGGGCTTACAACTTTGGGCATGGATGAAAACGACATGAAGAAAGTTGCGGAAATTATTGACCTTGTTTTAAAAGGAACAAAGCCAGGACTTACAAAGGACGGAAAGCCTGCAAAAGGAAAAATTGAGCTTGACGGCTCTGTTCAGGCAAAGGCAGAAAAAGAAGTCCAGGAGCTTCTTTCAAAGCACGTTCTTTATCCAGAGCTTGACCTTGACTTCCTTAAAAAAGAATTTGTAAAAGGATTTTAAGCCGTTATATTGAAAAAACTGCCGCTAGGAACTAAAACACCTGGTGGCTTTTTTTTTGCAGATAGAATAAAAACTATGATTTCTGCATTGCCTTTCTAACAATATCAACCAAAATAAAATAAGATAAATCTTCATCAAAAAACTTATAAAAACCGTAATGCTCATAAAAGCTTTTTGAAGTTTCTTTTGCATCCACAATGATAAAATATAAACCCGTTACATCAGCAACGTGAATCGCCATTGTAAATGCCTGCGCCAAAAGCCATTTTCCAATTCCTTTTCCTTTAAAATCTTTATCAACCGCAAGCCGTGCAATTCTTAATGCCGGAATAGGATATTTTGGCAATTTTCCCCTGAAATCATCAGGAATTTCTTGATACGCAACTTGTGCCGTTGCCAATGTGAAATATCCTGCTATCTGATTTTTTTCATCCAATGCAACGAATGTTTTTCCAATGCCAAGTTCGTCATTCTTTAGTGCATACCGTAAAAGAAATTCATTCAAGACTTCAACTTCACAATCAAATTTTTTAAGGGCAGATTTTGGATTTATTTCTTTCACCGAAACTAATCTTAATCTGCTGGTCATTTAAACAAACCTTTTAAAGCCTCGTTTGGCTCTGGTGGATTATCAAGCAGATTCATGACTAAATCTCTATCCCGATTGGAAAGCACAAGCGTTTCATTTTCAGCTAAATCAAGTTGAGCCTGATTCAATGAAGTTGCAAGAATATATGAAGAAAGAGAAATATGCTTAAGTTCCGCAGCCCGTTCAAGGAGGGACTTCTGATTTGAACTTGCCCTAAGATCAATTCTTACGTCTTTTAATGCAACTGCCATAATAGTACCTCCAAGGTTTATAATAGCATGACGTGCAGTGTTTGTACACACAAAAAAGAACTGACAAATATGAAAAATTATTCTATTACTCCAAAATTCTTAAAATAATCCTCTTTCTTGGATATATACCCTCCAAATATCCAGCATATAGGATAGCCATCCAGTTGTATTTGATACCAACAATTATTTTTGCCATCAGCTATATATGGTTCTGATTGTTTTATTATTTTTACATTAGTTCCAGTTTGAACTTTGCCTAAAACAAGTCCTTTTGTATTTGGTTCAAGCCTAATTCTTACATTTAAATCGTTTACAACGCCATCTTCCATTTTTATTTCAAATTCATTCAATATATAAAAAAATCTGTTCAATTTTTCAAATTCGTGTGGCAACTTTTATTCAATCGTATAACAGTCTATGCCGGCGTTTTTTAGTTTTTGGCCCATTGTCATGCTGGAGTTTTCGTCCACAGCGACTATAAAATATGTAGTTCCGCTGGAGCGGGTTTCTGTGTAGCAGTATGCGTTGAAGCCTTTTTGCTTTGCATTTCTTATGCAGTCGTCAGCGTTTTCTTTTTTCTTAAAAAGACCAAGCTGCTGTTTTTTTCCAGGATGTTTTTGCGACAAAGGAATTTCAGGCTGAACAGAAGATTCTTTCGCTGGCGTTTCTGAATTTTCAGTGTAGCGGCTTTGTGAAGATGAAGCGGAATTTTCTTTCGGCACAAAGTACCAGAACGGAACGCGCATTATCTGGCTTTTTCCATTTGCAACAGAGGATTCCGGGCTTAAAGGAAATTCGCGGTTAAGTTCTTCCGCATATACTCTTGCAGAAGTCAAATGCCACAAAGTAAAAAGAACTTGCGCCTTTACACTTTTCATGGACTGCATTGAACTGTACGCTTTTAAAAGCTCCACAGAATCAGAAATATCCGCGCCGGGAACAGAAGATGCCTTGCAAAGTTCACTCCAAACAGAATAAAGCTTGACTGTGGCTGAAACTGTTTCATTCTTGGAATTTCTGACCGCGCTGTTCAAGTAAGAGTCGGCTGTTTCCCAGTTGCCAGCACAAAGATTCGCGCGCACAGCATTCAGAACAAGCTGCTCAGAAGTAACCTTTGGCATATTTGAAGCGTCATGCGCCGCAATGCCAGCTGCCTTTGCATAGGAATTTCCAGCGTCAGTATAAAGCCCAAGCTGTTCCTGCAAAGTTCCAGTATAATATAGAAGAGAACGAGTGTCCGCGGCAGTATCGGCAAAGTCAAGATTGCGCTTTAAATAGTCAATTGAGTCAAGAACAGTTTCCTGCTTTAAGGCTTCCTTTTTTATGATTTCCGCGGATTTTTTATTCTGCGCAAAAACTGAAGTCGAAATAACACAAACATAAAATGCAAGCAATAACTTTTTCATTCAGCATTTTCCTGCGGCTGCTGTAAAGGAGATTCTTCTTGCTGAATATTCTGCTTGGATTTTTTTTCTTTCTTTTTTGTTTCAGGAAGGGATTCCGTTTTTCGTTTTTTTCCAAATGTGAACGGAAGCGTAATTACAACGCCAGCCAAAAAAGCGGAAAGCAGAGCTGCAAAAACCGGAATATCTTCAAAGCTATGAAAAAACCAGATTGAGCACTTATTAGAAAGATTAAATCCAGTAAGAAGAGCGACAAGCACAACCAAAAATAAAATTCCTATAAGCTTTAACGGCATACAAACCTCGCAAAAATTCAAAATTACAAATCAATTAAATTATAATTGCATTCAAGGAAAATTGCAATTTTAATGACATTAAAAATGGAATGGCTTATTTTAATTTTGAAGAAAGTTTCTTATCAAATGTAAAAACAGCTTCATTAAGAAGTTTTTTTCTTGAAATTATAATGCAGTCAACAAAGTCAAATGCAGTTTCAGAAAAAATAGAAAGCGCATTAACAATAACTTCCTTATTCTGAATTTCAATTTCATCTAAAAAAGGAGCAACTATTGATTTTATTTCATTTCTAGGAACTTTATAAAGCTTGGTCAGCACATACACAACTTCGGCAATAATTTCTGGCAAAGTAAAAGAACCTTGCTTTATAACAGATTCTGCTTTGTCCGCCTGTTCTGGAATATCATCCAAAAGATAGCGGAGAATAACATTTGTATCTATGAGAGTCATTTTTATTTTCCAGAAAAAGCAGAAGAAGCAACTTCCTGTTCAAGGTGAATCAACGATGTATTCGCATAACTAGCCGCACGTCCGCGGCATGAAACAAATTTTTCAGCAGAATCATTTTCTTCATCCACAACGACTATAGCCGACTGTTTTAATTTAAAAGTAATATTTCCAAGAGGAACAAAAGATTTTCCGTCATAATAAGCCTTGACTGCAATCATGAGATGCCTCCTATAATTTTTTAATATATTAAAATTATAATTGCATTCAAAGAAAATTGCAATTTTATATTTATTATGTGCTAGGGCAAACGCATTATAAATGTATTCAGCATAAAATTGCCTTTCAGACACGGTTTCCTAGTTCAAAATCGCGCAATAATGCGCTACACGCTGATTGTTGCAAAGTAACTATAGAATTACCCGCTCACGCGGCCGCAACAATCAGAGTGTTTTTGCCCCAGAAACCGTTCCTTCGCGCAAACTTTACTTAAATTATTTATAATGCGTTTGCCCTGTATTATGCGTTTTTTTTCCGTTATTTTTCTGAGTCTTCTTTTTGTCCGAGATATTTTCCGGTTGCTTCAAACAAAGCATTTTCAATTTCTTCAATTCTGAAATTCCGCTTCTGGATAAAGTCCCTGATTGTCATGTCGAATTTACTTTTTTCATCAAAAGCATAACCCGCGCTGAACAGCAGCTGCTCGGTCTGCTCAACTGTAAGGTTCATTCCGAGAGCAAGGAGAAAGACAGTGTTCTTTTTGGGATGATAGTTCGGATTTTTCTGGCTTCTGATTTTTGAAAACGCGCGCTTATCAATTCCGCCCTCGCCGCCAATGCTCGTGTTCTTGTAAATTTGAGATGGCTTTTCAAGACCGTTCAGTATAGAAATCTGAATAAAATATTCCAAACAAGAATTAAATGTAAGATATTTTTTTGGAATCTTTGTAACTACACCACTATTGTCAGTTTTCGCTCCTGCATCTTTTAGGATTTTTATTATCTCAGTACAGGAATCGTTATGATTGATATTGCACGCATATGAAAAAATTGAAAAATTTTTATCTGTGCGAAAATTTACATCTGCGCCATTTTTTACTAAAAGATCAACCATTTCAGTATTTTTATAAGCAACCGCATGGAAAAGAGGAGGAAATCCATCTTTATCGCAGAAATTAACATCTTCGCCATCTGCAATACAAACTTTAGCAAATTCTATACTATTCGCCATAACAGCTATCATCAAAGGACTGCAAGCATTATTTTTATCATAATTGCTAAAACACCTAGAAAATTCAACACTACTTTTCAGTTTCAAAAACTGCTTTTTTATAAAATAACTAGAATCTTCCAAAAGTTCATCAAGATAAATCATATAAGAAAGATGCTGAGCACCTCCCCAGTAATACACAAAAGAACTTTCATCTTTTCTGGAAATCATAGAAAAACAACACCCAAGATTTTTCATTTTATCACGGACTTGCTTATCTAAATTAGGATTTAAACGCCAATCTTCTATCTCTATCTGGCGATAACCTAGCTCGCAAAGTTTACCACAAAGAATATCGATGTCATCCGTCATAAAATACTCATAGGTTTTGCCACAGTTTTCAATGTAGACCTTTACATTTTCAAAAACAACAGGCTCTTTTTTCTTGTCAGTTTTTTCAGCATTCTCGGACATAAAATAATCTCTCTTTTCTTTTAAGTTTTGACAAATTGTACGGCAATGCAAACTAAAAAAGTCGCAAAACGGGGGACTTTTGAAAACTATGAGTCGGAAGAAATGTCAAAACCAAGTACCGATGCGGCTCTTATAAAATTCTTTATATTTTGCGGTTCCCATTGTGTGCTCACAGCAACTTGCTGGCCATCAGACAAAATTATTGGATGTTTGTTAAATCTGTGGCCGCCCCATTCATTTTCCTTTACGTCTTCAAAACGCCTTACAACTTTTCCAAATCCAGGTCGCGCAGATTCATCAGGAAAAGCTTTTTGCAATTGCTCAAAAGTTATTACCGGATTGTTTTTTACATAAGTTTCTATTACATAGCGAACAGTAGGACATTTTCCTCCAACAGGAACTCCATTCACCGTGAACTGTGCATTATTTTTTCCGTTCAAACTAAATGGAACAGAAAAGTTCTGAGCAGCAGATGTTCCAGCATTCATACTATTTCTTTCGGAGCAAATAAATGAAAATCCTTTTAGCGCGGATTCAACAACATCTTTGTTGTAAGTTTTTGTAAAATGTTCCGTCAAAAGATTTTTTACAAGCTCTTCTGAAATTTCTGCTTTTATGTTGGAAATATCATTTTTGTTTTTGGCTTCAGATTGAATAAAATCTCTTACCTTCTCTACATCAAAATTGTTTTTATTGAAAAGATCCATGAATTCTATTCCAAGCTCGTTGTCCTTTTCAAAAGGAATTTCAAGGCAATCGCTTTTGTTGTCAGAATGATTATAGAAATACAGATAAAGTTTTTCACAGACGAGAATACCGACTGAAAGCCTAAGGTCTGTGTGACTCATGTAGTTTAAAAGTTGTTTTTCAAAATCATCATTTTTTGTAAAAGAATACTGCTTCAGCTCCACAATAAATAAATCTTTACTGCCTTTTTTCAGAATTATATCAGGAATTTCTCTGTCACTAGAGCCGATATGAAGTTTCCGCTGGGAATCGATTTCACTAAATATCTTGCTGAATCCGAATATTTCAGAAAAGTAAGTTTCCCAAAGATTTTGAATTTTACATTCAGGTTGATTATAGAATTGTGAATGCTGTGATACCAACAAATTCCAATTTTCAATATAACTGCCACTCATCGCCAATCATCTCCTGTTTCTATGACTTGAAAATATAAAATCAGTTTTTAAATAAATGAAATATTTTAGAAATCAGTAATTATACGTTACTATTCTTGATTGGTTAAATCCGCATTCACTTGGAATTTCCATTCCTAGATATGGAGAATCATCAACAATTTCACCAGAAAACGCATATCTGGAAAGCAAAGTAGGACATTCAATTATTTCAGCGTCATTCTTAAAACCATTTCTTAACTGGCTGTCATCTGAAATTTTTCTCCAGCCTCTGTTGTCCATTTTGCATACTGCTACAATTTCCTTGTGATAAACCCCCAAGATGAAATCCGCCTCGTTCGCCTTTTTTACGTCATCAATCGGCCAGTATTTGCGAACACAGTCCCAACGAGATGCCCTTCCTGCAACTTTTTTGCCTTTGCTCAATTTTTCGTACGATTTGTTTATACATACAAAAATCACTTTTCCATTTTTTGAATCAAAAATACCGTTTGCCATGTTTTCCTCCGTATAAAATACATAAATATTAATTTCAATAAAACCTACAAAACAACATTGCCATAATTGTTTACAAAGTCAAGTTTTTCACAGTCCTTGAAGACATTGAATTGGATTGTGAGTTCGGAATTTTCATTTCCTTCAAACTGAACAACTTTTAGGGATCTGCAGTTTTTAAAGGCTTCTTTTTCTATGGTTTGCAGGCTGGAAGGCATTTTTATTTCTGAAATATCAGGTTCATTTGCAAAAGAAGATTCAGTGATTGTTTCCAATTTGTCATAAGAAGTTAAATCAATTTTTTGATTTTCCTTTACTTCAGAATCAAATTTTCTAATATAAAGCTTAAGTTTTTTATCATTTTCAGAAAAAACAAACTTATAATTTTCTGCATCACTCATACTCACATCCTTGATAAATTATATCTCACTCACTTTATCAGTTTCAATAAAAAATCTTCTACATGGCTTCTTTTTATAGAAACCATGCAAAATAAAAAAATCAGCTCTGTCTTTTTAAATATATAGACTTTCCGTCTTTTGAAAGTATCATTGTATCATCAGAAATTTCATAAGTGTAATCTATAGAAATACTATAATAGCCATTAGATGATGTTATATGTATAGTTTTTGTGGACTCATCATAAGTTCCTGGCTGAGCCGATCCTGCCACCAAAGAACATATTCCATCCTCATATAAATACAGGTATACGCCTCCAACTTCCCAAACTGTTCCAGCTAATGATGATGTGGAATTACCATCACCACTGTCGCCCCCCCCGGAACTTCCGTTGGAACAACTGCTAATCATTACAGCAAGCAATAAAGTCGCCATAACAGTTTTTAAAACTTTAACCATAAATTTTCTCCTTGCGTTCTTGCCCCATTTCTAAGCAATCACGCCATTTTATTAGCTAATAGACTATATTTTAACACAATTTAACCATGCGTCAAGCGTATACAAAAAGAAAAAAGTAGCTTTTAGAATATAAACAATGGATTTACAAGACACATTTATTAGCAATCTGAAAAGATTCCGCAAAGAACAGAACATGACGCAAGAAAAACTTGCAGAACTTTGCAAGACAGACACTTCCTACATCGGGCAGATTGAAACAAAGAAACGTTTTCCTTCACTTTCATTTGTTGAAAGAATCGCCGCCTCACTTAAAATTGAGCCTTACAGACTTTATATGCCGCAAGACTCAAATAGTTCAGTTTCTGCAGAAGAACTTAAGCTGATTGAATCTGAAATCCTGCGCGCATTAAAGACCGACATAAAAAAAATCGTAAAAAAGCACGGTCTGTAAACGCGCAGAATTTTCAATCCTAGAACTTCGCAGTTCCGCCGATTTTTATAAGCTGAGGATAGCCTACTTCAATATTCGCGCCAAATTTTTCAGTAAAGAAATATGAAGCTCCAAGGTTTATTCCTGCATAAAAATTTGTTCCGTTTTTCTTGATTGATTCTTTTTTAGTTTCATACCACTGAGTATCAAGACTGCCATCGTTACCATAAATTGATACGAGGACAGGTTGCTTGTAATCGACTTTCCAGTTCCAGAATTCAAGTCCAACGCGAAGTCCTGCGTATAAGTCAAGTTTTTCTACAGGAACTTGAATATGATAATTTGCAAACGCACCCAAGTTAATGTAATTCATCTCGCCTTTCCATTCAATATCCGGAGCATCAATCCAACCAGCAACTGAAGCTGTTTCTTTCATCTTGTCCTGCGAATATCCGATGAATCCGCCGAATCCAAAAGGAAGCTCATTGATTTTTTTTGTGTACTCAACGGACGCTTCAAGATACGGAACTTTCATAGAGCCGTCATAAGGCAGCGCTTTCCAGTGCCTAGAAAATCCAATGTCGCCACGGACAATAAAATCTCCTTCCTCAATTCCCGCTCCATAGTTCTTCCAGTCAACATTCTGCGCCTGCATAAAGCACAAAGCTCCCAAAAGACAAAACCCAGCAACCAACAACTTTTTCATAAAAGCCCTCCAATAAAAATAATATAGCTTCATTCTACCCCCCCCGACTTTTGTCAAGAGGTGGAAATCGATTTTTTACAAATTATAAGAACATTTTTTCATAAAAGGTCGCAAAACAAGCGACTTTTTTATAATTAAACTGGCAGCTTCAACCTTGACGATAAAAATTCTTTTGAATAGACTAAAAGAATGAAAGATAGAATTTATTTTAACAACGGCTGGGAATTTTCTCCGTCATTCAATGAAAAGATGTTGGATTCAAAATACAAGGGAAAATTCGAGCAAGTAAGAATTCCGCATTCAGTTTGCGAAACTCCTTTTAACGGCTTTGATGAAAGCGAATATCAAAAGCTCAGCGTTTACAGAAAAATTTTTAAAACAGAAAAAGAATGGGCAGGAAAAAAAATTCTTCTTACAATAGAAGGCGCGGCTCATCAGTGCGATGTTTTTCTAAACGGAAAATTTCTTGCAAGGCACAGCTGCGGCTACACAGCTTTTACAGTTGACCTAACAGACTCACTTTTGCCAGCAGGAAGAAACAACTTGCTTGCATTAAAACTGGACAGCCGCGAGTCTTTAAATATTCCGCCGTTTGGATTTGTAATCGACTACATGACTTACGGAGGAATCTACAGAGACGTTTATCTTGATATAAAAAATCCTATTTATATAGAAGACATTTTTATAAAAACCAAGGCGAGCCATTTTGAAACAGAAATAACTTTGAATTCTTCTGATGCGGAAGGATATTCAATTGTTCAGCGAGTGGAAAGCTCAAGTTCTGTAGTGGCGCAGATAAATACAGGAGTTCCGGGAAACAAAATTCTTACTGCGGCGGACGCACAGCCGGTTCATCCATGGACTCTTGAGCAGCCGGTTCTTTACAATCTTGTTACAGAGCTTATAAATCCAAAGGGAAAAATTGCAGACAGAAAAACTGTAAGATTCGGATTCAGGGAAATAAAATTTGATGAAACCGGATTTTATCTCAACGGGAAAAAAATAAAGCTTCGCGGACTGAACAGACATCAGTCATACCCTTACGTGGGATATGCAATGCCAAAGAATATCCAAAAAGAAGACGCCGACATTTTAAAATTCGAACTTGGCGTAAACTATGTAAGGACTTCACATTATCCGCAGAGCAAATATTTTATAGACAGATGCGATGAGCTTGGAATTCTTGTGTTCACGGAATTTCCGGGCTGGCAGCACATTGGCGACGATGCCTGGAAAGCGCAGGCTCTGGAAAATGAAGATGAAATGATTTCGCAGTACAGAAACCATCCTTCAGTCTTTATGTGGGGCGTAAGAATAAACGAAAGCAAGGACGATGATGAATTCTACAAGGCGACAAATTTTCTTGCGCACAAAATAGATTCAACTCGTCCAACTGGCGGCGTAAGATGCATCAAGAACAGCAACTTGCTGGAAGATGTATATACTTACAACGACTTTAGCCATTCAGGTAAAAACGCCGGAAGCCTTGACAAAATCAAAGTTACAAAAAGCCACGGCGGATATTTAGTAACAGAACATTCAGGCCACATGTTCCCAACAAAATCATTCGACACTGAGCAAAGAAGAACTAAACACGCAATAAGGCACGCCACGGTTCTTGACAGCGTTGCAGGACACGATGACTGCGCAGGCTCAAGCGGCTGGTGCGCCTTCGACTACAACACTCACAAGGAATTCGGTTCCGGGGATAGAATTTGCTATCACGGCGTAATGGATATGTTCAGAAATCCAAAGCTAGCGGCGGCAGTCTATAAAAGCCAAGAAGATTTTACCGGGGATTTTATTGAAGTAAATTCCAACATGAGCATCGGAGAATACAACGAAGGACTTTTGGGCGACCTATGGATTTTTACAAACGCTGATTCTGTAAAACTTTTTGTAAACAACATTTTTATCAAGGAATTCAAAGCGTCTGATTCGCCGTTTAAAAATCTTGCGCACGGACCGATTCCTGTTGACGACATAATTGGAAACAGGCTCATCAACGAAGAAGGAATTTCTGCAAAGCACAGTGAAAAAATAAAAGAGCTGATTTTTGCATTAAGAAAATTCGGACAGAACAATCTTCCTGCAAAGTACAAGCTGGAAGCCGCAAAACTTTTTGCAATGCGCGTTATTTCAAAGGAAAAACTCATCGCGCTTTTTGGAAAGTACATAGGCAACTGGGGAGGAGAATCTTCTTCTTATAAATTTGAAGCGATTAAAAACGGCAAGACTGTAAAAACTCTCGTAAAGTCAATGTGCAAAAATGCCTCTTTAAAAGCGCAAGTCAGCCGCACAGTTTTAATAGAAGAAGAAACTTACGATGTTGCAGAAGTTCATTTGCGTGCAGAAGACGAAAACGGAAATCTTCAGCCTTTTATGCAGGAAGCTGTAATCGCAGAAGCGGAAGGCACAATTGAAATAATCGGTCCAAAAGCAGTTTCCCTTAAAGGCGGAATGTCTGGCATTTACGTAAAAACAACTGGAACTGCCGGAAGAGGAACCTTAAAGATAACCGACTGGCAAGGAAAAGAAACCAAGATTAGTTTTAGTGTAAAAATTAAAAAATAGGTTCAATTTCAAATTTTATACTTTAGTGTCATTATCGGGCTAGTTCCTGCGATGTTTCTGAAAGAAACTCGGTCGATAATCTACTGAACTTTTAATAGATTCCCCGACCAAGTCGGGGAATGACAATTATTTTGCACGGCAACAATATTTAAATGCCAATAACAAAAATATTATTCAGCTATTTTGCTTCTGGATATTTTTTAAACCAAGCGTCCCATGCAGAATCAACGTTTTTGCAATAGTTATCCTTTTCTTCCTGGGAAATGAAAGCAGCCTTGTAGCCATTCTTGATAATCTCTTTTATTTCATCCAAGGAGAAATTCTGATCTTTGTAAATATTCCAGTATTCATCAATAAGCGAAACTTTAAAGAACGTAGGATCATCTGTATTCAGTGTAACAAAAACACCTGCATCGTAAAGTTTTTTTACAGGATGATTTTTCATATCGCCGTTGAATTCTTTTAGGATAAAAATGTTGCTTGTAGGGCAAACTTCAAGCGGAATTTTATTTTCTGCAAGATACTTCATAAAGTCAGCATCCTGCGCAGCGGCGATTCCGTGGCCAAGACGTTCAGCTTTGCAAAGCTCCAGACTGTCTTTCATAGAAAAAACGCCGCAGCTTTCTCCAGCATGAGTTACAACATGAAGTCCGTTTTCTTTTGCCTTTATAAAAACATCTTTGTATTCCGCGGCAGGCCCTTTCTTTTCATCGCCGCCAAGCCCAATTCCAACTATATAAGGACTTTTTTCAGCAAGCACAAGATCCAAGTTTTTCATTGCGTTTTCCACGCCAAACGAGCGGCTCACATCAACAATGAGTTTTACCGTGCGCCCGGAATTTTCTTTTATGCGCTCAATGCTTTTTTGAACAATGCTGATCATGTCATGGAAGCTCCAGCCTTTCTTTAAATGCGAAGTCGGGCTGAAAAAAGTTTCGCAATAGACAATATTGTTTTTGTCCAAGTAGTCTTCAAAATCCTTGAACATATATTCAAAGTCATTTATGTTTGTAAAATAAGACTGAATTTTTATAAAGGAAGAAAGAAAGCCCGTCAAATCATCGTATTCAAAAAGAGAGTTGAATTCCTCATCTGACATATCCTGATTAAAATTACGCTTATAAACTTTCTTTACGGTTTCCCTGCTTAAAACAGCTTCCTCATGAACATGAAGCTCGGCTTTTGGAATACTTTCCAGCAAATCATAAAATTCTTCTTTCTTCATATAGAAGATATTATAACACAGAATGCTAAAAATCAACAGTCTAAATTTATCAAAGCCAATTTTACTTGACAGCGCATTTTTTCCATAGTATTTTAATATTGCATGATTCCTTGCCAAGGCTTTGTGAATCTGCAAGGAATTATTTATGTCAAAAAGACTTTACGTTGGAAACTTAAGCTATGCGACAACACAAGACACATTAAGCTCATTGTTTTCTGCTTACGGAAATGTTGTTTCTGCAACAATTATTATTGACCGCGACACAAACCAGTCAAAAGGTTTCGGCTTTGTTGAAATGGAAGATTCTGCGGAAACAGACAAGGCAATTGCTGAGCTTGCAGGCAAAGAAGTTGACGGACGCAAAATCCGCGTAAACTATGCAGAAGAAAAAAAGCCTCGTGAACGTTCAGGATTTTCAAGAGACGGCGGAAGAAGATTCGGTTCAAACGAACGCCGCAGAAACGGAGACTACTAGAATAACATGGGATTCCTTCCGAATGAGTTTTCAGAATATCTAGCTCAAGACTGCAACCGGGCGGACTTTATACAGGAATGGCTTGAAAGCCGTGGGGTAAATTCCAACCGAGTTGTAATAGACGGAAAGAATCACATTTTAGTTCAGTTCGCTCCTTCAAGCTACAATCCCCAGTTTAAAATAAAAACTGTAATTGCCCACCATGACAGAGTTCCAGAAAGTCCAGGTGCAAACGACAACAGCGCGGCAGACTGGCAGCTCATGAACTGGGCAGTGTGGCTTAAAAATTATCCTTCGTTCCATAACGTAAGAATTTTTTTTACAGACGGAGAAGAACTTGGCTGGACAGTAACAAACCAAGGCGCATTTGGAATTGCAAAAACTTTTCAGCGTCTTGGAATTACAAACGATGATGTTTATGTTTTTGATGCTTGTGGGCGCGGCGAAATTCCAATTCTTTCAAAAAGCGGATTAAGTTCCCTTGCTTCTGCAAAATTCAAATCGCAGTTCAATGACCTTTACACAAGAACACAGAATATTTTAAAGCTCGCCACGGACGGCAGATGGATGACGCTTCCTGTTCCGTATAGCGACAACGCATCTTTTCTTGCCTGCGGAATTCCAGCAGTCGCAATCACACTTTTGCCAGCAGAAGAAGCTTCGCTTTATGCAAGAAAAATCAACAGCGACAAATCTCTTGAAGATGCAGTAATGAACAGAGAATCTTCAAAGCAAAAACGCCTCAAAGAAAACATTCCAGATTTTTCATACAAAGAGCACCTGCCCTACACTTGGCGGCTTTTCCACACACAGAATGACAACATAGACTCGCTGACTCCTGCAAGCTTTAAGATAATGGAATCAATTTTAAAATCCCTTGCGGAAAGCAAAACTCCCTGTTAATTTTCAGCATGACTTTTTAGATGCATTTTTGAATTGTAAATAAAAACAAGAACTGCAGTTCCGATTATAATAAAATATCCTGCAATGCTAAAAATGTCTGGAATCTGCCCAAGAAAAACAAATCCAAGAATTCCCGCAAAAACAATATTCGAATAATCATAAATTGAAATTTTAGAAGCCGGCGCGTTAAAGTAAGCGTTTGTCATTCCGAACTGACCGCAAGCAGCTCCAAGTCCTGCGCAAAGTAAAATCAGAACTTGAGGCAAGCTCATAGGCGCATGGAAAAAGAAAACAAAAGGAACTGCAAGCAAACTCGAAAAAAGCGAAAAGAAGACAATTATAAAATCGCCGCAAACATTGTACGAATGAAGTTTTCTTACAAAGCAAGACGCAAAGCCAGCCCCCATTCCGCCGACAAAAGCAAACAATGCAGGAAAAACTTTTACAAAATCAAATGTAGGCTTAATAACAAAAAGAGAGCCTGCAAAAACAACAATCAATGAAAATGCCGAAACAAAATTTGGCTTTTCACCAAGAATAAAAATGCTTGCAACCACTGCAAAGAATGGAGACATTTTATTCAGCATGGCGGCATCAGAAATATTCATAAAACCCAAAGCATAAAAGTTTCCAAAAATCCCAAGAGAGCCGACAGCCGATCTTAAAAGCAAAAATTTCCAAGCTTCATGCGGAACATAAAGAACCGACTTGTCTTTTTTAGCCTTCATGCACAAAGTTGAAAAAGCAACAAAAAACGCAATGAGATTTCTAAAAAGAGTTTTTTGAACAAAAGGAAGATTTCCCGCCAAACGCACGCAAAGTCCCATTACAGCAAATCCAAATGCGGAAAATAAAATCCAGCAAACTCCAAGCTTTAAATTTTCTTGCTTTTCCATATTTACAAGATTATAAAACCTTGCATTTTTTTTGTAAATTAAAAACCGGTGGAAATTGAATTTATTCAAAATGCAGTTTATTATAAAATGATGATTGAAAAAACTTGGACAGCAAACAAAAAAGAAACCCTAAATGAATTTTTAAGGCAAAAAATTCCAGAGCTTCTTGAAGGTGAAATTTCCAACAGCAAAATCAGGCGCTTAATTGTTTCTGGCGCAGCTTACATAAATTCCAAGCAATGCAGACTTCCTTCATTTAAAATAAATTCTGGAAGCACAATAAAAGTTTTGATTGATAAGGAGAAATTCTTTTTTGAAAAGCAGCCCGAAGATGCAGATTTTGAACTTACAGAAAGCGATGTGCTTTTTGAAGATGAATATTTAATCGCAATAAACAAGCCGCCTTTTCTTCCGACTGAACAGACAATTACTGGCCAAAGAAAAAACGCCCACGACTGCACAGTAGAATATTTGTGGAAAAAAAATCCTTCGCTTAGAAATCCGCCTTACGTTGGAATAATGCACAGGCTAGACAGAGAAACAAGCGGAATTCTATTGTTCACGAAGAGCCGGAGCATAAACAAAGACATTTCTGAAATGTTTAAAAACCGCGGAATAAAAAAAATCTACAGAGCGGTTTGCACAGGAAAAATTCCTGAACAAAAAGAATTCACAGTTGAAAATTTTATTGCGCGAATTTCACCAAAGAGCTCGGCTTGCAAAATGGGAACTGTTCCAGAATCAAAAGGCGGACTTTTTGCAAAAACTGACTTTAAAATAATTTCAGAAAAAAATGGTTTTATTCAAATTGACTGCCAGCTGCACACAGGGCGAACACATCAAATAAGAGTTCAACTTTCAAGTGTGAATCTTCCAATTGCAGGCGATGAACTTTACGGCGGAATAAAGTCAGACAGAATAAAACTTCATGCAAGGAAAATGGAATTTGTGCATCCGGTTTCAAAAGAAAAAATTACAATTGAATCAGAAATTCCAAAAGATTTTTTCAGTTGAAAAATTAGTCGCCCCAAACGCCAGTCTTTAATTCTTCAAAAGTTTTTTTCCAGCTTTCGTAGCGCGCCTTTGAAATTTTTCCTTCTTCAACAGCTTTGCAAATTGCGCAGCCTTTTTCTTTTATATGTGAACAGCTCATTCCAAAACTGCATTTTCCAATAAACGGGAAAAATTCCTTGTAATAAAGCGCAAGATTTTCCGCGGAAATTCCATGCAGCAAAAAAGTTTTTACACCCGGAGTATCGATTATATTTGCAACTGCATCTTTTCTTCCGCCCATTAGAGCTTCATTCAACTGAAGATGAATCAATGTTCCTTTTGTTGTCGTGTGAGTTCCCTTGCCGTATTTTTTAGAAAGGCTTCCAGTTTTTAAAACAACATTGTTGTCAAGAACATTTATTATAGAACTTTTTCCAACTCCGCTTTTTCCAACAAAGGCGCAAGTTTTGTTTTCAATGAAATTCGCAAGTTCCTCGATTCCTTCTCCAGTTTTTGCACTTGAACGGATTACCTTGTAGCCCATTTCTTCCCAGTTCAAAAGCCTCTCTTTGAATTCATCCGTCTGCGGAAGCTCGTATTTATTGCAGACAATTACTGGAGTTATCTTTTGAAAATCAGCCTGAACAAGAGCACGGTCGATAAAACGCGGCTTAAACGGAGGCTCGTCTGGAGTTGTAACAATCAGAAGATAATCCAAGTTTGAAGCAAGAACCTGAGGCTGTCTTTTTTTTACATTCCAACGGACAAATTCATTTTTTCTGGGAACAAGATTTTTTATAAGACCTTTTTCTTCTTCAAGGGAATCATCGTCAAGAACAACAATGTCTCCAGGCGCAAGCGGATTGTAATAGCCTTTTCCGTCCTTTAAGATTTTTCCTTTTAAAGAACATTCGCGGATAAAGCCGTCATCGCATTCAACCTGAAAAACATTTTTACTTCCGTCTAAAACAAGTCCATTCATATAACTAATAAAAGTAAAAAAGAAAACTCGAACTGTGTCAAGTGGAAAATTTTGTTCGAATTATTTTGAAAAAACAATAAAATGCTCTTGACCAAATTTGTTTTAGAGTATATGATACTAATCACGTTGAAAAACGGATGGGCTACTAGCTCAGTAGGTAGAGCAACGCCCTTTTAAGGCGTGGGTCTCGTGTTCGAATCACGAGTAGCTCAGTAGAAGGCACTTGATTTTCAAGTGTCTTTTTTTATTTTAAATATTACTTTTAAACATAAAAACTAAAAGCATTTTTATTTTACAACTTTCCAGTCCGCGCCGTTTTTTCCGCCGAAAACTTTTGTTCGATTTTTAAACTTTCCGCAATTTTCAGATAAAAACGCAACATCGTAGCCGCTCATCAAATCGTCAGGATGATAATGAAGTTCAATGCAAGACTCTTTTCCTTCCGCAGTAAAAAGGCTCAACGCATTATTCAAAACAATTATGTCAGAAGCAAGCGGAATCATTTTTTCAAGATGGCGATTTTTATATTGCGACAAAACAAATTCAAGCTGAAGCTTTTGAATTTCAGAAAATGAAAAATCTGCATTTTTTTTCAGTTCTAAAAAGTGCGAAAAGTTTTCAAGAAAAACAGAAGGCTTTACATGAAGCGGGAATAAAATCAAATTAAACCAAGGAACAGCTCTGCCTTTATTATAGAAAATATCGGCGGCAAAAGAAAATTTTCTGGCTTTTTCTATGTCTTGAGATGAAAAAGTTTTTGTTTTTAAAACATTGTAAGGCGGAACTTGCTGCCACTCAAGCCCAAAAGACGCGGCCTTGTCATGCAAATCAGTTCCAGGCAAAACGCTAAGGCAAAAAAGCTCAAGGTTGTTCGGATAAAGAGAAAGCGCAAAATCCACGCTTTGCTTGAACCCAGAAAAGCTGTCGCCAGGAAGTCCGAAAATCAAATCGAATCCAAAAACAACTCCTTCCCTATTTAAAATGCCGATGTTCTTTACAAATGTTTTTTTATCAAAGCTTCTGTTTACTAAAGCAAGAACTTCTTTATGCATGCTTTGAAGCCCAAACTGAAGGCTGCACGGAATAGAAGCAAACGCCTGGGCAAGTTCTCTATCAATAAATTCCGCGCGGGCTTCAAAGCTAAAAAATGTTCCAGGTGATTTTCTTTTTATAAGCTGAAGAATTTCCAGCGCGCGTTTTTTATTCGCATTGTAAGTCGGATCAAGAACAAAGACTTGCGGCACTTTTTTTTCAGCAAAAAATTCAAGTTCACGTTCTATGCGTTCCATTGAAAAATACTGAACTTTTTTTTCACCTTTGCTTTCATAGCAGTACGAGCATTTAAATGGACAGCCACGGGCAAGTTCCCACAACGCTCCGTAATAATCAGAAGGATTTAAAGTTCCATCAAGCCACGGTGAGGACAAGCTTTGCAATAATGGAGGAAAACTTCTGCACAACGATTTTTTGTTTTCTCCTTTTTTATATACGCCTTGAATTTCAAAGTTTTCGTTTTTGTTTTTAGAATTAAAAAGTTTATTTATAAGCAACGGAACAGATTCTTCGCCTTCGCCGCAAACAGTCCAGTCAAAATTTTTAAACGAAAGCGGAGAGGCTGTAACTTCAGGACCGCCAGCAATAAGAATAGCAGAAGAAACTTTTTCTTTTATCTTTTGAGCCAAACTTTCAAGCTGCGTTCTATTCCACACAAAAACACTAAAGCAAACCGCAAAAAGATTTTCAGCGCAGGAAAAAATTTCAGATTCAATCTTAGAGGAACTTCCGCCTTCCAGAGAAAAAGAAGCCAAGCGGACTTCAAAAATATTTTTTGTAAACGGACTGTTTTTTACAGCGGAAGCAATGCAAGCGGCACCAAGAGGAACAGCCTGAGGAGATGTTTCCGCCAAAGCAGTAACGCAGTAAACAATCTTGCTCAAGCGTCCTCCAAGAATTTACGCCTTTACTTGGAAGTGGCTGAACACCATTCCGAAGCTTGCTCTTCCTTGTGTTACAGAGCGAAGGTTTGTTGAAAAGCCGAACATTTTTGCCATTGGAGCTTTTGCATGAATTACATTTTCACCTGACTTTTCATCCATGCTTACAATCATTCCGCCACGCTGTGTAATCTGGCTCATCGCGTCTCCAACAAATTCTGAAGGACATTCAATGTCAACTTCCATTACAGGCTCAAGCAGTTCAGGAGTTGCAGACTCACACGCTTTGTCAAAAGCTTCGGCGGCGGCGGCTTCAAATGCAAAAGTAGAGGCTGTAAGCTCATCGTATTTTATATCAGTTACAGAAACCGCTATGTCTGTGCAAGGATAGCCCATCCGTATTCCAGAAGCAAAGCAGCTTTCAATGCTCTGTTCAATTGCTTCATAAATTTCCTTTGGAATTGAATTGTCATGCACTGCGCAAGTATAAGAATTTCCAGCTCCAGTTTCTCTTGGCTCAATATGAATTGCAAGGCAAGCAGCATTTTCTTTTCCGGCAAGAACTTTGCTGAACTCTTCCTTATAATCGGCGGCAGTAGAAATTGACTCTCTGTAAGTAACCTGCGGAGAACCAACTCTGCACTGAACTTTAAAGTCGTCTCTGATTCTCGTAACAAGAACATCAAGGTGAAGCTCGCCCATTCCAGAAATAACGAGCTGCCCTGTTTCTTCATCATCACGGAAAGTAAACGTAGGATCTTCACGGCTAAGAATTTCAAGAGTTTCCTGAAGCTTTGCACGGTCGCCCATTGTTTCAGGCTCAATCGCAATTGAAATAACAGGCTCTGGAAATTTTACGCTTTCAAGAAGAACAGGCATTCCTTCGCTTCCCAAAGTATCTCCAGTCTGCGCAAATTTCAGTCCAACAAAAACAGCAATGTCGCCTGCGCTTACACTGTCCATCTGTTCCATTCTGTTCGCATTAACACGGAGAATTCTATTTACACGCTCGCGCTTTTTTTTGCCAACATTGTAAATTTGAGTTCCTGTTGAAATTTTTCCAGAGTACATTCTCACAAAGCAAAGAATTCCTGCCTCGCGGTCATACTGAATTTTAAACACAAGGCCAGCAGGAGTCTTTGAATCTGGATCGCATTTTACAAGAATTTTTTCCTCTTCATTTTTCTTTACGTGGATTCCTTCAGCAGGAGGAACTTCATCCGGAGAAGGAAGATAAGAAACAATCGCATCAATAAGAGGCTGAACTCCCTGATTGTGCCGGCTTGAACCGCAAAGAAACGGAACTAGAGTTCTGTTAATTGTAGCCTTGCGCAACGCAGACGCAAGCTGCTCAACAGAAATTTCCTTGCCTTCTATGTAAAGGTCTGTAAGCTCTTCATCATTTGAAGCGACTACATCAACAAGCTTTTCGCGCCATTCCTGGGCAAGTTCTTTGTATTCATCGCTGATTTCTGATTCTGTGAATTTTTCGCCTTCAGTTTCCGCATCCCAGCGGACTTCTTTCATTTTTAGAAGATCTATAACGCCTTCAAAGTCCTGCCCGCTTCCCATAGGAATTTCAAGAGCAACAGGCTCGCAGCCGAATTTTTTACGGACATCTTCCATTGCGCCAAAGAAGTCCGCGCCGACTCTGTCCATTTTGTTTACAAAGCAAATGCGCGGAACATGGAATTCATCAGCCTGCTTCCAGACAGTTTCAGTTTGCGGCTGAACCCATCCAACAGCGCAAATAACAGCAACAGCTCCGTCCAGAACACGCAAAGACCGCTCAACTTCCGCAGTAAAATCAACGTGGCCTGGAGTGTCAATAATGTTTATCTTGTAGCCTTTCCATTCTGTTGTGATTGCAGCCGAAGCGATTGTGATTCCACGCTCCTGTTCTTGCTTCATAAAATCCATTGTAGCCGCGCCGTCATCAATTTCACCGATTTTATGAATTTTCCCAGAGTAATAAAGAATTCTTTCTGTTGTGGTTGTTTTTCCAGCATCAATATGAGCCATGATGCCAATGTTTCTCATTTTTTCAAGCATATAGATTTCCAAAAATAAACGCGAAATTTTTTCAGTATTTTAAAAAAATACACACCAGATGTCAAGGCAAAGCAGATTGTCATGTCAAGCCAGATAACGGCATAAAATCTAAAAAGTTTATTTCTTTACATTTCAAAATGATATGATATAATTGAATGGAAATATTTAAAAATTCAGTTTCAGCGATTTTTGATATTCAACAACTGGAGCAAGAGATGACAACGATTTTAATAGTTGATGATTCTGAAATTGACAGAGCGGTTTTAAAAAACATACTGGCAAGTTTCTACAATGTAATTGAAGCAGATTCAGGATATGCGGCGCTTGATATTCTAAACAATCCGGCGTTAAAAATAGACGGACTTATTATTGACATAAATATGCCTGGACTAAGCGGATTTGAAGTTCTCAGTCTGCTCGACAAGTCAAGGCACTCGGGAATGGTGATTCTGCTCATTTCCTCTGAAGCAAAAAAAGACAACATTATAAGAGCTGCAAATTTTGGAGCGTCAGGATTTTTCAAGAAACCTTATGACAGCGAGCAGATTCTTTCAAAGCTGAAATCGATATTCGCAAAAAAAGTTCTTGCCGACTCAATGCTAAAAGGAACAGTTTCAGACAAAGAGCTCAAGGCGACAATTCTTTATGCAGACAAGCTCCGCCGTGTTTATCTTACTTATCTTAAAGGCGAAAAAAAGAACGATGACCTTTATATCCATGTAAGTGAAATTGTGCATATTATGCTTGAAAATTATTTTGCGACAAAAGCTCCAAAAGATCTTACGCCGGAAGGAATTGAAATAATCAGCCGCGCGGCATATTTCTATGACATAGGCAGAATGATTGTAAGCCACGAAAAATTCAAGGTTTATTCCCAGTCAGAAATCGATGACATTCCAGAAACACATACAATTGCAGGAGCAGATTTTGTGGGCGTGAACAGTTCGCATAGTGTCGCCTACTTTGTAAAAGTCTGTTCCGACATCTGCATGCACCACCACGAACGCTACGATGGAAGAGGAATGCCGCACGGACTAAAAAGCAGCATCAACAATATCTACACCCAAATGTGCGCAATCGCAATAGAATTCTGCATAAACTTTTTTTCCGCGGAAGAAATAAGCGCAGCCGAATTCAATATGGCAATGAACACAATTATGGAAGACAAAGACGCATTCCGGCCAGATGTAATAGAGCTTCTTAAAAACAGCCAGGACGACATTCTAGCCTGTTACACATAAAAAAATTGAATTTTCTGCTGATAATTCGTATAATCGATTTATGAACTACGGATTTTTCAGAGTTGCAAGCGTTTCACCTTCACTTTCTGTGGCGGACTGCAACTTCAATTCTAAGCAGATAATTGAACTTGTAAAAAAAGCCCAGGACAAAAAAATAAAGCTTCTCGTGTTCCCAGAGCTTTCTATTTGTGCCTACACTTGCGCCGATTTATTCGCACAAAAAACGCTTCAGGAAGAATGCTATCTTGCCTTGAAAAATATTTGCGCAGAAACAAAAAACTGCAATGTTCTTTTTTGCGTAGGGCTTCCTGTTGAACTGGACTCGGAACGGTTCAACTGCGCAGCTTTTGTTTACAAAGGAAAAGTTCTTGCTTTAATCCCAAAATCTTTTATTCCAAACTATTCTGAATTCTATGAAAGCCGCTGGTTCGCTTCATTTTCTGAAAACACAGTAAAACAAATTTCACTTTGCAAAGGCTTGGAAGACATTCCGTTTGGCACAGACATTTTTATTCAGGACGAAAATGATTCCTCCATAAAAATTTCCGCGGAACTTTGCGAAGATTTGTGGGTTCCGTTTTCACCTTCAACAAGGCACGCTTTAAACGGAGCTACGATAATTGCAAATTTGAGCGCAAGCAATGAAGTCGCAGGAAAAGCAGAATACAGGCGGATGCTTGTGGCAGGTCATTCCGCAAAAACAGTAAGCGCGTACATTTACGCAAACGCAAGCCACGACGAAAGTTCCACTGACATGATTTTCAGCGGGCACAGCATTATCTCAGCAAACGGCGCAATAAAAGCCGAATCCGCTCTTTTTGAAAACACGCAGGATTTTCTTATAGCAGACATCGATTTAGAAAAACTCACACAAGACAGAATCAAGTCCACAACATTTTCAAGAAGCACAAGCTTTGCAAAATCTGAATACAAGACAATTTTTGTAAGCGGACTTCAGCAGGAACATTTTGCGGAAAACATAGACGAGCAGCTCTATGAAAAAATTGCGCTTCATCCATTTGTTCCTTCTGATATTCAAAAAAGAAAAGAAAGATGTTTTTCAATAATTGAAATGCAGTCGGAAGGGCTTGCAAAACGGCTAAGGCACATCCATGCGCAGGGAGCGGTCATAGGACTTAGCGGTGGACTAGATTCAACATTGGCGCTTTTAGTATGCGCAAGAGCTTTTGATAAATGCAGCATTTCAAGAGAAAAAATTTTTTCTATAACAATGCCCGCCTTCGGAACAACAGACAGAACATTCAACAATGCCTGCCTGCTTGCAAAGGGAATGGGAACAACCTTAAAAGAAATAAATATCAAAGACGCTGTGATTCAGCATTTTAAAGATATAGGCCAGGACATAAACACGCACGATGTAACTTACGAAAATTGCCAGGCACGAGAACGCACTCAAGTTCTTATGGATTTTGCAAACAAGTGCAATGGGATTGTAATCGGAACTGGAGATTTAAGCGAACTTGCGCTTGGCTGGTGCACTTACAACGGCGACCAGATGAGCATGTACGGAGTAAATTCAAGCATTCCAAAAACTTTAGTCCGTCATCTTGTTGCTTGGTTTGCTGAGGAGGCGATTGAAAAAGGAAACAAAAATCTTTCTGATGTTCTAAATGATATTCTTGCAACCCCTGTAAGCCCAGAACTTCTTCCGCCTTCAGAAGGAAAAATAAGCCAAAAGACAGAAGAAATCGTAGGTCCTTACGAGCTTCATGATTTTTTCCTTTACTATGTTTTGCGCTGGGGATTTTCTCCACGGAAAATTTATTTCCTTGCGCAAAAAGCTTTTCTTGGAAAAGAAGACAAGGCAACAAAAACAATATACACAAAAGAAATCATTTTAAAATGGCTCAAGAATTTCTACAAACGATTTTTCAGCCAGCAGTTCAAAAGAAGCTGTATGCCAGACGGAGCAAAAGTTGGAACCGTAAATCTTTCGCCAAGGGGAGACTGGAGAATGCCTAGCGACGCAAGCGCACAGCTTTGGATAAAGGAAATTGAAAAATGCTAAGCTATCAGCACGAATATCACGCCGGAAATCTTGCAGACATTTTAAAGCACACTTGCCTTTGCCTGATTTTGGATTCCCTTTGCAAAAAAGAAAAGCCTTTTACAATAATAGACAGCCATTCGGGAGCCGGAATATTCAGCCTTGATGACGAACGCCTTTTAAAGACAAATGAGGCAAAAGACGGAATAGAAAAAATATACAGATTCTACAAACGGACTTCGCAGGAATTTCCGCACGGACTAAAAGAATACATAGAACGAGAATCTCCTTATCTTGAAGAAAAAAAATACGCAGGAAGCCCGGAACTTGAACGGCTTTATTCAAGGGAAAAAGACAGCCTTCATTTTGTAGAAAAACATCCGCAAGCAATTGAATCTTTAAAAAGCAACATGAAAAACTGCAAAGTTGTAATTCACAACGAAGACAGCTACCATGCACTTTGCGCACTCACACCGCCATTAATAAAACGCGGACTTGTTCTATGCGATCCAAGCTACGAAGATGCAGATGACTACAAAAAAGTCTGTGAGGCATTAAAAACTGTAAGAAAAAAATGGAACACAGCAATCATTGCGCTTTGGTATCCGCTTTTGCTGCGCAGAAAAAATGAAACTTCACAGCTTTTAACAGAACTTGAAGACTTCTGCAAACTAGGAACAACTCCTTGCGAAAGCTTTAAAGTTGAGCTACTTACAAAAAATCCAGAGGAAACAAAGGCAGAATCAGGCTCTCATCTTTACGGAAGCGGAATGTTTATAATGAATCCGCCATGGAAGCTAAAAGAAGACATGGAAAAAAACTGCGCATTTATAAATAAAATCCTTGAAATCTTATAAGACTAGTTGTACCAATCTTCTCGTATTGAAATCGAGCCAAGGTGAAGCAGTTTGCTGTAAGACGGAGAATAGCTTGAATCCCGCCCCACAGAAACTGCCCACATATCAACATACCAGACTCCATCTTCGGAACTAGAGCTTGACCAGCTTACATCTTCATCACTTGAAACTGGAAGCGGATTATTATTGTCAGTTTTATTGAAGTCAAATCCGTAGCCTGAACCGGAACTCACATTGCGCAAAGGCTTTCCAATCAAAGTTACACCGCTTGACCCAGCAATATAACTTTCCATTGCAGAAGTTCCGTAGCAAACAACAGAAGCATATTCAGTTTGCCCGCTAATGCTATTCAGACGGATATAAACATATCGGTCATCATTGTTTTCAGGAATCAAAGGGGTTTTGTTATAGAAAGAAAACAAAAGCGTCTTATAATTTCTTGAGTTTATAATATTCGTTGCCGCAGCCGAAACATCACTGCTTGAATTCAATGAGTCAATCGAACTTTGCGCACTGACCATTGCAGAATAATTATTATAAATTTTGTAATAGACTTCAGTTCCAAGGAAAGAAAAGTCAGACGAACCGTAATCAGAATTGTCGCCTTCTTCATTGGTCAGAAAAGAAAAATAAAGCTGAGGTCTATCAGTGCTTGTGTATTT
Organism: Spirochaetales bacterium; assembly: GCA_030540405.1. Classification (GTDB taxonomy): domain Bacteria; phylum Spirochaetota; class Spirochaetia; order Treponematales; family Treponemataceae; genus Treponema_D. Next base: position 26,844 of record JAUNWH010000024.1, read on the forward strand.
TGTCGTGTGTCCGTCAGTTTTTGGCGGCTCAAGGTAATAAAAAGTATCCAAACCGCAACTGACAAAAATCATAGCAAATAAAAAAAAGGCGGTTTTTAATTTTTTTGCAAAACAAACACCGCCAATTTTTTCTTTATAAGAATACTGATTTTTAGTCAATTTTTCCTTTTGCCTTTAAATCAATAAGGCGGCTTTCTGAAAGATTTGCCCACTCATATCCGCTGTAAGAATCAACTGTCTTTTGATAAAGCTCCGCAGCATTAGAATAATTTTCTGAAAGCTCTGAAACTCTTGCGGCGTTAAAAAGCGCATGGGAAGCAAGATAAAAATCTTTTACATCTGCGGCAGACTTATAATAAGCAACAGCATCGTCATTTTTAGAAAGCTCTTCTGCGCAAACAGCGGCATTGTACATACATTCTGCATAAGTATAAGCTTTTTTAGAAGCATTAGCAGCCTTTAGATAACAATCAAGGGCTTTTGTAAAATCCTTTTTTGCAAAGGCAATGTCCGCATAAAGCATATTTGCACGAACACCGGCAACATTTTTCTTTGAAAGATATGGAGCTAGAGCTTCCTCTGCTTTTGCCTGGCGAGAAGCAATTTCATCATCTTCAATTCCGCCTGACTTCGAAGCATAAGAATATTCAATTGAATCAATAGCAGCAAGATCTTTTTTCTTATTTGAATCAGAAATTGCAAACACTGTACAAACAACTACAGCGGCAACAACCAAAACAGCCACAGCGCAAACAAATATTTTTCTATTTTTAATAATGAAATCTTCAATTTTTACATTTGCAGTAGCTTTTTTTTCCTTAGACATTTTTTACTCCGAATATTTTTTTATTATATAGAATATCAGTTTTTTTGTCAAAACCTGAAGTCAAGTCCTGCGGATATTCAGCTCAGAAATAAGCTTTGAAACATAAGTGCGCTGAATATCAAGAATTTTTGCGGCGGCAGTCTGATTCCAATTCGTTTCCCTTAGAATTCTCTCAACATACTGCTTTTTAAATTCCGAAAGCGCATTTTTCAAGCTGCGGTCTTTCATAAGAGAAAGCTCTTCTGCGCAGTTTTGAATTTCAGCAGTTTCCGGCAAATTTTCAGAATCCACAGGAAGCCTCAAATCGTTCAGCTGAATAAAAGGCGGATTTCCGATTATGCAGGCACGTTCAATTGTATTTTCAAGCTCGCGGATATTTCCCGGCCACATATAAGAATAAATTGCTTTTTTTGCGGCTTCAGAAAAACCAAGAAACTCCTTATGTATTTCAGCCTTGAATTTGTTCAAAAAGAATTCGCACAAATCTTCAAGCTCGTCTCTGCGCTCACGCAAAGGCGGAACTGCAATCGGAAGAACATTCAGCCTAAAATATAAGTCGCTTCTAAAAGCGCCTTCCTTTATCATCGCTTCCAAGTCGCGGTTTGTTGCGGCAATGATTCTTACGTCAACTGAAATCGTATCGCAAGAACCAACGCGCTCGAACTTTTTTTCCTGAATCACACGCAAAAGCTTAGCCTGCAAGTCAAAAGGCAGTTCACCAATTTCATCAAGAAAAATCGTTCCGCCGTCAGCCATTTCAAACCGGCCTTTTCTTGCGGAAACAGCATCGGTAAAAGCGCCCTTTACGTGGCCAAAGAATTCAGACTCAAGCAAAGACGGACTTAAAGAAGCGCAGCTCACACGGACAAACGGCTTGTTTTTTCTGTTGCTCAAAAGATGAATCTGCTCTGCAAAAAGCTCCTTGCCAACTCCGCTTTCGCCTGTAATCAAGACAGAAGAATTAATCGCAGAAGCGCGCTTTATGTTTTCAATTAAAGAAAGAACAAGAGGATTCCGCGCAATAAAAGGATGGTAGTCTTTGCCAGCGTCAACTACATATTGAAGCGCATTAAGCTGAACCTTATTTTTTCTGTAGCGCAAGGCATTTTGGTAAGCAACAGCCGCCTGTTCGCCCAAAAGCTCAAGAATTTCAAGATCGTCAGCAGTAAAGTCGCCATTATTCGCTTTATTAATCAGCTCGATAACGCCAACGCACTCGCCTTTCACGCTCATAGGAAAAGCTATCATGTTTCTTGTAACATATTTTGTTGTGTTTTGAACTGTGGAATTAAAGCGGGGATCGCTGTTTACATCATTGATTATGACCGACTGGCAATTTTCTGCAACCCAGCCAGCAATTGATTCTTTTTCAACAAGGATTTTCTTAACTTCGGAATTTTTAGGACCAAGACTGATATAAAATTCCAGTGAATTGATTTCTTTCCGCACAAGAAGAAGAGATGCGGCTTCACATTTAACCATAAGCATTGCTGATTCCAAAATTGAAACCAGCAATGTATCTGGATCCGCATAATTTAAATTTATGCGTGTATTAATTTCAATGAGTGACTTTAGTCTGTCTAAAGAAATCAAACTGTTTCCACTCATTGATTTTGTTTTTACTCTGCGTGGCTCTTTACACTGTCGCCAATTGTGTAAGCTCTGTCATCATTGCTAGAAGACATATACTGTGAAATTTCAGCACGATCCTGAGCCCTCTTGTATTCCTTTACAGAGAAAGCAACGCGCTCTTTGTCCACATCAATTGAAACAACGTAAACGTTAACTTTATCGCCAACATTGTATTTCTTTACAGCTTCCTCAAACGGAACATCACGGTCATCGCTAAGGTTTGCTTTGTTAACAAGACCTTCAATTCCATTAGGAGCTTTTACAAAGATTCCAAAGTCGTTGATAGAAGTAACTTCGCCCTCAAGAGTTCCGCCAACTCTGTATTCTTCAGCAAAAGCCTTCCAAGGATTGTCTGTAAGCTGCTTTACACCAACACGGATTCTATGGTTTTCTGGATCGCAGTCCAAAACAACAACATCCAAAGGCTGGTCAACTTTGATTTCGCTTCCAGGGTGCTTGATTTTCTTTGTCCAAGAAAGATCCTCGCCAGCAAGGAAAGCGTCAATGCCATCTTCAAGTTGAACAAATGCGCCGCTGTTCGCAATCTTTACAACCTTGCCAGAAACTTTTGTTCCAACAGGATATTTTTCAGCAATTGAATCCCAAGGATTTTCTGTAACCTGCTTAAGACCAAGAGAAACACGTCCGCCCTGAATATCATAGCCAAGAATCATGCATTCAACTTCATCGCCTTCTTTTACCATGTCAGACGGCTTGTTGATTTTCTTTGTCCAGCTGAATTCAGAAATATGCGCAAGACCTTCAATTCCCTCTTCGAGTTCAATAAATGCGCCAAAGTCAGGAACTTTAGTAACTTTTCCCTTTACAATATCATTTACATGGTACTTTTCTTCAAAGTGAACCCACGGATCTTCTGTAAAATGCTTAAGAGAAAGGTTGATTCTCTTTCCCTCTGGATCAAGGCGGATAACCTTAAGCTCGATTTCCTGACCTTTTTTTACAAAATCCTTTGGACGAGTTACGTGTCCCCAACTCATGTCATTGATGTGAAGAAGACCGTCAAATCCGCCAAGGTCAATAAATGCGCCAAAGCTTGTGAATGACTTTACAACACCTTTTACTGTGTCGCCAATCTTTACAGTTTCAAAGAATTTATCGCGGTTCTCGTTAATCTGCTCTTCAAGATACTTGCGGCGGTTTACAACAACATTGCGCTTGCCGTTGCTATAAAGACGCTCAACATAGAACTTAGACTTTACGCCGATAAGCTTGTCTTCTTTTTCAACTTTCTGAGCATCTGCCTGGCTAATTGGAAGGAATGCAGAAATTCCACCACCAAGATTAACCATATATCCGCCTTTTGTAACAGAAGAAATAACACCTTCTACAGGAGTTTTCTGTTCGGCAGCAACTTTGAGCTCTTCCCAAAGGCGTTTTTCATCGGCCTTCTGCTTTGAAACAACAGGACCGTTTTTTCCAAACTGGCTTACGAGATATACTGTAATTACATCTCCCTCTTTTGGAAGATTGCCAGCAAATTCAGCTACAGGAATTTTTCCTTCTGACTTGCAGTTTACGTCAACGAATACAATATCATCTGTAACTTGAACAACAGTAGCCTTTACATTAGCACCGTCTTCAACCGGCTCCATGTTATTAATAGATGCTTCTAATTGTGTGTAAATGTTGTCGGAGCCCTGGGCACCATTCTTTTCCACTTCCTTTTCCATAGCAAACCCTTTTGATTTTATTTTGCTTTCGATTATTGCACAAACATCATTTATGGTCAAGTCTGAAGTGTCAATATAGAATGCGTCTTTTGCTTTTTTTAGAGAGCCTTCAGCTTTGTTTCTGTCCATTTCATCACGCTTGATTATAGCGTCTTTTATTTCTTCAAGTGAAAGTCCGCTGACTCCCTGATCAAAACGTCTCTTTGCCTGAACATCAACGCTGGCATCAAGATAAAACTTGAATTCCGCGTCGGGAAACACAACAGTTGTCATGTCCCTGCCCTCGCAAATTATGCTAAGGCTTTTTACAATCTGCCGCATTCTTGAATTGACAAAATGCCTAAGCTCAACAAAAGAAGAAACTTTTGAAACATTAGAGTCAACTTTATCCTGATGAAGCAAATCGTCAACATCTTTTCCGTTCAGAATAAGCCTTGCGTTCACATAGTCAAGCTTTTGCTTCTTTGCAAAGTCAACCACGGATTTTTCATCGTCAAGATTTATTCCAGAATCAAGCAAGGCAAGAGTAAGGGCGCGGTAAAAACTTCCGCTGTTTAAATATGTAAGATTCAAGTCTTTTGCGACTTTTCCAGCAACTGTACTTTTTCCTGTTCCTGCAGGACCGTCTATAGCAACAACCATAACAACCTCTTTTTAGTTTTTGCAAAGTCTAAGAAGGGCTTTTACTTCGTCTTGAGTCAAATCCCTGAACTGCCCAAACTGAAGCTCTCCAACTCCAACGCAGCCAATTCTTATGCGCATAAGGCTTTTTATTCCGACTTCATACTTTTCAAACACACGGCGGATTTCGCGGTTTTTGCCTTCAACAAGAACGATTCTCATTCTATGCGAATTAAGCTCTCGGGCATCTTTGCAGCGGTAAAAAACTCCGTCAATCCTGATTCCGTCCATAAAGTCGTCCGCAAGAAAGCGCGGCATAGGAAGGCTTGTGTCTACAATGTATTCTTTTTCAAGCTCTGCGGAAGGATGGGAAAGTTTGGCGGCAAAGTCGCCGTCGTTTGTAAAAATAATAAGACCACTTGAAAACATATCAAGCCTGCCCACATTGTAAAGACGCTCCGAATAAGCTTCTTTAAGCAAGTCAACTGCAACAGGGCGGCCTTTTTCATCGCTCGCGGAACACACATAACCAGAAGGCTTATTTAAAAGAACATAACGTTTTTTTTCTTCAAGGTGAATTTCTTTTTCATCAACACAGACTTCGTCTTGCGCGCTGACTTTAGTTCCAAGCTCTGTTACAACAGTTCCGTTTACGGTAACACGCCCGGCGCAGATAATCTCTTCGCTGGCACGGCGGCTTGCGACACCACATTTCGCCATATACTGCTGAAGGCGCATAGACTCTTCTTTTTTTTCTTTTGAATTATTAACGGGCAAGTTCGAACCTCTCGCTTTCTTTTTCATCAAGCTGCGGCAAATCGGCAATGCTCTGTAAATGGAAGAATTCAAGGAACTCTTTTGTTGTGCCGTACATGACAGGCTTTCCGGGAATATCTTTTTTTCCGACTTCCTTTATAAACTTTCTGTCAAGCAAAATACGCATCATGTTATCCACATTTACATGGCGGATGCTTTCGATTTCCGCACGCGTTATAGGCTGACTGTAAGCAATAATCGACAAAGTTTCAATAGCGGCGCGGCTCAATCTGCCTTCATTCTTTTTTCCATACCGCTCTTTTACAAAGTCAAAGCATTCTCTTTTTGGCGTAAGAGTCCAGCCTCCGATAATCATTGAAAGCTCAATTCCTGAATCCGCATTTGAATATTTTTCTTTTAGACGCTCAATGCATTCTTCAATTACATTAGAAGCCATCTTTGTTATCTTTGAAAGATTTTCAACAGTCTGAGGCTCGCTTTCTAAAAAAAGAACAGTTTCCAAAAGAGCAGTTTCTGTATCAAGATTTAAATCTGCCCGGCGTTTCTCAAGGTCGTTTTCAGCTTCGTCCAAAGTATCTTCTGAAGCCTCTATATTCTCATTTACTTCTTTTTTTTCCTCTGAAATCATGCCGCTTTCTGCTTCCTGCATATTTTTATATCTCCAAACATTTTATTTTGATATATTTCAACTAAATTCAATTTTACTGCTTCAAGAATCGCCATAAAAGCGCAAATCACGTCAAGCTCGTTTCCTTTTCTAGTTATCAAGTCTGTAAACATGCATTCGCTTTTCTTTTCCAAAAGCTCGTTTATCAAGGCGATTTTTTCATTCGGAGCAATGTCCTCGCCCATGTTCAAAAGACGCTCATCCGGATTCACATTTGTAAGATTCCTAAAAATCTTCTGCATATCCTGAAGCAAAGCCCAAGTGTCCATTTTTTTCCACTGGGAATCATCTTCGTCAAACGGAAGCGTTCTTTCGATTTTCTTGCGCTCAAAGCTCCATTCGCTCTGCTCTTCCTGCTCTTCCATTAAAACAGAAAGCTTTTTAAAACGCTGATATTCAATAAGCTGCTCAACAAGCTCTTCGCGGGGATCTTCCATGCTTTCATCGTCATCATAGCGCACTTCAACAGGCAAAAGAAGACGGCTCTTTATGCACGCAAGTTTTGCAGCCCAAAGATAGAATTCGCTCAAATCCTGCAAGTCAAGCTCAACAGCATAGTCAAGATAATCCTGAAACTGCTCTGTAATTTCCGCAATCGGAATATCATAGATGTTTATTTTATTTTCGCGTATAAGACTCCATAAAAGATCAAGAGGTCCTTCAAATGTTCCTGCCATAAATTTTCTATGGCAAACTGCCCGTTCTTGTTCCATTTTGCGCTCCGAAGCAATATTTTTAAAACGAACAATATTTTTCCACCCGCTGATCCTTTAAAAGCTCCAGTTTTTTTCCGTAGAATTCTATGTCCGCTTTATTAACATCGGCATTTTTTTGCAAAACTTCAAGAAAAGGCGCAAGAACAAACGCTCTTTCTAAAAGACGCTCATGCGGAATCACAAGATTTTCTTTTTTTACAGTCTGATTTCCAAAAAGCTCTATGTCAATGTCCAAGGAGCGCGGACCGTTTCTAAATTCAAGGCTTCTGTCGCGTCCGAATTTCTGTTCAATTGAATGGATTTTTTCAAGAAGAGAATCAGGAGTTCCGCTGAATTTTCCAACGGCAACCATATTATAAAAGTCATCTTGCTCGCAGACATACATAGCCGCAGTTCTGTATATGGAAGAAACTTCAAGCTCATGCATAAAATCTGCAAGGCAAGAGCAGGCTCTTGTTAAAAGCTCCAGGGAAGAAAAAGCCCCGAAACTTTTATTAGATCCAAGCCCCAAAACAACACGTTCCATAAAAAATTAGAAAAGCTCGTCTGGAACAGGCTTGTCTTCCGAAGCGGCTTTTGCAAGGCTTGCTGCCTTTGACTTTGTTGCTTTTGCAGGCTTTTCTTCTGCGGCAGGAGCAGCCGGAGCTTTTTCAGCAGGCTTTTCTTCTTTTACAGGTGTTTCAACGACAGAGCCAGTTCCAACGCCTTTTGCCCTCATTTCCTTTTCATACTGAAGAATCTGCTCTTTTGTTACAACTTCGCCTTCTTTTGTACGCAAAATCTGTCCAGGGAAAATCTTTTCGCGCAAAGTATTTTCAAGCTCCATTTTAAATGCCGGATTGTTTTCTATATAAGCAACCGCATTTTCTTTTCCCTGGCCGACCTTTTCATCCCCTCTTGTGTACCAGGCGCCACGTTTGTCTATAAGCCCATGTTTTACAGAAGAGTCCAAAATAGATGCGGCGGAAGAAATTCCTTTTCCGAAGTAAATATCAAGCTCAACTTTGCGGAATGGAGGCGCAACTTTGTTCTTTACAATTTTTACACGCACACGGTTTCCTACAGCATCCTCTTCGCCCTTGCCGTCAATTGATTCAATTCTGCGGATTTCAAGACGGATAGATGAATAGAATTTCAGCGCGTTTCCACCAGTTGTAGTTTCAGGATTTCCAAACATAACGCCAATTTTCATGCGAATCTGGTTTATAAAGACTACAATACACTTGCTCTTTCCGACAATGGCAGTAAGCTTTCTAAGCGCCTGGCTCATAAGACGAGCCTGCAAGCCCATAACAGAATCTCCCATCTCGCCTTCAATTTCTTTTTGAGGAGTAAGGGCGGCAACTGAATCCACAACAATTATGTCAACTGCGCCAGAACGCACAAGGTTTTCACAAATTTCAAGAGCCTGCTCTCCAGTATCCGGCTGGCTCACCCAAAGCTCGTCAATGTTCACACCAAGATTTTTGGCATAAACAGGGTCTAAAGCGTGCTCAGCGTCAATAAAAGCCGCAATTCCGCCAAGCTTTTGAGCCTCGGCAACAGCATGAAGCGCAAGAGTTGTTTTTCCAGAGCTTTCAGGACCGTACATTTCAATTACACGTCCGCGCGGATAGCCTCCGATTCCAAGGGCTTCGTCAAGCAATATCGAGCCTGAAGGAACAACATCAATAGAAGCAGTGTCTGTTTTTGTTCCAAGCTTCATCAAAGAGCCAGTGCCAAACTGCTTTTCAATCTGAAGCCTTGCAGCTTCCAAGGCCTTTAACTTTTCCGACATTTCAACCGGAAATTTTTCTTCTGTCTTAGCCATTTTTTTCTCCAATATAACAGCAGGAATAAAACCTTAAACAGAAAACAGCGGAAACTAAAGCTCCAAACTTCTTAGTTTAAGATTTTATAACTTTATATACATTTTTTTTAATTTTATGCACTGAATTCAAAAAATCTTTAAAAATATACCATAAAAAAAAATAGTTTTAAAGTGGGGAAAAGAAATGCAATTGATTTTTGTCAGGAGACCTTGCAAAGACACGCAAGCCTATTTGACGTGTACACGTAAGAACATAATGCAGAATTCTATTTTGCAGTGCGGACAAGGCGGAAACCGTAGTCAGCATTGTCCGTCTCATCACGATAATACGGATAGTAGCGTTGCTGGACAAAGACAAACAAAAAACAAAACTTGCCTTTTTAGAAAATTTCAAGTATTATTTTTTTTAGAAGATTTCTATAATATAGAAGTTTTCCACACACACAAACCGAGGTATTTTATGGCTTACAAAATTTCATCGGACTGCATCAACTGCGGAGCATGCGAAGGCGAATGTCCTTCAGAAGCAATCAGCGAAGTAAACGACAAGCGTCAGATCAATGCTGACAACTGCGTAAGCTGCGGATCTTGCGCTTCTGTATGTCCAGTTGGAGCAATCTCAGAAGAGTAACAGCCACAAGCTGTTAAAGAACAAGGCTGTTCAGGAATATTTTCTTGAGCAGCCCTTTTTTATGAAGCAAAAACTTTTTTTTATCGTAGGAACATTTTTTTCACTTTTCTGCGTGCAGGCGCAAACTTTTCCGCAAATTCCTTTCTTGGAATCGCGCGACTTTCTTTTTTCCCAGTATCAGCAGGAAGTCCAGCAGTGCCAGAAAGATTTTTTTAGGTCAAACACAAGCGTTCCAACTTTCTATTCATACAAAGCAAAAAAAGGCGACACAATTTTTACCGTGGCGGCAAGATGCAGCATCTGGCAGGAAACTTTGTCAACCGCAAATTCAATAGAAAATAGCGGAGAAGTCCTTGAAGGCAAAACAATAATTCTTCCTTCCGCAAACGGACTTTTTATCCCGGAGCTTCCTGCCACTTCCATAGAATTTCTGCTTGCAAACGAGCATAAAGAAAAAATTCTGCAGGGAGCTTTTGAGCAGTACAAAATAAACGGAAAGCTTTTCTATTTTATTCCCGGAGAAAGATTCAGTCCGGCAGAACGGGCGTATTTTTTAAACCCCGGAATGTCCATGCCGCTAGAAAAAAGCATTCTTACTTCCGCCTACGGAAAACGCCAAAGTCCCATAACCGGCAGGTGGCAGTTTCACAAAGGAATAGACCTTGCAGCTCCGGCGGGAACTTCTGTATTTGCCTGCAAAACTGGAACCGTAAAATCCGTGGAAAGAGGAAACAGAATCTACGGAAACCACATTACAATTTCCCACGCAGGCGGAATGGAAAGCTCCTACGCCCACCTTTCCGAAATCCTAGTTGAAGAAGGAGAAGCAGTTGCGACAGGGCAGAAAATCGGCAAAGTCGGAACAACAGGGCTTTCAACAGGCCCGCATCTTCACTTTGAAATAAAGCAGAACGGCTCTTCACTAAATCCCGGAAAATACTTGAAATAAAAGAAATTACACTAGAAATCCGAGCGATTTAGGATTATAATATCAGCATGAAATCTTGCATTGCTAGGAAAAACAAAAAAGTTTTCTCTTTAATGTTTTTGGCTTTCTTTGGAATCCTTATGTCCAATGCCGAGCCTTTCCGAGTGCGCAAGACAAATTTAATTACAATAGATTCGCTGTTTGAAAAAAAATCAGTTGAAGCCGGCGTAAACGATGCTGTTGCAATAAAGCTTCCGGAAGACAAGACTTTTATAGAAGGAATTGAAATTTCAATAAAAGTTCCAAAAATAGTCGCTGAATGGCGGGATTCCGTGGCATGGTCGTTGTATTCAGGAATTTCGCCAGTTCCAGAGGAAAAGCTGATTGACTACAGCGGAACAAGGGCGGAAGTCGGAACATTCGGAGAAAGCCTAAGCTTTAATATAAAAGTTCCAACCAAGAAAAACAATTCAATAAAAAGCGACGCATATTCGTACCTAGCGCAGATGATTCCTGCAAATGCCGACGGATTTTTGTTCTTTAGGCTTCAGCTTGCGATGAAAGGCTCAAGCGATTTAATTTCAAAGTCAAAATTCAGCGTATGCGCATATCCGATTCTTTCAAATGAAGGAAAAATTTCTCTTGCCATAAATTCAGCGGAAAACGAAGAGGCAAAAGAATTCACTGTTTTTGTTGACGGAAAGCAGTCTGAGCTGGGTAAAAAAGATATTCTTGTTTCAGCGGGAAGCCACAACGTAAACATCGTAAGCGACTTTTACCGCAATGAAGTACGCACAGTGAGCGTTGAACAGGCAAAGACTTCAAGCATTGAAATTTCTCTTAGGGAAATAAAGCCAATAATCAGGCTTATTGCTCCAGAAGGCACAAAAATAACATTTGATAATGACGAATACATAGCTCCAGTAGAACAATTTTACACAACAAGTGGCGAACACACAGTAAAATTCATTGTTGGCGACTACGAAATAACAAAGACAGTTTCAGCATTGGACGGGCGAAGCTACAATATTTCAGTAAACATTGACGCATCTATTGAAGAAACAGATGAATAACCACTCTGATAGTATTTAAATGCATAAAAACAAAAGGAATACTTTCTAAGAGGCTAAGTAAGTATTCCTAAAGCCCTAAGTG
>JAUNWH010000057.1 GCA_030540405.1 Spirochaetales bacterium
GTAAGTTCATGTCTTTGCATTTTTTTCTTCCTGTTTGTGCTTGAAAATTTCTATAATTATTTATTGCTGAAAAAATGCAGAAAATGCGCGGGTTTGTAGAAATTTTTTATAACCAGCGAGGATTTTTGTGTTTTTAAGATTAAAAAAAATAATCCCATGATGTTTCATGGGATTGGTATGGAATAAAATTTTAATATTTACTTATACATTCCGTCCAAAAGTCTGTAGAGCATATTTATTTTTTCTTTTTGCGAAATATCAAGCCCAGAATCTTTTGTGTCATCAATAAGTTTTTCAAGAGATGCAAGGCTTTCGTTAAGCGCGGTTGTAAATCCTCTTGAAACCTTGAACCAGTAAGTTCCGTTTCCGTCTGTAAATAGGCAGACAAAACCAAGTTCTTTTGAAGCGGCTTTTGCGACCGTGATGCGCATTACAAATTCAATGTTTTTTACAAGCTGTTCAAGTCCGCCGCTTTCAAAAATATTTATATTCAGTTTGCGCGGCCAGGATTTTTCTTCAATTGGATTCAAGTTGAGCGTCTTTACAATCTTCATTATTACTTCCATTTTTTCGCCGGAAAGAAGCTTGAATCCGCCCTTCATAAGAATTGCGCCTTTCATTCCTGCAATGTTGTTCAAGAGGCTTTCGTTTGTTTCCTTTGAGACTGCGCTTTTGAATTCATTCCACGGAAGAAGCAATGTCTTTTTGCCTTTAATTTTTTTGCATTCAAATGACTCTCCGCCGAACGAAACTGTATTTTCGTCCTTTTTCTTGTCTTCTTTTTTTGCTCCTTTTTTGTTTTCTTGCTTTTCTTTTTTCTTTGATTCTTTTGGAGCTTGAGCTTTTTCTGCTCTGTCCTTTTCTTTTTCCGCGCGGATTTTGTTGAGTTTTTCTTCAAGTCCTGGACTTATCTGCTCAAGGATTTTTTTTGTAAGAGGCGAAACACTCATTGCAAACATTCTGCTTGTGCGCACAATTTCTCCAGCTACAATGTAAACAGGATTCGCCTTGAACATAGATGAGCCGGGATGAATTGAAATGTGATCTTGCGTGAGGCTTCTGTAGTTTTCTCTTCCTTCGCGCACGCACACAAACTGAATCATTCCGCAGCCAATGCAGCAAAGGTAGTCTTCCATATTTCCGTTGCTTAAAATCGGAAGCTGAAGCTTTTGCGACACGATTTCTTCAAGCTGAATTTTTATGTTTTGGATTTCAGCCATGACGCGCTCATCAAGATAATTCTTTTTACAGAACGCTTCCTTGTTTTTCATTTCTGAATAAGTCCTGAACATTTTTACGTAGGCAACAAAGTCTCCCTGCATATCTCTGAATGAGTGGTGGGCTTGCCGGGCATCCATTTCTTCTCCAACAGGAAGCACGAACGGAGACTGCGCGCTTAAGAACGAAGAGGCAATCAGAACTTCTTCCATTACATTCGGATAGCGCATTATGCTTTCTACAATTATTCGGCTTATGCGAGGCTCAAGCGGGAACTGAACCATAAGTTTTCCGATGCTGGAAAGCGATCCGTCTTTTTCAAGCGCGCCCAGCATATTCAGTGTGTTGACAGCTCCAACAAGTCCTTCGTGTCCGGGCGGCGAAATAAAGTCGAACTTTTCAAATTCTGTTATTCCAAGCTCCGCCATGCGCAAAACAACTTCGCTCAAGTCTGTTCTGTAAATTTCTTCTGTTGTGTATTCCTGGCGGCTTTCAAAATCCTTGCGTGAATAAAGCCTATAGCAAGTTCCTTCGCAGGTGCGTCCGGCTCTTCCTCTTCTCTGGCTGCAGCTTGCGCGGCTTACCGGAGTTTCCACGAGGCTTGAAGTGAATGTCTTTGGGCTGTAAAAATTCAGCTTCGCAAGTCCTGAGTCTATTACTGTTGTAATTCCATTTATTGTAATGGAAGTTTCTGCAATGTTCGTGCTAAGGACAACTTTCTTTTTTCCGAACGGAGCGTTGTCAAAAACCCGTTCCTGCTCTTCTTTTGGAAGCCTGCCGTAAAGCGGAACAATGTGGATTTTGTTTCTGAAAGTGGCATTGTACAGCCGCTGCATGCAGTCCTTTATTATTTTTTCGCCCGGAAGAAAGACGAGAATGTCGCCAGTTTCCTTGTTGTCCAGCACCCGGTCAATTGTCTTTTCTATCTTTCCAAGGATTGCTTCAACTCCGGCTTCTGTTGTTGTGGTCGGCTTGGATTCAGGAGGATCATAAACCATCGCTACTGGGAATGTCTGTGTTTCAATATTTATGATAGGGCAGTTGCCAAAATATCTGCTGAAGTTTTCCGCGTTCATTGTGGCGGAGCTTACTATTACTTTGAAGTCGTGGCGCACTGCAAGAATTCTTTTTAAAAGTCCAAGCGCAAAGTCTATGTTCAAGCTGCGTTCATGCGCTTCATCCACCATGATAACGGAATACTTGCTCATGTATGGATCAAGCTTCATTTCCTGCAAAAGAATTCCGTCTGTCATTATTTTGATTTTTGTTGTCGGGTCAGTCTTGTCTTCAAAGCGCACTTTGTATCCTACAAGTCCCGGATATTTTGTCTTTAGCTGTTTTGCAATGAACTCGCTTACACTTAAAGCCGCAATTCTTCTTGGCTGGGTTACGGCGATTGTCCCTGTCTGAGAATATCCTGCCTCGTGCAAGATAACGGGAAGCTGCGTGGTTTTTCCAGAGCCGGTCGGACTTTGCACTATTATAACCTGATTGTTTTTTAACGCCTCAAGGATTCTTTCTTTCTGCTCATAGACAGGAAGATTTTTGTAGTTTATTGACATCTAGTTTTTCCTTTTATTTGTTCCATAAGTTTTTTTCTTTCTGAAAGATACGGTTTCCATTTTGAAGTTTCTTCCAGTGTATTTAGAAATTCATCATTCAGCTTTTTTATGACGAAATATTTCTCATCTGTAATCAGCGTTGTAACAAGAACTGGATTCACCCAGGTAATTTTTGCACCGCCGGAATCCTTTTCAAAGGCAACTTGCGAAATGTAGCCGTCCCCGGTGTATTCCCGTCTGTTGGCTGGATTTGAAAATTCAGGATTTCTTCTTTGCCCGCTGATTGTGTTTCCCATTGCATAGAAAATAATTTTTCTAGGAACTCCATCAAAAGTTATAAGCTCCCAGTCTTTTGCAACGTGCGGATGGTTTATCCAAAGAACGTCAACGCCAGAATCAATAAGTGCATGATAAAATTTTTTTTGATTTTCAGCAATGGTCAAAACATATTCTTCTTCCGCACAGTGAAAGCTTAAAATCAGCAAGTCGCATTCGGCTTTTTTCTGCCTTATAAGCTCAAGGAATTTCTCGCGCTCTTTTTTCATGGGCTTAAGAAAGTCAAAGTACTCAGTGTCTATCCATTGGTTTGCAAGCTCTGTTACCGCGGCAAAAAGAATTTTCCAGCCGTCTTTTTCAATAGGAATGAACTCTATTTGCTCTCCCTTGCTTTTCTTGATTCCGGCAAAATAAAGCTCCTTGTTCTGCGCGTTGAGCTGGCTCTGCTTTTTTTCAAAGTATTTTCGCGTGGACTCAAGCCCGGCTTTTCCATAGTCATTGCAGTGGTTGTTTACAAGGCTGAACACGTTGAATCCGGCTTCGATTGCGGCGTCTGCATAGCTTTCCTTTACGCTGAACCGCGGGTATGAAGAATAGTCTTTTTTGTCGTCCACGGAAGTTTCCAAGTTTGCAAATGAAAAGTCTGCTTGCCTTACAATGTCTTCTATTTCCTTGTAAATGTCGTGAAAGTTTCCCCTTGTGTTTTCAGAATGCGCCATTATGTCGCCTGCAAAAGTAAGCAGAAGCTTTCCGTCCAGAAAATTTTGAGATGTAACAAGCTCGTCTTCCTTTATTTCAAATTCATTTACGGGAGGCTCTTCTACTTTGGAAGATTCGCACGAAGCAAGCAGCAGTCCGGCTAGAAAAATCGCACTAATAAACACTCTTTTCATTAATAGAAATTATATAGTCAACTTCTGAAAATTGCAATTTTTATCATTATCATCAGCCTTGTTCGCTTTGACATTATCAGCCTTGCCTTTACTGTCATTATCAGTTTTGTCTTTACTGTCATTATCTGGCTTGAATGGGTAATCTTGTGTAAATATATTTTCTGTCTGGCTTTCAACTTCTTCTTCAATGGAATCGTCTAGCGCACTGAAAAAGTCTATTCCGCATCTTTCTTCCACTTCATTTACGCATACTTTATACGCAAAGATGTCCTGCTCGCTCTTTTCGTTGGGAATTATAAAGCCTATTGACTGCCAGTTTCCTCCTTTGTCTTTTGTAAGAAGGACCTTGTAAAAGTATTCTGGAACACAGACTTTGCTTTGCCCAATTGAGCTGTATTCTTCAGGCTGTTTTTCAAGAACCGGGCCTGTCGCTACAACCAGAAAGTCCAGACTTTGCGCGTATTTTCTGACTTGGGCTTCAAGCTCTTTCCAGATTCCCCTGTTGAACTGCGGAACTTGCGGTGTCATGTTGCTCATCAAAAAGCTTTCGTTTTCACTTTGCTCGCTCCAAGCCATGTCTGCTGCCGGAGCAAGATGCCCTCTGTCGTATCCGCTTGCCTTGTAGTCTGAAAGTTTCGCGCTTCCTGTTGAAATGTTCTTGTCTTCAATGAATTTGTTTGTCCGCCGGGCATTTTTTATGAGTTTTTCCTGCGTGAGCGTGTAGCTTACCCATTCTGCGTCCTTGTAGCTGTTTCTAAAGCACAGTGAAAACCCGGAATATTTGCGGACTTCATGGTCGCCTCCGTTTTCGCCGCAAGTTGAAGCGGGGCAACGTGGAATTTCCAGTTCTGATATTTCCTGCGGAAAAACTGATGCCACAAGCAAAATATGTAGGGAAACAAGGATTATTTTATGCTTAAAGTTCATACAGAAAAGCTATTTTAATTCTAAAAGCGTGTATGTCAACCATTTTCAAAGTAAATAAATGCCTGCACTTTCAGCGGAAAATCATAATTGGCTATGGTTGCAATTTTTTTTGTTGGAAGAAATAACAAAGATTTTCTATTCGAAACTCTTTGTTATTTCCCTGTATGCCATGCGGCAAAAAAAACAGCAAATTATGCCAATTCTGCTTTTTCGCTTCCGTTCCGGCATTTATTTAGCCTGAATGCCAAGCTTTTTTGTCATTGCCGGGGATAGACCCGGCAATCTATTTCGCTGCAAATTTTAATGGATTATCGGGTCAAGCCGGATTTGGGCAGGTAAAGCAATAATGTCTTTTGAGCAACTGATTGCGCGCATTGGTGAAAGTCTGTTTGACAGCTGGGGAAAATCATTTTAAAATTGCGTTATGAATATTTACGAATCTATTAATTCCCTTGCAGGCTATGGTCTTGCAACTGGTCTCATCAAAAAAGATGATGTTGTTTATACAAAGAACCGTTTGCTTGAGCTTTTTGCGCTCGACGGATTTGAAAACGAGCAGCAGGCGGAATTTGTTCCTTCCGTAGAGGTTTGCGAGCTTGAAAATATTCTAAAAAGCCTTTTGGACTATGCGGTGGAAAAAAAGTTCATAGAAGACAGTATTGTTTACCGCGACTTGTTCGACACAAAGATTATGTCTTGCCTTGTTGCACGTCCTTCAGAAGTTCAGGCCGAATTCAGCTCTCTTTATAAGAAATCTGCAAAGGAAGCGACAGACTGGTATTATAAATTCAGCCAGGACACTGACTATATACGCCGCTACAGAGTCTGCAAGGATTTAAAATGGAAGGCAAGCACTGAATACGGCGACATCGACATTACAATCAACCTTTCAAAGCCTGAAAAAGACCCAAAGGCAATCGCAGCCGCACGCAACGCAACGCAGGGCGGTTATCCAGCCTGTCTTTTGTGCAAGGAGAACGAAGGCTATGCAGGACGCGTAAACCATGCCGCGCGCCAGACACACAGGATTATTCCTGTTGAGCTGAACGGAAGAATGTTCGGGTTTCAGTATTCGCCTTATGTCTATTACAACGAGCACTGCATTGTCTTTAGCTACGAGCACGAGCCGATGAAAATCTGCCCGCAAACTTTCCGCTATCTTTTTGACTTTATAAAGCTTTTTCCGCACTATATAATCGGAAGCAATGCCGACTTGCCGATTGTTGGCGGCTCAATTCTTTCACACAACCATTTTCAGGGCGGAAACTACGAGTTCCCTATGGCAAAGGCTCCAGT
This sequence comes from Spirochaetales bacterium, assembly GCA_030540405.1. GTDB lineage: Bacteria > Spirochaetota > Spirochaetia > Treponematales > Treponemataceae > Treponema_D. The sequence continues at coordinate 6,173 of JAUNWH010000057.1, forward strand.
TGAAGAAAAATTCACTGTCGCAGGCTTTGAGGACGTTGAATGCGGAATTGTAAAGTGGCCGATGAGCGTAATCCGCCTGGACGGAAACGACGCTGAAAAAGTCTGCCTTCTTGCTGACAAGATTCTTGAAAAGTGGAGGGCGTATTCAGACGAGGACGCATTTATCTTTGCTGAAACTGATGGAGAAAAGCACAACACAATCACGCCGATTTCCCGCATGAAAAACGGAAAATTCGAGCTGGACTTGGTTTTGCGCAATAACATAACCACTGCCGAGCATCCTCTTGGTGTGTTCCATCCGCACGCAGAACTTCACCACATAAAAAAGGAAAATATCGGGCTGATTGAAGTAATGGGGCTTGCAGTCCTTCCGTCAAGGCTTAAAAAAGAGCTTGCAGGCTTGGAAGATGCCATTTTGAGCGGAAAAGACTTTAGCTCGGACGAAGCTCTTGGAAAGCATTACGACTGGGTAAAATCCTTTGTTCCAAAGTACAGCAGCATAACAAAAGACAATGTTGGAAAAATCCTTCAGGACGAAGTTGGAATTGTGTTTGCAAAAGTTCTTGAAGACGCCGGCGTTTACAAAAGAAATCCAACAGGCAAAAAAGCATTTGAAAAATTTATAAAATCGTTGTAGTATGTGGAGATTCTAAATAACTTGAAATTCGAGTTTGGTAATTTAATGTCATTATCGGGCTAGACCCGATAATCTGTTGAAAATTTACAACCGATTCCCGTGTCAAGCACGGGAATGACATTTAAACAGTTGTTTTTATCAAAGCTCGAAGTTTAGGGTAAATAAGTTCATGTACGGAGACTAAAATGCCTGATTTGTATATTCCAGAAAACTACAAGCCTTTGCTTAGCGTAAAGGAAACTGAAAAAGCTATTGTTTTGCTGAAGGATTTTTTTCAGCTTGCGCTTTCCACGGAGCTTGGGCTTACAAGAGTTACAGCTCCTTTGTTTGTAAAATCAGGCACTGGAATAAACGATGACTTGAACGGAGTTGAGCGGCCTGTAAAGTTCCCTGTAAAAGATATGGGAGATTCGCAGATGGAAATTGTGCATTCGCTTGCAAAATGGAAGCGTCTGAAAGTTTCTGAGCTTGGGCTTGGCTGCGGATTTGGAATTTACACAGACATGAATGCTATCCGCGCGGACGAAACTTTGGACAATCTTCATTCGCTTTATGTTGACCAGTGGGACTGGGAAATGCACATCGATGAAAACGACAGAAATGTAATGTTCCTGCGCGAGTCTGTTGAGCGGATTTACAGAGTTCTTAAGCAGACTGAATTTTTTGTCTATGACAGATACGAAGAAATCACTCCGATTCTTCCGCCGAAAATTACTTTTGTGTATTCAGATGATTTGTACAGGCTTTATCCAAAGCTCACTCCAAAAGAGCGTGAAAACGAATTCTGCAAAAAGCATGGAGCGATTTTTGTAATAGGAATCGGCGGAAAACTTCCGGACGGCTCAATCCATGACGGGCGCGCTCCAGACTATGACGACTGGATTACAGAAAGCGGCGACGGACACACAGGACTTAACGGCGACCTTTTAGTGTGGAATCCTGTTTTAAATCAGGCAATGGAACTTTCTTCCATGGGAATAAGAGTTTCCAAGGAATCTTTGGTTGCCCAGCTTAAGGAACGCGGATGCCCGGAGCGTGCGGAACTTGATTTCCATAAAAAGCTTTTGAGCGGTTCTCTTGTGCAGACAATGGGCGGCGGAATCGGACAGTCGCGCTTGTGTATGTACTTTTTGCGCAAAGCCCATATCGGGGAAACTCAGGTCAGCATTTGGCCTGATTCCATGATAAATGAATGTGAGAAGCACGGAATTGCAATCCTCTAAGGCGTCTCTTTCTGTCTTTTCGATAAAAAAAATATTTGAAACTCTCCCGGAATTTTCAAGGCAAGGAATCACAGAGCTTTCCATTTCCGACAGGCAGTTTTCGCGCGATAAAAACGGAATTCTTCGCCTTGTAAGCCAGATAAAAAAGTTTTGTCCGGAGCTTTTTGTTTCAATTTTAGTTTCTCCTGAAATTCTTGATAAAACACTTGTGCAGGAATTTCAGGAAATATACTGCTCCTTGGAAATTCCTTTTTGCGGGACAGAAAAAAACGGCGCGCTTTTATTTGACAAGAAATTTTATTCGCAGAAGGCTCGGCTTTTAAATGAAGCGGGGCTTGTATTCGGCTTCAATATGGATTGGGGAATGAAAATTGGCGACACTTTTAAAAACTTTAGAAGCCGCCTTGATTTTGCAGTTTCGCTTTATCCAAATCACATTGATTTTCCGCAGCTTGAAGAAAAACCATACCTCGAGCCAAAGCCGACTGGAGTTTATTCTTCTAAAGATCTTGATTTTTCAAGAGGAATGGCGTTTGCCTGCAAAACTTTTTATTCAGCGGGAAGGGCAGTGCCTTGGTTTTGCAGTGTAATAAACGCGCTTAAAATAGAGGCCTCTTCATTTTTTTCTGATTTTGAGGAATTTCAGCTTTGCAGCAACTGCTCATTTGAAACTGGTTTTGACCCGGAGCTTGCGGGGCACAAGGCAATTGAAAAACTTCAGCTTTTATTTTTAAAGCAAAAATTTGAAGAAAAAAACAAAATGCACCTTTTTTCCGCAGTAAAAGACATTGTAAGCCTAAATGGAGCTTTTAGCCGGCTTGCAAGTGAAAATGAAGAAAGCATTGTTGAAACTTCTTACAACCCGGACGATTTGCTTTCTCCTTGCTCAATGAATATTACAGATTTCTGCGAAAATGTTACGATGGAAAGCTGCTCTGTAAATATTTTTGAGTCTGCGGAAGGTCTGGATTACAAGATTCTTTGATTAAATCTTGAACTACAAAATTCCAAGATGATTTAAAAGTATTTTTATTCCGATTAAAATTAAAATTATTCCGCCAGCGATTTCTGCCTTTTTCTCGTACTTGTTTCCGAATACGCTTCCGAATTTTACTCCAGCTGCGGAAAAGCAGAATGTTATTGAGCAGATAAAAAGGCTTGCGAGAATTATTTCTTCCCAACTGTCAAGCAAGAGCCCGAATGTTATTCCGACTGCAAGCGCGTCAATGCTAGTGGCAACTGCCATTACAAACATTGTTTTTAGCGCGAATGAATTGTCAATTTTTTCACATTCATCAGAAAACGCTTCCCGAATCATGTTTGCGCCAATTATTACTAAAAGAAGAAATGCAATCCAATGGTCAAAGTTTTCTATATAATATTTAAATCTTGAGCCTAGAATCCAGCCTAAAAGAGGCATTAAAGCCTGAAATCCGCCGAACCAAGCGCCTGCAATGCACATTTCCTTAAAAGAAATTTTTTTTGCTGCCAATCCCTTGCAAATTGAAACCGCAAAGGCATCCATGCTTAATCCTACAGCCAAGATAAACAATTCCAATACAGACATATCGGATATTATATTTATGAAAGAAAGTTGTGTAAAGGTAATTGATTTTGAATCGCTCTGTAAAAAAACAAGCCCCAGCACCCGCTGGAGCTTGAAAAAGGAGTTCTTATGAAGAAAGTAAGGAGGTCTCTTGTCTTTCTATAAATAACAACATAACTATCTTGCTTTGGTTACATACATTTTGCAAAAAAAAACAGATAATTTTTTTATTGAGCGGTTCAAAACAAAAGGAATACTTCCTAACTCCCTAAGTGAATATCCCTAAGACCTGAAGTAATACTTCCTAAGACCCGTAGGAATATTCACTTAGGCTCT
>JAUNWH010000025.1 GCA_030540405.1 Spirochaetales bacterium
TTTCACACTTTCTGTAATTTTATCAGAAAGAGTTTTTACATGCGTTTGCCCTGTTATAAAACTGATTAACACTTGCATATTTACAAAATCTTTTGCTAGACTAAGACCGTCATTTTTGTGGCGGTCTTTTTTATTGCTGCCATTCTTAAAATTGACTGGAGAACTTTTATGCCGATTATTACAAAGCCGAATTCCTTTGACGCAGATTATTTTTTTGTTTGCAAAGGAAATGAAATTCTAGTAAAGGACGATTCTCTAATTTCAAAAGAAGAATTTGAGTTTTTTGCAAATGAAACTTTTTCAGATGACTGGTATGCAGAAACAAATCTTTCATACAGCGCAGCCTTGGCAAAAGAAAATTGTTCACTTCCTGAAAACTGCAAATTTATTTCCGTCCGGCAATTTTGCTTTGAGCATAAAGAAACCGCATTCCTCGCTTCAAGAGCCGCAAGCATTTTAAAGCAAAGAAGCACATTTAAATTCTGCCCTTCATGCAAAGGAAAATTAATTGATGACGAAACTGAATCCGCAAGAAAATGCCCGGACTGCAAAACAAAATTTTTTCCGCGGATAGAGCCTGCCACAATAACACTCGTTTCCAAGAAAGATGAAATTCTTCTTGTAAAAAACAAAAATTCCGCATACAAAAATTACGCCTGCGTTTCAGGTTTTGTTGAACAAGGCGAAACTCTTGAGCAATGCGTTGCACGGGAAATAAAGGAAGAAACAAACATTGAAGTTAAAAATATAAAATACTGCGGAAGCCAAGCATGGCCGTTTCCTGACCAACTAATGCTAGCGTTCACGGCGGAATACAAAAGCGGCGAAATAAAAATTCAAGAGTCTGAAATTCTTGAAGCGCACTGGTTCAAAAGAAATGAACTTCCTCCAGAATCACAGTTGCCGCGGACAGGTTCTGTAGCATGGAATTTGATAAATGGAATTTTTAAAAGCTAAAAAAGCAGAGTTTGACCACAGCAAAAAAAACATATAAAATAAAGAAAATTTTCTAATTTTAATTTTTAGAAATGATTTTTTGAAATTTCTACAGAGGAAAAATATGTCTGAATTTAATTTGATGAAACTGCAAAACGGAAGCGATGTGCGCGGAATTGCAATAGAAGGCGTTGAAGGAGAACACGTAAATCTTACAGACGAAGCCGAAAACTTAATAGGCCGGGCATTCGTTTTGTGGCTTGAAAAAAAATGCGGAAAAAAAGCAGCAGAGCTTAAAATTGGAATTGGACGAGATGCCCGCATCACGGGAGAAAAACTTGCGCTTGCAGCCGCGGAAGGAATTTCTTCAACTGGAGCAAAAGTTGTAAACTGCGGTCTTGCAACAACACCGGCAATGTTCATGTCAATTGTTTTTGACCAGACAAAGTTTGACGGCTCCCTTATGATTACTGCAAGCCATTTGCCATTCAACAGAAACGGAATAAAATTTTTCAATGCTGACGGTGGACTTGAGCATGAGGACATTGAAGAAATTTTAAAGACCGCGCAAAATTTAAATCCGCAAAAAACAAATTCTCCATTCGCTGAAAACTTTGACTTGCTTTCAGTTTATGCGGAATATTTAAAGCAGACAATTTGCAAAGAGCTGAATTCAACTGAATCAGAAAAGCCGCTTGCAGGATTAAAAATTGTTGTCGATGCAGGAAACGGAGACGCTGGATTCTTTGTAGACAAAATTCTAATTCCGCTTGGAGCAAACACAGAAGGAAGCGAATTTCTTGAGCCGGACGGAATGTTCCCAAACCACATTCCAAATCCAGAAAACAAGCAGGCAATGCAGGCAATTCAAAAAGCCACAGTTCAGAACAACGCAGACCTTGGATTGATTTTTGACACAGACGTTGACAGAATGAGCGCGGTTTTTCACACAGGCGAAGAAGTTAACCGTGATTCTATAATCGCGCTTTTTTCAGCTATACTTGCACCGGATTTTCCGGGTAGCACTATTGTAACCGATTCAGTAACAAGCGACCGTTTAACATTCTTCCTTGAAAAAAAACTTGGCTTAAAACATCTTCGCTATATGCGCGGATATAAAAATGTAATCGACAAATGCCGCGAACTTAATGAAAAGGGAATCGTTTCTCCGCTTGCAATGGAAACTTCCGGACATGGAGCGTTAAAAGACAACTATTATCTTGATGACGGTGCTTTCCTTGCTGTAAAACTTATTTCGTCACTTGCAAAAGCTTCAAGGCAAAATAAAAAAATTGAAAGCTTTATTTCAGAACTTCCGCCTGCTGGAATTGAAGCAGAATACAGATTTAAAATCAAGGCAGAAGACTTCAAGCAATACGGAAAAAAAGTTCTTGAAGAATTCAAATCCCGTGCAACAAAAAACAAGCTCGACCTTCCTGAAAATTTTGAAGGCGTGAGAATTTCGTTCCATGACAAAAATGCAGAAGGCTGGCTTTTGCTGCGGCTTTCACTTCACGACCCTGTGATGCCGCTCAACATAGAAGGAAAAACTCAAAAAGACAAAGATGAAATTGTAAAAATAGCGAAAGAACTTCTTTCGGGCTTTGAATTGCTAGACACAAGCGCTTTAGACAGCTAAAAAAAACAATGTGGAATTTGTGTAAAAAACAGATTCCGGATTGACATAATTCATTTTTTTGTTCATAATTTAGTTCCCTGCGATATTTCGTTGGTGAGGATGGTGAACAAAGACATGGCAACAATCAATGTTGATGAGAATGAGAACCTCGAAAAGGCAATCAAACGCTTCAAGAGAATGGTTGAAAAAGAAGGTATTATCCGTGAATACAAAAAGCGTGAATATTATGAAAAGCCTTCTACAATCCTCAATCGCAAAAACAAATCATTGGCTCGTAAGCTTTTGAAAAAAAACCACAAGCCGCATGATTCTAAATCAGCTTACTAATTGTGATTGGAACCCTGGAAATCTCCGGGGTTTTTGCATTTTAAAACAAGCAAATAAAATTTCAGTTTTTCAAAAAGAGGAGCTTATGAAAATTCAGGACGACAATGAAAATTACAGGCAGCTTTGCTTTAAATGTATGCGGCCAGTTTCTTCATGCTACTGCAAATATACAGCTCCTATAAAATGCGGAATTAAATTTGTTTTTCTTATGCATCCAAAAGAAGCTAAAAAACAGCGGACAGGAACAGGGCGTTTAGCTTCTCTTTGTCTTCCCGAAAGTGAAATTCTTATGGGAATTGATTTTACAAAAAACAAGCGTCTTGAAGAACTTTTAAATGACCCGCAATATTATCCTGTTTTGCTCTACCCTTCACCAGATGCCTGGACTTGCAGCAAAGAAGGATTCAAAAAAACAATACAAGGAAAAAAACTGCTTGCAATAATCGTGGATTCAACTTGGTTCTGCTCAAAAAAAATTCTTCGATACAGCACAAATATAAATTCTCTGCCGAAATTTTCATTCACGGGAAACTACAAAAGCATTTTCACTTTTAAACATGAACCGCAGGAATATTGCGTTTCAACAATTGAAACTTGCTACTATCTGATTAAAGAACTGCAGTCAACAGGAATCGTGGACAAAGAAATTTCGCCAGAGCCTCTTATGACAGTTTTTAAACAGATGATAAAGTTTCAGCTTCAAAAAGAAAACGACCGCATAGAAGGCAAAATTCCAAACAGCCATGCAAAAGACTGGAAATACACACGCAAAAAAGAAATTCCAAACTTCTAGCAGCCGATTTTTTTTTATTTTTTCATATATGGAATATCTGAATTCTTATAGCCCGGAGTTGCAGTTTTAGCAACAATCCAACAGTCTTTTCCATTTACTATTGGCTGACCATTTTTATATGCCGCAATAGCTTCTTTTAAATTTTTGCGGGAAAGACTTTTTGTTGGTGAAACATTATCACAGCAAACCGCATTTTCAACAGAAACTCCGTCTTGCCATACTCCGCTTTCAGAAATAATAGAAGCAAAATCAGAAATTCCTTTTTTCCATTCTGTGCAATCTGATTTTGCAAAAACAACTGCATCAAGAATTTCAGAAGTATTGGAATTTCTTAAAACAACTATGTCGCTAGCAGCAAACGGCTTTTTTGTGCATTCGCTCCACAAGTCCCTTGCTGTATCGCAAGAATCTTCATGCTTAGAAAGCTTTAAATTGTCTTCAAGTTCATTGTGCATTCCTTCACCGTCAAGGCCATCTGCAACAATTGTTCTCATGTGCAAGGTAACATAGTCACCATTTTTTACTTCAACTGCAGGAAGAATAAATTTTGTCTTATCGCCATTCGCTGCGCTTACAACTTCAAGCCCAGAAAGATTTCCGCCTTTTAAAACATAAAGCTCAACGAATTCGCTGCGATGAACTTTTTCCTTCGTTTCTTTTATCGTTTTAGTTCCATAAGCATTTCTAAGTTCTGCAATTATAACTTTTGCAGGGTTGCTGTTAAATCCTTTAAACGGAACGCTGAACGTCAAGGAATTTCCCGCAGAATCAAAAGCCATTCCTTCAACTTTGTAATCAATTCCAATCGCAGTTTCATTTTGAAATTCAAGCAAAACTGAATTTTCTTCATATTTACATTCTACATTTCCCAAACTTGAAACTTCATCTGACAAAAAAAGCTCCGTGTTTTTCAGCTCGACTTCCCTTGAAAAATCTATGCGTGCAGAATTAGAAGATGTGGCGAAAAACTTTGTTATCTTGGGAACAGAAAAATCCCCAGACAAAAGTTCAAGACTTTCCACAGAAGAGCGGCACGACATAGGACAAACTGAAAAAGTAACAGCAAACAAAAGCCCTGCGGAAATAAAAATCATCTGACCCATTTTTTTTACAAATTGATTTGAATTCATAAACGCTCCTATAATTTTTTTGATGCGACAAGCACTCTTGATATTTTTATTACTTGAAAATAAAAAAAAATGCATTGTGATTCCATTTTTGCATAAAATTCATTAAACTTTTTTTATGGAATACAAATCATTTTTTGAAGAAGATAAAAAAATTTTTCATGCTCAGTCAAATATTTATTTCAGCCAATGCAATGCTAACAAAGACCTAAGCTTGCATGAGCTTTTAAAAATAACTTCTGATATTGCAGTTGAAGATTACAGGCAACGCGGAATGTCGCGCGAAATTCTTAAAGACAACGGATTTGGAATTCTTGTTTCAAGATGTTCATACAGAATTCAACAATGGCCAAAAGAAAATCAATTTATAGAAGTTGAAACTTGGGAAGAAAAACCGCAGGCTCTTCAGTTTATGCGCAGCTATAGAATTCTTGATGAAAATAAAAATATCTTAGTTTCTGGAAAATCATCATGGCTTTTAGTCGATATAAATGAACGCCGAATTCTTCCGCTAAAAAAATTCACGCTAAGAACTCCACCAGAGTTTTGCATTGAACTTGACTGCGACAAGCCGGACAAAATTCTTCAGCCAGAAAAAAGCGAGCTGTGGGACACACGGACAATAAAGTTTTCAGACTTGGATGCAAACGGGCACACAAACAATGCAAGATACGCGGCATTTGTTGAAGATGCGATTCCAGAAGAATTCCGCAGAAGAAAGCCAAAAGACTTCAAAATAAATTTCGCAAAGGAAGCAATGCTGAATGATAAAATAGAAATTTTTGGCTTTAAAGATGAAAACAAAATAACTTTCCTTGGAAAAACTCCAGAATCAGTTTCCTTTGAAGCAATTATTTCATATTAAAAAATCATACAGTATAATCTGAAATATCAATTTCCTTGTCGTAACGAAGATAATAAAGAAAAGTTTTTATATCTTTTGTATCGACATGGAAAATTTCAGAAGCGGCTTTGCGATAGCAAGAAAGCTGTTCGATATAAAGTTCTGGCTTTGCAACACGGTCTGTTTTGTAGTCAACAATAAAAAGTTTTTCGTCTGAATCTTGAAAAATCAAATCCATTGAACCTGTAAAAATCGTATCGTTCATAAGAAATTTAAATTTGTTTTCAGCCTTGCAAAGACGGCTGCTTCTTTTTGCATCTGCAACTTTTTTTCCAAGATCACTTTGTTTAAAAGCTTCACACATAGACACAATAGTCTTTAAAAGAATCTCCTTAGCTTTTTGATTTTCAGAAAGTTTCTTTGCAACAATTCTGTCAACAAAGTTCTCAGCATTTAAAAGATTTCCAGTAAAAACAAAGCATTCAAGATAAGAATGCGCAAGTTTTCCAAAGTCAGCATAATTGAATTCAGCAGAAGCAGAATCCTCTTCATTATCTTCTAAAATATCAGAAGCTGGCTTTAAAACAAAATCAATAGAAGAGTATTCTTCATTTATTTTTAATGCGCTGTCAATTTTTACAGTTGTTTTTGGAGGCAGTTTTTCAAGACCGCTTGGCGTTTGCGTTTTATCAAGAAATTCCTGAGGAAAATCAATGTCTTTTTCAAATGGAGCTTTATCATAAAAAGAAGAAAACAATTCTATCTTTTTCTGCCTAAGTTCATCTAAGCTCATTTTGTCATCTGCGCGGACTTTTGTAGAAACAGGATTTATTTTTATAAAATCAAACGGCGCGCCATTTTTATTAAACACAGGCTCATCGCAATACGATTTAAAAGAAAAATCATTGTCGATGTAAAGTTCCTTCTCATAATAAAAGCGGCAAAGTTTGTGCATCAAGGAAAGAGAGCCATCATATTTTTTTTCAGCATTATCAGATTCATCAAATTTCTTTAACTCCTTGCTTCTTGAAAGAGTTCCAACTAAATAAACATCTTCTTCTGCACGCGTAATGGCAACATAAATTTTACGCTTTTGCTCAGCAAGTTCTCTCAAAGCAGAATCTTCTTTTTGTCGTACAGAAAAATAATTTCCGCCTTCACCCAAAGCGCATAAAGAAACTCCAGTCGCATTATTCTCGTCAAATCCATCTTCATCAAAAAAGAAAGTTCCTGTTATCTGCGTCTTAGGATTTCCCCAGATTCCAATAACAAAGACATGTTTAAACTGCAAGCCTTTGCTCTGATGAATTGTCATGATTTTTACAGCGTCAGACTTTTCAAGCGGATAAGAAATTTCTTTTAGATCAAGTTCAACGTTCTCATCATTCATATAAGATGAAATTTCTTTCTTTTTTGCAATTCCAAGCTGATCAACAAACCAAGAAATGCTTTTTCCTTCGTTTTCAGCTTGACGCGCAGTTTCATAAAGCAAGTCAAACTGCTCTGAATAAAGCGAAAGGTTTCTATTTAAAATTGTTTCAAAGTAATATCCAGTTTTATACCACAAAAGCTCAAGTGATTTTGTAAGACTTTGAGAAAGAATATCTTCCCGCAGTTCTTCATAAAAACTTTTTGCAGCCAAATATTTTTTCAAATCAGTTTCAGAAAGAGAAAGCTCATCATTTTCCTCAAATGCAGAAAAAATAATTTCAGAATTCTTTGTCTTTTTTACTGATGCTGATAAAATATTTTGAACGCCTTGCATGCTTATTCCGGCAAATGGCGAAGAAAGAAAAGCTGCAAACGCATTTGAATCTGAAGGATAAACGCAAAATCTTAAAAAACTGTAAAAGTCATTTACAATTCCTTCTGAAAAAACATTAGTCTGACGGTCAACCGTATAAGGAATGTTAAAAAGAGAAAGATACCTTTGCAAATAAAATCTTCCTAAACGAGAATTGTCAAGAATTGCATAATTGTTGAAGTTAGAATCTTTTTTTGAAAGCTCATAAATTTTTCTAGCTATAAAATATGCTTCTGTTTCTTTTTCGCTAAGACATTTTCCATAGTTTACAAAATTAGCAAAGTTGTTTCCGTCTTCATTTTCTCCTGTATTTAAAAGACATAAGTGAATAGGAACATTGCTTGCATCAACAGAAGCCGGAATCTCGTTTTTTTTCAAAGCATTGTGTTTATATTCGGCTTCGTAGCTTTTTACATCTGCAATTCCATTTTCCTCTGAATAAAACAAAGAAGGAATTTCAGTTTCATTCAATGGCCGTTTGTCATCGCAGTTTCCAAACATCAGATTAAAAGAATAAAGCAAAGTAACAGAAGAGCGGTAATTGTTTGTCATATTCAAGTTAACATTTTCTTCTGAACCAGAATTATCCTTTAAAGATTTTTTTAACTGATTGAATACGCTTACATCTGCTCCGCGGAATTTATAAATAGACTGTTTTTCATCTCCAACGAAAAAAAGTTTTTCTGCAGAAATATTATTTTCAAGCCCAGCAAAAAATTCTGCTTCAGTTTTGTCTTCAATTAAAAGTTCTTTTCCATTATTTTCAGAAATAAGAAACAAAAGTTCCTTGTTTTTTTTGTTGTTATCCTGAAACTCATCTATCATTATTTTCTTTATAAGATTTTTTTGCTGCTTTCTAATATCCGGCTGTTCAATGAGAATCCTCAAAGCTAAGTCGCCAACATCCTTAAAAGAAAGATTACCTGAAATACGTTTGGTATTATTTACTTCTTCAAGAAATTCATCGAGAAGCTCAAACATTCTTTTTTGCGCGGAAAAGTTTTTTATAAAATTCACGACAGAAACAACAATAGAAATACTTTCTCTTATTCTTTTTATAATTTCCTTTATATCTTTTACAGGTTCTTTGACTCCGCCTTTATTCATGCTTATTGAGCAAATGGAATTTATATTTGAACAAAAATCCTGCGCAGTTATAGAAAAAGAATTCGCATTTCCTTCATCTAAAAAATCAAATGAAAAATTATTTCTGTTTTCTGTAAAATCATTTTTTTCAACTAATTCTTTTAATTCATTTACAAAAGCATTCTTTTCATCAGCGTCATTTAAAAGTAATTTTAAATTTTCAAACTGCGATTTTATAGAATTTTCATTTTCATCAAAAAAAGAATTCCAGGTTTCAAGTATCTGTTGCTTTTGTATTTGAAAATTATCCGAAAAAAAGTTTTTTCTTGTAGCAACAGAAGTACATTCCAAAACTGGAGCAGCAAAATAACTCGCAGCAAAATCTTCAATTTTTCCGGGCATATAATAAACGTTAAAGCATTCTTCTGTTCTATGCTTTAAAACAAATGGAAGGGCAGCATCTTCAACAGCACGGTCGCAAGATGAAGAACCCGTTGTAAAATCAGGACGAATTCCATAGCGGCTAGCAGCAATTCTTACAAGAGAACCACTGTAAGCATCAAGAGTTTGAATCTTGGCATCTGCAAATTCATCTAATGCTCTTTTTGCAAGTTCTACCTGCTTTGGATATTTTTCCTTATCAAGAAATTTCACAAACGCATTAAGTTTCTTATATATTCGATCATAAATTTCAGAAGCAGCCTCTTTTGTAAAAGTAAGAGCCAGAATATTTTTTACATGTATGTTTTCATCAGTCATAAGTAAAAAAGCATAACGCAAAGCAAGAACATCTGTTTTTCCAGAACCAGCTCCAGCGGAAACAACTGCATTATCTTTTTTTGTTATTGCTTTAATCTGAAAAACATCAGGCGACTTTGAGTTAGCAGGATTTTCAGTTAAAGGCTCAGTTAAAAAATCATAATCAATGCTCATAAAATTTCCTTTTTTGCAATATTAAATGATGTTCTGCAAATTGAGTTAAGTCCGCACTTCATGCAGTCTTTGTAAACATTTACACCATGCTCTTTGTCAGCTTGAAAATTCTTAGGCTCAAAATCAAATTCAGCAGATTTTTCATAAAAATACTCTGCAAAAATTTCAAACTCAGTCAAAGTTTTTTCAAAGCCATCTCTGTCTGTGTTACGGCTTCTTGCATTCGGCACTTTTGAAATAATCTGCACAACATCAAAGTTGTCTGCGGAATCCTTTTTTATCTTGTAAAACATAGCAGAACAAACTTTCATTTCGTTGCTTTCCAAAAGCTTTACGTATGAAGCCATTTGAAAGTCCCCTAAAGACGGAATTGAATCAGCATTAAAAACACAGTCTTTTATAGAAGGCACAGAACCAGTTTTATAGTCAATTATAAACAGTTCGTCAGGCTCATCAGGATTTAAAAGCGCGCAGTCAATCTTTCCAAAGAAATCAAATTGTCCTGAACTGCATGGAACTTCTTTTTCAATCTCAACCCCTTCAATAAAATATCCGCCAAAGTTCTTGCTTCCTTTTTTATCGGAATAATCTGGCAACGCACAAAACTGCTTGAAAAATAAAAATACATTTTTACAAATAAGTTCTTTCTGGCTTTCAATAATTTTAAGAGCAAGCGGACTTCTTGAAAACCCTGAACGAAGTTTAGCTTCATCAAAGGAAGAATAAATCAGTTGCTCTATCTGCCCAGAAGTTTCTTCACTGAATACTGGAATCTTTCCTTTATAAATTCCATTTTTATCTTGAAAGTTTTTACATACAAGCTCAATTATTTTATGAATAAGAACGCCAGCCTCATAGTTTTTTATAAGGTCCACATCTAAAGAATCTTCTTTTAAACTTAAAACTTTTGTAAAAATAAATTTTCTTGGACAAGGAAAAAAACTTTTTAATTCTGTCTGAGAAATCTTTACTTTTTCAGGATTTGAATTTTTTCCTTTATCTCTTAGTTCGGCATTGATTTTATTTTTTAGTGAATCAGATATACAAGAAGAATTGCCGAAAGCAAAAACATTTTTCCAGTTATAAAAAGATTTCTGCTGCATTTCTGAAAAAACACGTTCCGAAACAACTCCATCTTTAAAATCGTTTTTTTCATTATTAATAAAATCAAATTGCTCAAGAGTTTTTTCATCTGCTTGCTCATAAGACTCAAGCGCAGTATGCATAATTGAAGAACCAGAAAATGACTTTTTTGACGCAGAAAAAAACACATGCTTATTTTTTAATGTTCTTTGTTGACTGCAATAGAGTTTTATAAAATCAACAGAAGCGTCTTTTTCGTTTAAATCAAGCAACGCACGCTTTTCAACATCATTTATAAACCCAAGTTTTCTAAAAGGAACTGAAATATCTCTTTGGGTTGCATTTATTACAAACTGATATTCAAAATCCGCGCAAACAGAAAGTCTATAAGGGAAAATATTAACTCCATATTTCTTTTCATTAGGCGTATAAGTCTTCTGGTTAATTTCATTTATAAAAAAATCAAAGGCAGAATTTAATTTGTAATTTATTTTTGAAAGATAATCATGCTCAATGGACACAAAATTATTTAAATCAGTAATTATTCGTCCTAGGATTTTATCAGTTGTCTTGTAACGCTCTTCATTAAATTTTTTTTCATCGATAAATTTGCTTTTAAAATTGTCCCATGCAAATTTCAGTTTTTGAAAACTAGATGCATTTTCAAATTGCAAAACAGAGTCTTTGATTTTTAAATAAAATTCTCTCTCTGTGCTTCCATCATCAAGTGAAGAAAGCCATATATTCTTGATAGATTCAACTTCTTCATAGCTGCATACACATCTTTTTTCATTTCCTGCTCTTACAAGACGCTCATTTAAATCAAAATTTTTCCACGGAATGTATCCATCAAGCAAAAACGAACGCACGCTGTCATAAGAAAAGTTAGAAGAAGCGCAGTCTTTTATTTTTTGAAAAATATCTCCGCCGCAATTCTTTGTATATGGAACTCCAGCACGTACAGTGAACGGAACAGAATAAATTGACAGTTCTCTTTCCAAATAAGGCCTGATATTTTCCAAGTCAGGAACATTGACAGCCACTGTACGCAAGTCAATTTTTTCAAGATGCAACTGCCTAAGTCTAAGAGCAAGCATTCTAATTTCCTTTCGCGCATCATTATAAAAAACACAATTGCCGCTCTGCGCATTCTTGGGAATACAAACCAATGTTACATTTTCTTCCGCACAAAGAATATTCTGAAATTCCGCAAAGTCTTCAAGAATCTCTGGATAAAAAATAAAAATTCGCTTTTCATTCTTCTTGAAATTTGAATCTAAATAAGAAGGCTCATAAAAACTGTTCTGCGTCAGAAATTCTTTGTAAAGCTCAAAAAGTTTTTTGTAGTCATTATCTTCATCATCAGGAATTTTTCCTGCGGCGCAATACTTTTCAAACTGCTCATTCCAAAGTTTTAATGAAGGAAGAATCTTTGCAATCCAATCTGTAAAACTAAAAACATTATCCTTGAACTCTGGTGCAGAAGAAACAATTCTTTTAAAGAAATGCTTCTCATTGTTTTCTGAAAGGATTTTTTGAACAAAAACTTTTCGCACAACAGGAGGAATACAAATAAGATTTTCGTCAGCAGCCTTTAAATAATCAGATTTAAATTTATCCCATGCCGTAAACTGATCAAGATTAAAAGCCCGCACACCAGACTCATCCGGATTTTTTACAGTCCAATTTATCCAGCTTGTCTGAACAACATCAGTAGGAAAAACAAAAAGTGAATCTATATTCTTTATATTAGTCGCAATGACTTCTGAAATCTTTTCTTCACTAAAATTCATAGACTAATAATATAGCACATAATTTCTTATTTTTAGACAAAAATTAGATTTTCGTAGAAGTTTTTTTCAATAAAGTGTTTTTTTTTTACTAGCCCAAACTTCGAGTTTTGATAAGAACAGTAATTTAAGTGTCATTCCCGTGCTACGACACGGGAATCTGTTGGAAATTTTCAATAGATTATCGGGTCAAGCCCGATAATGACATTAAATTATAAAACTCGAAATTAAGGTTACTAAAAAAATAAATGCATTACAAAATAAAACAGACTGCCTAAAGGATTGTTCTAATTAGACAGTCTGCTGCTTAGTTTTAAATAACCGCTATTTCTTGCCAGCTATTCCAAATTCCTGCCATCCCGTCTGTGGAATAGTCAGCTTTACACGCTTTCTTGCATCCCTGATACGTAAATCCAGTCTTCTAGTTTCTTCGGCAATGTCCAAAGTACAAGTTTTTAGATCAGACTTAAGTTTTTCCTGCTTGCTGTCAAGATTCTGAAGATTTGCAACAATGCTATCAAGTTCCAAAGCATTCTCTTCTCCTAAGCTTACACTTGCAAGCTCCTCTTTGTGAGCCTTAATGCCAGCCGACATCAGCCGTGCGTCGCTCATTTTCTGTGCAAACGTATTGCCCATTGTTCTTCTCCTTTAAAAAATTAAGACAAAGACCTCTCTTTAGAATTAATTTTTTAAGCCGCTCCGAAAAATATTTTACGAAGCATAAGTTGATAAATAGTTTGCAACGCAAACTTCAAAGTATAAAAATCAACAGAAGTTCTGCCAATTTCCATTTACTCTCCTTTTTTAGATTTCAACCTAGAAACCAATAATAAAAAGGTAAAAAAACTTTTAGGAATTTTCAAGGAAAAATCAAAATTTATTTAAAAAAGCAGTTAAAAATTGCAAAATAAAAAAATCTGCAATAAAAAAGCCAATTGCAGCTCAAACTAAAGAATAATTATCTGAATTTTCAAAAGAATTAACTATTTTAAAAGCCAAAACACTTTGACCTTTATTAAAAACACTTGTTCCCAGCTCAAACTCATCTGTTTTTTAAAGAAAAATACTTATTTTTAGTGTAGAACTAGATGTCTTTTCTATAAAAACACATGAATTTCCTCAAAAAACATCTATTTTTAGAGCCAAAACACATATATTTAGTCATAAACTAGATGTTTTTTATACAGATACAAGTATTTTTTCTAATAGCCCAAACTTCGAGTTTTATGATTTTATGTCATTATCGGGCTTGACCCGATAATCTATTGAGAATTTCCAACAGATTTCCGTGTCGTAGCACTGTAATGACACTTTAATTACTGTTCTTATCAAAACTCAAAATTAATGGGCATAAATTACAAAAGCCGGAAAACAAACAATATCATTTTCCAGCTTAAGCAAATTATTCAGCAATAAAGTTTCTATATTTTTCTATACTTTGAACAAATCGACTTCATCACCAAGTTTCTTTATAGAGTGAGCCATAAGATTAGAAATTCCAGACAAAGCATTTCCAGTTTCATTTATTTTTCTTGCGCCGGCAGACATTTCACTCATTCCTTGTTTCATGCTCAATGTAGAATCTTGCAAAGTTTTTATCTCATTTAGAATAGCCTTGCCGCCCTCTGACATCTGTTTGGACGATTCTCTTACCTGCACAGTACTGTCATTCATCTGTGTAAGAGCAAGGGAAATTTGACGAGATCCTTCTCCTTGTTCCTGCATAGCATTTTTTATTTGTGATACAAGATTATTTGTTTCCACCATTTCATTTGAAACAGCAGAAAAAGTTTCGGATGCAATTTTTGAGGCGGAAACAATCTCTTCAATTCCATCAGTTATTTTTTTCAGCTGGTCTCCAATTGTCTTTGACTGTTCAGATGAAGTTTCAGAAAGCTTGCGGATTTCGTCTGCAACAACGCTAAAACCTTTTCCAGCTTCACCTGCGTGGGCGGCTTCAATTGCTGCATTCATGGCAAGAAGATTTGTCTGTTCCGCAATGCTTGAAATAACGGCATTTGCTTCCTGCAAAGACTGAGACTCGCTTGCAATGACAAGAATTCTTGAATTCACATCATCCTGCTTCTGCACGCCTTCAGAAGACTTCTGCTCAAGGCTTTCAAAAGAAGAAGCCATTTTTCCAACAGAAGAATTTACAGAATTTATGTTGCCAATCATCTGCTCAACAGCAGCGGACGCTTCTGTAACACAGGCAGACTGGCTTTCAATCATATTATTAAGATTGTCAATTCCAATAGAAATTTTATCAAGAACATTTGTTGTCTGATCCACACTTTCGGAATTGCTGTTTATGCCACTTTCAACATTCTTGATATTTGAAATTATCTGGCTTATAGAAGTAGCTGTATCCTGTGTTCCAGCATCCAAATCAGAACCTACTTTTAGAAGCTCGTCCTTCAGCTGTTTTATAACAAGAATTATGTTTTGCAGTTTTTCCATAAAGGTATTGAAACTGATTATAATTCCACCTATTTCGTCATTGCTCTTTTTCTTAAGTTCAATTCGCTTGGTCAAATCAGCATTTCCTGAAGCAATTTTATTTATAGACTGCTCAAGAACAATAAGAGGCTGCGTCTTTCGGACTAAATTGACAATTACTCCAGAAATTACAGCAATTCCAATAACAAAGTTTGAAATAACTATAATGGAAACAATTTTCCTAAAAATGCTAAGAACTTCCGACTCGGAAATAACTATGCAGTTGCGCCAGCCAGTTCCTTCGACAATGGAATAAAAAAGATAATATCTTCCGTTAGCAGTATTTATAATACCGTTTCCATTTACACTTGAACTAGAAAGAATTTTCTTTGCATCTTCTGTTGAAAAAAGCTTATCAACCTCTTTTGAATCCCCGGAAGAAGCTATCATAAGCCCATTTCCAGAAACAAGTACAGAAACTCCAGTATTTCCAAGTTCCGTATTTTCTACAAAACGGCTTAAACGTTCCGAAGTTGTTACTCCAGAGAAAAATCCAATTGTCTTCCCGTTGAGGTTAACAGCACGGTTTATATGAATAACTAATTTTCCAGAAACTTTAGAAGGGCTAGGATTATCTACAAATGAATCAGCTCCACTCTGCATTATCGCTTTAAAATAATCACGGTCTGTTACAACTGTGTGAGTTCCCATATCAGATTTAAAGTTTCCATCTTGATCAACAAAAGCTACATAATCAAACCAAGACCTTCTTAAATATGAATGGCTCTGCAGCCAAGAAACTATTTCAGCAGGATTTTCAGTTTTGCAAACATCGGCATTGACATACACATCCATTCCGATCTTAGATTTTTCAAGAACTGAAGATATTTCAGAAGAATAAGACCTTGCAAGCTCTGAATACTTAGAATAGGCATCTTCCAGCAAGTCTTTCCTTGTTAAATTTACAATAACAACAAGCTGAACGGCAACTAAAAACATTATAATAAGAGATGTCTGAATTCCGATTGAAACTGAAAGTTTTCCTTTTTTCATATTTTCACCTATAAAATATTCCTATATGTTATATATTATAAACCTATATCGGTAAAAAATCAAAAAATTCAATACCATGGAATGCTATTGTTTTTATTTGAATTTGTCTTTTTATCTAAAATTTAGTATTATCTTTTACACAAAGGAAGTTTCTAAAAACTTCAGTTTTTAGAAATAACTCTGAAAATGCGATGTTTTAATTCGTGCTATTATAACAAATTAAAACTCGCAGGCATCTCTAAAAATAAACTGTAATGAACTATAAAGTGAGTTTTAGAGATGCCCAAAACATATTTATAGAGGCATTTATGAAGAAATTAACACCTATAACACTCCTATGCGGTTATCTTGGAGCAGGAAAAACAACTCTTCTAAACAAAGTTCTTTCGAATCAGGAAGGATATAAAGTCGCAGTTATTGTAAATGACATTGGCGAAGTGAATTTTGACGAAAAACTTATTGCTGACGGAGCAAAAATAACAGACACATCAAGCATAGTTCCTTTGACAAACGGCTGTATTTGCTGCACACTCAAAACTCAGCTTGCCCAGAACATAGAAAACCTCATAAAAAGCGGCAAATTTGACTATATTATGATTGAAGCAAGCGGCGTATGCGAGCCAATGCCTATTGTTCAGGAACTTGAAACAATAAAGAATGGCAAAGTTGACAATGTTGTAGGCGTTGTTGACGCAGCACGTCTTGTAGATGAATTTTCAGGTGGCGACAAGCTCTTGAAAAAGGATTCTATTGAGGAAGAAGACGTAGAAAGCCTTCTTGTTCAGCAGATTGAGTTCTGTTCCACACTTGTAATTAACAAAAAGGACTTGGTTTCTGATGAAGAATTCAAGAAAGTACGCAAAGTTATTGAAGTTCTTCACCCGGGCGTAAAAATAATTGAAACAAGCCATGGCGATGTAGACGTAAAAGAAATCATGGGAACAAATTCCTTTGAATTTGACAGCGTTTATGCAAGCGCAGGCTGGTGCAAGCATCTTGAAGAAGACGAAATTGAGGATGAACATCACGAAGAGCACCACCACCATGAAGAAGAGCATGATGAACACGAAGAACATCATCACCACGAACATGATGAGCACGACCATGAAGGACACGATCATCACCATCATCATGAGCACCGCCACGAAGGAGAAAGCGAAGACGAGTACGGAATAGGAACTTTCATCTATTATAGAAGAAAACCTTTTGACCGCCAGCTTTTAGACGAATATGCAAACACTTGGCCTCGCAATATTATTCGCTGCAAAGGTCTTATGTGGTTCGCAGATGAGCCAGAGATGGCTTGGGTATTTGAAACTTCAGGCAGACAGATTCAAGCAGGCTATTCTGGACAGTGGGTTGCTGCCTGTTCACCTGCCGAGCAGAAAAAAATCCTTGAAGAAAACCCAAAGATAAAAGATGAATGG
Organism: Spirochaetales bacterium; assembly: GCA_030540405.1. Taxonomy (GTDB): domain Bacteria; phylum Spirochaetota; class Spirochaetia; order Treponematales; family Treponemataceae; genus Treponema_D. Next base: position 17,282 of record JAUNWH010000025.1, read on the forward strand.
GATAAAGATGTAGGCGACAGAATGATTAAGCTATGTATAATAGGACAGAATCTGGACAAAGAAAAGATTTCTGCAGAACTTGATAAATGCCTTGCAAAATAAAAGCACATTCAGCAGTTTATTTTGTTTAAGCTGCTGAAACTACTTGGAATATATTTATGAAAGAAGATTTTGCAGCTAAATACCACAGAATTTTATGCAAAAAAGCGCCGGATTTTCTAAGTAAATATATTTCATTGCCTATTTTAAAGCGTCTTGAAGGCGTTGGACTTTTATGCGGCACTGACTGGACGCCTCTTTTTCACAACAGTTTCTTTTATTCACGGCTCGACCATTCAATAGGAACGGCTTTAATTGTCTGGAACTTTACAAAGGATAAAAAGCAGACAATCGCTGCTCTTCTTCATGATGTTTCAACACCTGCATTCAGCCACGTTTCTGATTTTAAGAACGGAGATGCGCTTACACAAAGCAGCACTGAAAATCTAAATGCGCAGTTAATAGTAAATGATTCAGAACTTCTTGAATTTCTAAAGCGTGACGGAATAAATGTTGCAGAAATAAACGACTATCACATTTATCCTGTTGCCGACAACGAAATTCCGGGCTTAAGCGCAGACCGTTTGGAATATATGTATCCGAGCGGAGCGGCGTTGGATTCGATTTGGACTTTAAATGAAATAGAAAGCAGCTACAATCACATAAATATCTTGGAAAATGAAAAAGGAATTCCAGAACTGGGCTTTTTAGAAGAAGATAAATGTTTGATTTATACAAAAAAATTCATTCAAACAAGCATGATTCTTCAGCAGAATGAAGATAAAATCGCAATGCAGCTTATGGCGGACATACTTACACTTGCGGAAGAAAGCAAAATCATAAAGCCAGGTGAGCTTTTTGCATTTTCTGAAAAAGAACTTATAGAAATATTTTCAAAATCAGCAGAAGCAAATCCTTCTTGGGAATTTTCAAAATATTTCAGGACATTTCGTGGAATGAAAAAGATTTTCCGTTCTGAAAATAAAATGAAGGGCTTTTATTGTGTCGATTTGCAAGTAAAAAGACGTTACATAAATCCGCTCGTCAAAACAAAAAACGGCGCAAAAAGAATTTCTGAAATAAATAAAGAAGCAAAAGAAATTATAGAGCAGTTTTTACACTTCAATGATACAAAATTTGGCTGTGTGGAGTTTCTATGATTCAATGGAAGCCACGGAAAATAATTTTTATAGGAAACCAGACACCTCTTTTAAAGATTCTTGCAAAAGAAAATGAAACAGAAGTAATTTCATCTGTTAGTTTTCTTTCTACTTTAGCCACAAGATTTGTCCCGGATTTGATTGTTTTTGACAGCATACAGGATGCAGACATTCTTGAAGTGCGGAAAAATGAAAAACTAATCTTTGTTCCAGTTCTAATTACAGAAGAAAACTTTAAAGAACTCAACAACCTAAATTCAATATCTGATTTTTCAAATGTAATTATATGCAACCAATCTGTTTCGCAATGCAGCCAATTTGTTGAACGATTGAAAAACCTTATGTCAAAAAAACAGCCAGTTCTTCCTTCAAGGACAGGTTCTATTGTAAAGTACGCAATTCTTTATATGAACAAAAATCTTTCTAAAAAAATCAGCAGAAATACGCTTGCAGACCAAGTTGGAGTTGATCCAGACTATCTTACACGTATTTTTCACAAGGAAATGGGAATAGGAATTTCTGCATATCTTAGTCTTTTTAGGCTAGAAGAAGGCCATAAGCTTCTTTCGCTTACGGGAATGAAAATTCAAGATATTGCAAAGGAATGCGGATTTTCAAATCCGGCGTATTTTATAAATTCCTACCGCGCAAGATTTGGAATTTCTCCTGGCACAGTAAGAAAAGAAGGTCTTTTACCTGTAAATGCTTTTTAACAATTTCATTTTAATAGGTCAAATGTCGAGTTTTAGAATTTCTTGAAATTCCTAGTCATTATAGGGCTTGACCCGATAATCTCTTGCAATTTTTTAAGCAAGATTGCCGTGTCAAGCACGGCAATGACAGTAAACTTACAAAACTCGAAATTGTACCTAATAAATAAAAAGCTCATTTTGCTTTCAAAAGTTTTCAGATTATTGAATTCAAAAGTTTTATAGCCTATAATGCACACATGATTCAGCTAATTGCATTTTTAGGAAACTACGGAAAGGAATATTCAGGCACAAGACATAATGTTCCATGGATTTTTGAAGAACAGCTTCCGTTTGCATCAAAAATTTCTTGGCAGTCAAAGCATAAATCAGAGTTTTCTTGTATTGACTATGCAGACTTTTTAAATTGGCTAAAGGATTTTTCACTTATAAAACCAAGACAAGACGGCACTTTGCCCATAGCTTCAAATGCTCCAGACAAAATTTACTTTATGAAGCCTTTGACTTACATGAATTTAAGCGGAGAAGCAGTTGGAGAAGCCGCCCGTTTCTTTAAAATAAAGCCAGAAAATATTCTTATTTTGCATGATGAAATTGAACTTCCGCTTGGAACACTCAGTTTAAAGTGGTCTGGAGGACTTGGAGGACACAACGGGCTTCGTTCAATAAAGGAACATCTTGGAACTGCGGATTTTTGGAGACTAAGATTCGGAGTTGGAAAGCCAGTCCACGGAAGTGTTGCTGATTTTGTGCTAGGTTCATTTTCAGAAGATGAAAAGATAATGCTTTCACAAGTTTTTTCACAGGCAAATATTCTTTTTTCAAAAATTTTGACTTCATCACAGCCAGAAAAACTGATTCCTGAATGGGGTAAGAAAAAAGTTATTCCAGAAACAAAGTAAAAGAAAAGTTATTTTATGGAAGAATCAGAACTTACAAAGAAAATAGAAAATCTTTCACTGCCAGCCGCTTCATTCAACAGGCTTTTTGAACTTGCAAATATTCTGCGCAAAGAATGTCCTTGGGATAAAATTCAAACTCCGCAGACATTAAGAAGCACATTAATAGAAGAAACATTTGAAACTGTTGATGCGATAACAGAAAAAAGCCCAAGCCACGTGCGAGAAGAGCTAGGCGATGTATTTTTTAATCTTATTTTCATTGCAAAATGCTTTGAAGAAGAAAATGAATTTACAATCGATCAAGTTTTAAATGAAGTTTGCGAAAAACTTATCCGCAGGCATCCGCACATCTTTGAAATCACAAGCGAAACAAAGTCTTCAACCAAAATTCAAAGCGCATCAGATGTAAAAGCGCAGTGGGACAAAATAAAAGACAATGTGGAAGGCAGAAAACAGGAAAGCGCAATTGATTCTGTTCCAAAAGGATTTCCGCCGCTTTTAAAAGCATTTAAAATTCTAAAGAAAGCTGCAAAAGAAGGCTTTGACTGGCGAGCAACAGAACAAGCTTATGATAAAGTAAAGGAAGAATTAACTGAAGTAAGAGAATCTTCGCCAGAAAACACGGAAGAAGAAGTTGGAGACTTGCTTTTATCATGTGTAAATTTAAGCCGCAAGCTCAATGTAGATCCGTCAGTTGCGCTTGAAAGAGCCATAAACAAGTTCAGCACAAGATTCAAGTTCGTTGAAAAAAGCATGAAAAAGGAAAATCTTGAAATGAAAGCCGAAAATGATAAAAAAATGATGGAATTTTGGAAATCAGCAAAGATTATTGAAAATACAGCAGATTTATAGTATATTTTTAGCATGGCTGCTCCTTATATTGCAGTCTTTTTTGGAGTAAAAATGATCAAAAAAATTGATGGCATCGTTTTGGAAGATGAAAAAGAGGAAAAAAAAGCTGAAAACGCAGCGCCTGATCCTCTTGCAGAAAAGTTTTTAAAGACAAGGCAAATTCTTTTAAGCGGCGAAATCTGCGAAGAGCTTGCAGAAAAGATTATAAGGCAGCTTTTAATTCTTGAAGCAGACAACGATAAGCCTATTTACATTTATGTTGACAGTCCTGGCGGAGATGTTTACGCAGGATTCGCAATTTTTGACACAATCCGCTTTATAAATGCGCCTGTTTATATAATTGGAACAGGACTTATTGCAAGCGCGGCAGCATTGATTCTTCTTTCTGTGCCAAAAGAGCGCAGACTTGGACTTCCACATTCAAGTTATTTGATTCACCAGCCTTCAAGCGGAATGAAAGGCGTTGCGACAGACATTGAAATTCATGCAGCAGAGCTTGCAAAGACACGCACAAAGATAAATGAGATAATTTCGGAGCAGACAGGAACTTCATTAGAAAAAGTTTCAAAGGATACTGACCGCGACTATTGGCTTAATTCAGAAGAAGCAGTTCAATATGGACTTATCTGCAAAGTAATTACAAACCGCAAAGACTTAGGCTGATTTTTTCAAAATGACTTTCGAGCTTACAGATTCCATTAAAAATGACATTATATTTGCTATGGAAGACCAAAATTCACAAAGCGTTTTCAATGCTGCGGAAAATAAGGTTGTAAGCGTTGTAAAGAACTTTGACAATCCGGCAGAAGACTTAAAAATAGATGAAAACAAAGTCTATTCTTTGCCAAACTGGACAAGTGATGACGGTTTTGATCTTATGGAAGCCTTTTCAGAAAACTGCCGTTCACCTTTAGCGAGGAATGAATTAAAAAGATGCTTGCAAAGCAGAAGGGGGGTGTTCAGAAATTTTAAGAATATTCTAAAAGCGTATCCAGATGTTGAAAAAAGATGGTTTGCATTCAAAACAAAGACAATGCTTTCTAAAATCAACGAATGGTACAATGACTTGCGCGAGACTTGGGGGCTTGAGTTTCTTGAAGAAGATTCCGCAGATGAAACTGAAGATCTTGTTCGGAATGATTTTGAGTTCAAGGAATACGATTCCGACAGGGACAAGGAATGCGTTGATCGTGCAGTTGAAATAATGGCAGAAGAATATAAAAACAGCTTTGAAGGCGAGATTGGAATTTCCATTGCTGCGATGTGGCATTACCAGTCAGCTTTTTCTAAAAATAAGAATAAGTATGGTTTTGTTTGCTATTCCCAATTAAAAGAATTTTTGGGCTGTGTTTTATTTTCATCTTGTCCGTCCTCGGCAAAAAGAACAGCTGTAGTTACTGATTTTTTTGTCTTTCAGAATTACCGTGGCTTAGGCATAGGAAAAGAACTTTTCCAAAAATGTCTGGAAAAAGCAAAAAGCAGCGGAATTCAGTGGGTTTTATTTTCAAATACAATTATTCCGGAATCCATGGAGCATTTATTAAGCCAATTTTCTTTTGAAAAGCTAGGATCCGGCTATGTTGTAGATTTATTAAAAGATTAATTTTTTATTCTGAAAAGCCATGCAGCGGCAAATTCAGAAAAGAGCCTTAGTTAGTTACAGGAGTTTGATTATGGCATACAACAATAACCGTGAAGGTTTTAAATTGAACGAAGAAAACATCGCATCATTTTTGTCAGATGCAGTAAACCGCGTGGAAAAAGCAAGCAATGCAGAAATTGAAACATTGAAGCAGATTAAAAAGCTTTTCAAAAAGAATGTTCCATTTTCACGCAGAAGTTATGTAGCAGCATTGCTTATTAAAAATGCAAATTCAGGATTCAAGAGCAACCGTTTCAACCGCACAGAAAAAGCAGAAAAGTTCGGACGCTCAGACAGAAATGAACGTTTTTCAAGAAATGAAAGCCGCCAGTCAGAAAGAAATTCAGAAGAACGCAAGGAACGCGCAGAAAAATCTCCACGTGTAACAATCGATCCTTCTGTTGCAGACACAATTTTTATAAGTGTTGGAAGAAGCCGCGGAGTTTTCCCAAGAGATTTAGTTGGACTTCTCGTAAGCGTTGCAGGTCTTGAACGCTCACGCATTGGAGAAATCAGAGTTCTTTCAAACTATTCTTTTATAACTCTCTTTGCGGAAGACTGCGATAAGACGATCAAGGCATTGAACGAATATGAATACCGCGGAAGAAAATTAAGCGTAAGCTATTCGCGCAAAAAGGACGAAAATGAAGCTTCTGGAAATGCAGAACAGGCTTCAACAGAGCCTGCAATTTCAGAAGAAGCAATACCTGCAAATGTTGTAAATGACGCGCACGCAGACACATCAGCAAATACAGAAGAAGCGAAGATTGCAGCAGAACAGAGCGCATTCGCAGCTTCAATGGACAATGCGCCAGTTGAAGACAAACCGTATTCAGAAACAACTGATGACGGCCAGGTAAAATCCCACTTTGGAAATGGTGAAGCATATTGATTCATGCAATTCAAACAGGACCTTTCAGCGTTAATACTTACATTGTAAACTTGGAAGGTTCTGACGCATTAATTGTAGATCCAGCCTGCTGCAAATTCTCAAATGACGAGGACAAGCTTTTTTCTTATCTGAAGGAAAATGGTCTTGTTCCAAAAGTTATTTTTTTAACCCACGGACATTTTGACCATGTGGCAGGGCTGAATACAATAAAGCAGAAATTTCCCGATGTAAAAATCCTCATTCATTCAAACGACGCTCACTTTATAGGAAACGGAAGTGAAATTTTGCAAAGAATTTCGCTTGAGCCAATGAATTTTCTTGAGTTTTTGCCTTTTGTTTCAAATCTTCCAGAACCAGATTTTTTAATTTCTGACAACACAATTCTTTCTTCTTATGTAAAAAATGTTCCTCTTCTTGAAAATTGGAAAATTCTGCATACGCCTGGACACACAAAAGGCTCTTGCTGCCTATACAATCAAAATGAAAACCTTCTTATAAGCGGCGACACTGTTTTTCACCGTTCCTGGGGGCGCACAGATCTTTTCAGCGGAAGCGATGCAGACATGAAACACAGCCTGAACAGAATTTACACAGAAATTCCAAACGAAACAAAAGTATTTCCAGGACACAATTATTACGGCTTTACGCTTGGAGAAAATTAAGGAAAGCCAACTTTCTATTTAACTTTTCTAAAAAAAAAAGCCCTGGTAAATTACCAGAGCTTAATAAAATCATTTTTCTTCAGTTGAGTCTTTTTTAGCACGAGGTTTTCTTGCGCGTTTCGGTTTTTCCTCCGAAGAATTTTTTACAGCTGTTGCTTCAAGCTCATTGCAATGATCTTCAGCCTTTATAATTTCTTGGAATTCCTTGCCTTCCATTGTTTCTTTTACAAGAAGACGCTGCGCAATGTATTCAAGAAGATTTCCGTGTTTTTTCAAAGTTTTCAGAACAGACTGATAGCGTTCTTCCATAACACGGGCAATCTCTTCGTCCACATATTTCTGTGTGTCTTCTGAAAATTCGCGGACAAGCTCAGGCTCCTGAGTTCCATAGCCTCTTCCGCTTTTTCCAAGAGTAACGTTCTTGAATTTTTCACTCATGCCGTAATCTGTAATCATACGCTTGATAATGTCTGTTGCACGGCTAATGTCATTTGAAGCGCCTGTGCTTATTTCACCAAAAATTATCTGTTCAGCCGCACGTCCGCCCAAAAGAACATCAACTTGCCCCATAAGCTCTTTTTTGCTGTACAAGAACTGGTCGTCCTCTGAACGCTGCAAAGTATAGCCCAAAGCGCCCATTCCGCGCGGAATAATTGTTATCTTGTGAACAGGATCGCTTCCCGGAGTAAACGCCGCCACAAGAGCATGGCCAGTTTCATGGTAAGCCACAATCTTGCGTTCATTTTCTTTTACAACACGGGACTTCTTTTTAAGGCCAACCAAAGTTTTTTCTATGGCTTCGTCAAAATCATCCATAAGAACAACTTTTCTTCCAGCACGAACAGCAAGAAGAGCCGCCTCGTTTACAATGTTGGCCAAATCTGCGCCAGCAAATCCGCTTGTGGCATGAGCAACTGCGGAAAAATCAACGCTCTGGTCTATTTTTACATTCTTTGCATGAAGCCTAAGAATTTCTTCACGGCCTTTTACATCCGGCTTGTCCACTACAATCTGGCGGTCAAATCGTCCAGGGCGCAAAAGCGCAGGATCCAGAATATCAGGGCGATTTGTAGCAGCAAGAATTATAAGTCCCTTTTCATTGTCGAATCCGTCCATTTCAACCAAAAGCTGATTCAATGTCTGTTCACGCTCATCGTTTCCGCCAAGATTATTTACACGGCTCTTGCCTATAGCATCAAGCTCATCAATAAAAATAATACACGGAGCTTTTTCCCGGGCAGCACGGAACAAATCACGCACACGGCTTGCGCCAACGCCAACGAACATTTCAACAAAATCAGAACCAGAAATTCTAAAGAACGGAACACCAGCTTCACCCGCAACAGCACGCGCAAGCAAAGTTTTTCCAGTCCCCGGAGGTCCTACAAGCAAAGCGCCTTTTGGAATTTTTCCGCCTATATCTGTGTATTTTTTTGGCTGCTTCAAAAAATCAACAAGCTCCATCAATTCTTCTTTAGCTTCGTCAACGCCAGCCACATCCTGAAAACGAGTTTTTACCTTTCCTTCATCAACAGCCTTTGATCTTCCGCCGCCGCCAAGAATAGAGCCCATTCCACCAATTCCACCGCCCATCTTTCTGAAAATAAAGAAATACATTAAGAAAATAAAGCCAAACGGAATCACAAGATTAAGCAAAAGCTGAATAAGATAATTGTTTTGCCGCGTTACAAATTTGTAGTCCACGCCCTTTTCGTCAAGAAATTCAATAAAACCTTCCATAAGAACGCCAGAAGTCCGGTAGACACCGCCGCTTTCAGTTCCAAGAGGCATTCCCATAAAACCAAATCGTGAAGGCTGTGAAGCACCGGCAGAATGTGAAGTATAGCCTGTAAAATAATTTTCACCAAGTTCAACACGGACAATCTGCCCCTGATCTATAAGATTCCTAAATTCAGAAAAATCAATTAAATCAGTGGGCTTGGAAGAAAACATCATGTTCACGGCTATAAGAACACCGGCAAGAACCAAAAGTATTGTCCAAAAAGGCGGACCTTTCTGCGGACCATTTCCAGAAGGCTTCTTATCCCCCTTCTCATTGTCTATAGAAAGCTTGAAAAAATCATAAGGATCATTTTCAGTCTGCTTTTTGTCATCATTTTTTTTGTCGTTCATTTTTACCTCAAGTAGAAATTTTGCTATATCAGATAATATACAATATATTCAGCAACTGGGCAATTAAGAATATGACTTTGGAATAAAAAAAACCGGACTGCAAGTGCAATCCGGCATAAGTTTTGTAAATGAAAGCCCTACTCTTTTACACCACCAGCAGTTACACCGCCAATGATATATCTTGAAAGGAAGAAGTAAATCACAATCAAAGGAAGAATAGCAACAGTCATAAGTGTATAGTTAACACCCAAGTCAAACATCATGTAGTCAGCAGAACGGGCATTGGCAATAACAATCGGAACTGTCCAAAGTTTTTTATCGCTGATTACGAGAGCTGGAATAAAGTAGTTGTTCCATGAAGTAACGAATGCAAAGATTGCCTGAACTGCAAACGCAGGTTTAAGCATAGGACAAACAATCGCATTGAATGTATAGAACTCATTGCTTCCGTCTACGCGGGCAGCTTCAACAATTGAATAAGGCAAAGTTGCTTCCATTGACTGATACATATAGAAGAAAACAACTGGAGCCGCAATAGCAGGAATAACAAGCGGAATATAGGAATTCATAATTCCAAGCTTTGTAATCAACTGCAAGAATCCAAGTGTAGAAACCTGTGTTGGAACCATCATAACAGCCATGATGAACTTAAATGCGCTCTTTTTGCCTTTGAAGTTGTACATATAAATTCCATAAGCTGTCATTGCGCTAAAGTAAGTTGTAAACGCAGCTGTAAAAAGAGCAACAAGGAAACTGTTTCCAAGACCGCGGAAAATAGGATAGCTTGTTCCGTAAACCTTGCGTTCAACCTGCTGACCTGCAACAATGTCAAACCAGCGTTCACTCTTTAAAAACTGCTTAATATGAAGCCAAAGCTGAGTTCCAGGGATAGCAGAGAATCCACTTTGAATCTGCGGATGTGAGCGAGTTGCATTGATAACCATGATATAAAATGGAAACAATGAAAGAATCGCAAGAAGGACCAGAACTGCATAGCAGATAAATCTTCTGGTAGAAAGCATTTTTGCCTGACTTTTTAATTTCTCCATAAAATTATCTCCTATCTTTTATTCTGGTACTTGCTCATAGTAATCTTATAAACAAGTCCGCTTAAAATACCAGTAACTGCAAACAGAAGTACAGAAATAGCTCCTGCAGGTCCATAGTTTTTGCTCTGAAGATGATTGTTAAGTTTCATAATAATTGTCATTGTGGTTCTGTCTGGAGTACCGGCAGCATTTGTCAAAATCTGCGGAACATCGAACATCTGAATACCACCAATCAAAGAAGTAATGAAAACATAAACGAAAATCGGAAGAAGCAATGGCATTGTAACTTTGAAGAACACCTGAGAAGGAGAAGCTCCGTCTATGCGGGCTGCTTCAAAGAGGCTGTTGTCAATTCCCATAACACCAGCCATAAGCAAAATTGTTGTGTTTCCATACCACATAAGGAAGTTCATTGCAGCAACCAAAGTTCTAGTCCAAGCCGTAGAAGAAAAGAAACGAATCGGCTCCATAGGTTTTTGGGTTCCTGCAATAATAGCAGCTTCATTTGTCTTATCAGCAATTGAACGAATCATGCCGTTTACAGGACCATTAGGCGAGAACAAAGTAAAGAACAGCATTGCGAATGTCGCCGCCATAATCAAATTAGGCATATAAATAACTGTCTTAAAGAATCCCTGGCCTTTAAGGTTAAGTTCTGTGTTTGTAAACCAAACAGCAAGAAGCAAAGAAATTATAATCTGCGGAACAAATCCCATGACCCACATTATAAGTGTATTAAGGAAATATTTTCCCAAGCTGTCGCCAGCGGTAAATATCGCCTTGAAATTTTCCAAACCAATAAAAGTAGGTCCAACAGTAAGAAGTCCTACACGGTAATACTCAAACAAGCTGAAAATAAAAGTTGTCAAAAGCGGAATGAGCGAAAATATAATATAAATTACAAAGAATGGCGCAATAAAAACATATCCCCAATTATCATACTGGATGGTATGCTTTCTATTTGCACTTTTTTTAACATTATTTTTCATTAAATCCTCTCAGAAATAATAGCAACACATCATAGAGGGAAGTATTTCTATTGAAAAAAACGGGTAAAAAAAATGCCACCTCAAAAAAAGGTGGCACTTTCTTTCTGCAACCTTGAGACTGAAACCATGAATCCATGGTTTCAGTGATAAGAATTACATCAATTATTTAGACAAGTTTGGATAAAGTTCGATAACAGAAGTATAGAAGTTGTTCCAAGCCTGATCCTGTGAAACTTTTCCGTTGTAGTAGTCAGCCATAGCAGCCATAAGTTTTTCTGTCATACCCTGATCGTACATAGACATGCAGCTCTTGTCGATAGAATCAGCAGAATCGATGAATACTGCCATGTGGTTCTGTCCGCCCAAGAATGGGTTCTGGTAGTCAGATGCTGCAACTTCGCGCATAGCAGGAGCGTTGTTTGTGAAGTCGCCCATTTCTGTAGCAATGCGAACCATTGTGTCTTTTTCGCAAGTAAGTGTGAGCATGATGTCTTTAATCAAGTCAACATTGTCTGAACCTGCTGCACCACAAATCCAAGTTCCACCCCATGAGAATCCCATAGGTCCTTTGCAGAATGCCCAGTCGCCATAAGAACCGTTTCCAGCAACATTTCCCTTTGCAGGATCATCGAGAGTGTTAGGAGCAAGACAGAAGTCAATAAACCAAGCCGGTCCGAAGTATCCGAATACTTTTCCGTCTTTCTTTGCACCCTGGAAGCTTTCTGCTGACCAAAGGTTAGCTTTGTTGTTGTATCCCTTGTCTGTGTATGTCTTTGTCATGTCAACCCAGCGCTGGATCATCGGATCAATTTTGATTTTGTTTCCTACAACCCACTTTGTCTTTACGTTGTCAGAGAATACACGGAATGCATCATCGAATCCAGAAAGCATGAAGTATCCTTTTGCTTTTGCCTTTGCAGCAACTGAGTCAAATTTATCCCAGTTAGCAAGAGCTTCCTGTACTTTTGCTGGATCGTCTGTTCCAAGAACAGCTTTTGCGATTGAGCGGCGATAGATAAATCCAGCCGGACAAGCCTGCCAAGAAACACCTTTGAGAACTCCTTTAGAGTCTGTCATGATGTCTTTTGTATACTTGAACTGGTTGGCCAAATCAGCCTTTGTAAGACCGATGTCTTTAACTACATCGAGAGTATATGGAGTGTCAACATACTTCAATGCATAGTCAGCTTCAACAAGGAACATATCAATCTTTTCATCTGCTGCAACTGAGTTCTGTGCAAGAAGAGCTTCATCAAGCTTATTCTGATAAGCGTTTCCCTGGTTTGGAGTCTGGATAAAGTTTACTTTTACACCAGCTGGAACTTTTGATTTGTAGTATTTTTCGAAACGTGCTGGGAATTCATCGTTCCAAACAGCGATGTTCAATACTTTTCCGCCAGTTGTCTTACCTTTAGCCTTCTTCTTTCCCCAAGGTGCTGATGTTGCTACTGACGCAACCAATGCTACTCCCAAAACTGTAGCTACTAACTTTTTCATGCAATTGCCTCCTTCATTAGTAATGCATAAACCTTTTTTCTTTCTAAGGTGATTTTTATTATAAATCAGAATTTTTGTTTTGCAACAAAAAAAAAGAAAAAAAAATCAATTTTTGTAGAAACGTTTCAATAATATTTATTGTTATCATTCATCCGCAATATTGTCATTCCCGTGCATTGACACGGGAATCTTTTGCAATGTTCCAACTGATTACCAATCGAGTTTCTTTCAGAAACATCGCAGGGTCAAGCCCGATAATGACAACAAAACTAAAAAATCCACCGCACACTTTTTATGCAGCATGAAATTCGCTATAATATAAATATGAAAAACAGCGGTTTTAACGGAATCATTCTAGACATAGACGGCACAATTTGGAACACAACTGGAATTGTCGCGGTCGCCTGGAACAAGGCAATTGAAATGTCCGGACTAAAGGCAAAAAAAGTAAATGCGCAGATTCTTCAGCAAGAATTCGGAAAAACAATGGATACAATTGCAAGCGACTTATGGCCGGAACTAGACAAGGCGGAACAAAGCAAGCTAATGTCTTACTGCTGCACGGAAGAACAGATTGCAATCCGGGAAAATACATTCGACATAACATATCCCGGCGTAATTGAAACAATAAAAGAACTTTCTTCCTCGAAAAATTTTTACATTGTAAGCAACTGCCAAAACGGATACATTGAGCTTACAATGGAAAAAACGGGACTTTCGCCTTTTATAAAGGACTACGAATGTTTCGGGCGCACAGGAAAATCCAAAGCGGAAAACATTCAGATTCTGATGGCAAGAAACGGAATGAGTTCCGCAGTTTACATTGGCGACACGCAAGGAGATGCGGATGCTTGCTTGCAGGCAGGAATTCCTTTTATCTGGGCTTCCTACGGATTCGGAAAAGCTTCAAAATACATAGAAAAACTTGAAAACTTTTGCGACTTAAAAAAAATATTTTCAGAATAAAAGGGGCAATTTTCAACTTTTGTAATTTTATGTCATTATCGGGTCATAGCATGGGAATGATATTTGACCTAAAATATATTTTTCATTTGGAGGAAAAATGCTTTATATTTTCGACATGGGCGGAGTTGTAACAAATTCCGCGGTTTTAGATGACAAATTGTGCAAGGTTCTTGGAATTTCAGTTGAAGAATTTGAAAGAATCTGCGGAAAAAAAACAGACGGCGCAAACAAAGGCCAGCTTGAAAGCCTAGGATTGTTCAGTCTTTGCTCCGACGGAATAATCGACACAAACGAATTTTGGGCAGAATTTTCAAAGAGAAGCGGAATTGCAGTAAAAACAGACTGGTTCAGGTGGCTTTTTCATCCTGTAAGAAATGAAAAAACTGTGGCAATTGTAAAAGCTTTGCGTTCAGAAGGAAACAGAGTTGTGTGCGGAACAAACACAGTTTCTGCGCATTACTTTAATCACCTTGAGCGCGGCGACTATGAAATTTTTGACCAGACTTACAGCTCATGCAACATGGGAGTTTCCAAGCCAGATACAAACTTCTGGAAAATAATCCTTGAGGCTGAAAACGTTCCTGCAAAAGACGCTGTGTTCATTGACGACAGAAAGGACAACTGCGAAGCCGCCGCTTCAATTGGAATACACGCAATCCAGTTTACAACAGCGGAAGAAGTCGCAGAGCTTTTAGGCGTAAAAATTTAAAGTGTGTTTTTCCAACAGTCTATAAATTCAAGCATGAACTGCTGAATTCCGCCGAACCACTTTTGTTGAAAACGGCAGGCATTTTTTCCTATGTAGCGGAAGTGCCAGCATTCCCAACGGTAGCCAGTAACATCTTCATAGCCTTTTGGAAATGAAAGCGACCAGCCGTACTCCGCGGCATTTTTATAGACCCACTGCCCCATTTTAGTTTTGTCAAAGTCATCAGAAATTGAACCAAAGTCAACTGCAGTGCCAAGTTGATGCTGGCTTGTTCCTGGGCGCGCGCTTTCACGTTCAGCTTCTTCAAGTCCGTCAACGCTTACCCAGTAGTTAAAAAGATTTTCCTGATAAGAATAAGAGCGGTAAACAGAACTCACCAAAAGCCTGATTCCGTCATTTAATGCGGCTTGCGCCATTTCTTTTAAAGCAGAATAAGCTTCCGGGCGGATTTTCATTCCGGCTTTGTTCAAGTCAAAAAGGCTGTTTTTTTCAAGAGAAATCAAATCTTTCGGCGCATAAGATGAAGACGCGCTGTGCTTTTTATCAATTAAGAAGAAAAGGCTTTTATCATCCGAGCGGAATGTTTTTTCCTCTTCAAGAATCGCATAAAGGTCTTTTATAAATTCCGTCTTGTTTTCTTCTGTAACGCAAATAGCTTCTTTTGCTCTGCCAGACATTTTCTGAAAAACTCTGCCAAATTTTTCTTCTTCCGCAGATGGAATTTTTACAACCGTCTTTGAAGACTGGGCATAAACTTTTTTAGCGCATCCAGCAAAGCAAAAAATTCCGGCAACTGCAAAAGCCGCCAAAAGCATTTTTTTAGTCATCAGAAACCTCAGTAACTGAATGAATTATATGGAACATATCAAAAAATCCAGTACGCTCCAAAGCACGTTTTATCGGCTCGGAAGGATTCATTATAAAAAGCTTTGTTCCAAAACTTTCTGCGTCATTGTGTCCCGCAAGAATAACTCCAACGCCAGAAGAGTCAACTTGTGTAATCTGGCTTGAATCAAGCACAACATTCGTGTCAACAATATATTCAAAAAGCTTTTCCTGAAGCTCAGTAATCGTGTACGAATTCAAAGAGCCTGTAAGCTCAAGCAGCATATAGTTAACACCAACTTTTTCTTTAAGCGCAAGCTGATCCATTTTTTGCCTCTTTTAAAAATCTTTTTATAAAAATCTTAAGCCTGAGCAGCCTGATTTCCCAAATACTTCATAACAAGCATCGTAATGTCGTTTTCAAGCTCCTTTGAAGTAAATTCAACAAGAGCATCGTAAGTGAATTTCGCCATTTTTTCAGCAGGATAGCCAGAATTTTCCATAAGAGCAGTCTGTGTTCTTGTCTTTCCGAAAATGTCGCCGCGCAAAGACTTTGTGTCAATAATTCCGTCTGTTACAATCATGACAATGTCGCCTTCGGAAAGCTTGACTTTCTTTACTTTTATGTACGGAGCAACATCTTTTACGAATCCAAGAATATGACCTTCTCCCTGAACCTCAATAACATTGTTATAGGCGCGGGTGTATACAAGCAACGCTGGAATTCCGCAGTTGATATAATACATTGTGTCTGTGTTGAAATCAAGAATTCCAAAAGTTCCGGCAAAGAAAGTTCCCTTTGGAAGATTTTCACGGATAAATGTATTTACTTTTGCAACAAGCAGCTTAAAGTCTGTAGTTTCAGAAAGGAAAGTTCTGATAATGGACTTCAAGATAACCATTCCCATTGAAGCCGCGATTCCTTTTCCGCTTAAAGCGCCGATTACAAAAATGTGCCGTGTGTCTGTAAGGCGAATCATGTCAACAAATTCACCGCCGATGTTGTGAGCCGGAACCATAAGATAGCCAGCGTCAATTTTCTTGCTTTTTATTAAATCCATGTTTTCCTGAATGGAAGTAATAATCTGCCCGGACATTCTGATTTCGCGGTTTACAGTTCCAACTACGGCTTCGTTCATGATGTTCTTTACGTAATATCCTACAACAAAGAAATTTGAATAGAACTTGTTAAAGACTTCGTAATCGTATTCAGAATAAATGTTTCCGCTGATTTTTTTGCCAAGAAGAATCAAGCCGATAAACTGGCGGCCTTCGTTCAGCATAATCATTGCATCTGAATTTGTGCTGTCCATTACTCCAAGAATTTTGCTTCTTACAGAGGCAACGGAATTGTTGGTCTGGGCAAATTCGCGGAAGACAATCTGATGATGGTTGTTCAAAAGAACATCAGCAACTGACTGGTCAATCGGAGTAGAAAAACTTTTGTCGCCGTCAGAAGAATAAATGCAGCTCATGTTTCCAACGCCGTCATCAATAAGAATTCTCATTGAAGAAGAGCCGACATATTTTTTGAAAACATTGAAAACGCTTCCTGTAATTTCGTTCGCTTCAAGGCTGAAATCAATTGAAGTTATGTCGCGCTCGAAATCTTCCGAATACATTTTGTTCCTGAAAAGCTCGGAATTCTTGAACTTTCTGCGGAAAAGCATAAACACAAAGAAAACAAACGCAATCGCAACATAAATCAAAAGCTCAAAAATATGAATGTTCACATTTGAAATCGGCAGAAGAATAATAAAGAACACTGCGGAAATAAGCATCGGCGCAATAAATCCAATCAAAAGGCGGACAAAGCCCATCAAAAGAATTCTAGCGTCAACAATTTCGTCATTGTCATTTGAGCGGGCAAAAAAATACATTCCCGGAATAAATCCAATTGGAGCAAAATTATTAAGAACAGGCTGAATTTCAGAGCAAAGATTCATGTACCAGAAAACTGCCCAGGAAAGCATGATTCCAAACACCATCTGAAGCATATTCTGCTGCTTAAGCTTTGAAGTTGTGTTTTCAGCGCGGACAATAACCATAACGCAAACAAATGCCGGAATCACAACTCTGTACAGAAAATTATACAAAGTAAGCCATGAAATATTGAATGCGCCGCTCAGTTTTCCTTTAAATACGATTCCAGAAGAAATGCGCAGGAAGTTTCCTTTTGCAAGCGTAACAGAAGTAAATGCGTTCGGAGCAAAGAAAACCATATAAACAGCAAGAATAAAAAGCAAAACCTGAAAAAATGTAACAGCCTTGTACTTTTTATAATCCGGGAAAACAAGCATATAGCTGCAGGCGCACATAGAAAACCAGCCCATCATCAGGTAAGTGAATCTGCCTGAAAGCAAGGCAGCTGGAAATGAATTGCGCTGTTCAACATGCAAAGACTGCGTTCCATCTGGATTGGAAAGCAAAGTATGTTGCACAGAGTTATGCAGGCAGAGCATAATTGTAACTGCCATAAAGAAAAATATAACTCCCAGGAACAAAAACAAGTTTACAAGATTTGCGTTGGAAGAATTTCCCTTTACATTTTTATCAATGCTAAATGAAATATAAACAAGAACAGCGCAGATAATAATATTTATAACAGCAAAAATCATTTTCTACCTCTCTACCTTGGCGACCATCATTGTAACGTCGTCTCTGAGTTTTTTTCCACCGTTGTAGTCCATAATAAGATTTACAACATCATCAATGAATTCTTTTGGCGACTTAGCCGCGCTCTTTTTAATCGTCTTTTGATAAAGCTCTGTATCTCCAAGCTCCACGCCTTCGTCATTCATAACTTCAGAAACACCGTCGGAAGCCATAAGAATAACATCATCACGGAACAAACGCTGCTCATCAACCTGAACATCGTCAATGTCAATAATTCCAACGAGCGAGCAGTTAGAAGTCAAAGGCTTAATTCTATAGCCAGACGGAGAATTTGTGATAATCAGAGGGTCAGACATGGAAGCATTTACATAACGGATTGTCATTTTTTCAGTGTCAACAATTCCAATAAAAAGAACTGTGTATTTATCCTGAAGCTTCATGCCTTTAATCGCCTTGTCAACAGCCTTGATCATGGCAGGAAGATTTTCCTTGTCTCCAAGAATTTTTACAGTGTTCATAACAAGTCCCATGACCAACGCGGCCGCAAGACCTTTTCCAGAAACGTCTCCAAGCATAAGAAGCGTTTTTGTCGGCGAAATCGGAAGAACAGAATAATAGTCTCCAGAAACATTTACAAGCGGACGGTAATATGCCGCAACTGAAAGTTTGTCAATCTTAGGCATATTCAGCGGCAAGAACGACTTTTGTGTGTCTGCAAGCTGTTTCCATTCCCTTGAAAGTGAAGAAATTTCAGACAGATTGCTGATTGTAAGCGCTCTAGCCTGAAAACGCACAAATTCATCGTAAAGAAGCTTGTAAATTTCAGAATCAAAAAGTTTTGTGTATCGGCAGAAAACGTAAAGATGCTTTTTATTATTTGAAAGAATAAAACCGCGCGCCTGTCTCTGCTTTGTTACAATGCCGAATTCATTTCCCATAAAGAAATAGCCTTCGCCCCAAGTAACAGGATAATTAAGCCTGAGCGCATCCATTACAGATTCAGAGCAAGAAATTCTGTCCGGGCTGTTATAAAGAACATAGTCTTTTTCGCGGTCAATAAAAAGAACAGAACAGTCGCCTTTTACTTCAAGAACTGAAGAAATCGCCTCGTAAAAATCATCAAGCGAATAGCAGAAACGAATTTTATCAATGAATTCACTTAAAATGCCGGTTTCCTTTGTAAAAAGCGCCTTGTTTCGGATTATGTCAAGAATCCCGTTTTTTGCACGTGTAACAACAACATAAATAATTGAAAAAACAACAGAAGCTGTTATAAAAGCAAAGAATATAACATTTTCATGCGCATTTTTTACAGCAGGAGAAACGGCTGAAACTAAGAAAGCTAAAATTACAAGAAAAACGGCTCCCGTTGCAATTAAAACGGCATGTCTTTTAGTCTTATACATTTCTGCACCTCGCTCTTGGGTTTATACAACAGTATATCATACTATCGGCAGAAATTTAAGAAAAAATTATATGAAACTTGGAAATGCGCTAGAATAGATTCCCCGATCGAGTCGGGGAATGACGTTTTTTTAAGACAAAGAATGACAGTTTGTTTCAGCCTAAGGATTCTCTTGTCAAAAGGTCTGGCGAAGACGTTGGTTTTTCCAATGCGGCAAAGGATTCCATCGCGGCAATCTGCTGGCGGGAAAGTTTTGAAGGAATCTGAACCATAATCTTTACATAAAGGTCACCTTTTCTTGAAGAGCCTTCAACTGGAACACCTTCGTCACGCACGCGGAGGAATTTTCCATGCTGAGTTCCCGCCGGAACTTTTATAGACAAAGTTTTTCCGTCAAGATTCTTGATTTCTATAGTAGCACCCAAAATCGCCTGTGATATGCTTATTGGAACTGCACAATACAAATCATGTCCGTCGCGCTCAAAATATCTATCAGATCTTACATTTACAGCTATTATAAGATCTCCAGCGGCACCGCCATTTGTTCCGGCGTTTCCCATTCCGTGGATAGAAAGGCGTCTTCCGTTTTCTACGCCAGCAGGAATTTTTACGCTCATTGTTGTTGATTTTGCAAAAACTCCAGTCCCGTGGCAAGAAGCGCAAGGTTTGTCGATTACAGTTCCCTTTCCTCGGCAAGTGGGACAAGTCTGCTGAACAACAAAAAATCCTGAGTTTCTTCCAACCTGACCTCTTCCGCCGCAGCTTGGGCAAGTCTTTACAGAAGAACCTGCCGCTCCTCCAGTTCCATGGCACTCAGGACACTGTTCGTCCCGCCGAAAAGTTATATCTTTTTTGCAGCCATAAACTGCCTCTTTAAAATCAATATGTAAATCGTAACGCAAACTTGCGCCGTCATTGTTGCTTCTGCTTCTTCCGCCTGAACCGCCACCAAAACTGAAACCGCCGCCAAATAGATTTTCAAAAATATCGCTGAAACCGCTAGAGCCGCCAAACAAATCACTAAAGTCGTGGAAAGCATGGCTATATCCACCGCCAGCTCCTCCGCCGCCCATTCCTTCCAAACCAGCAAAACCATACTGGTCATAAATCGGACGTTTCTGATCATCGCTTAGAACTTCATAAGCTTCTGTCGCTTCCTTGAATTTTTCTTCCGCAGTCTTATCACCCGGATTGCGGTCTGGATGATACTGAATGGCAAGTTTTCTATAAGCTTTTTTTATAGCGTCCTTATCCGCGCTTTTATCAATGCCTAAAACTTCGTAATAATCACGTTTTGCAGACATAATGTCTTCCTATAAAATCAAGGTTGCCCCGAAATTTCTTTCAAGGCAACCCCCTTTTCTCTTACTTTAGATTAGATTTTAGTTTTTTACTTCGTACTCAACATCATCAGCATTGTTTGCGCCTTTGAATCCAGAAGCATTTTCATCTTTTCCTTCATCAGGATTTGGATTTGAAGTGCTCTGTGCTCCTGCCGCTCCCTGCTGTTGCTGTGCAGCCTGCTGCTTGTAGACTTCCTCTGCAATCTTGTAAGAAGCCTGCTTCAAAGCCTCTGTCTTTGCCTTGATGTCGTCAGTGTTTCCGCCTTCAATCGCTTTCTTCAAGTCAGCAACAGCGTCCTCGACTTTCTGCTTTTCAGCTCCGTTTATTTTGTCGCCCAAATCTTTAAGGCTCTTTTCTGTCTGATAAACAAGGCTGTCAGCTTCATTCTTGGCATCGATTGCCTCGCGCTGCTTTTTGTCTTCATCAGCGTGAGCTTCAGCATCTTTTACCATGCGATCGATTTCGTCCTTGCTCAATCCTGAAGAAGAAGTAATCTGAATGTGCTGCTCTTTGCCTGTTCCCATATCCTTTGCAGAAACGTGAACAATGCCGTTCGCATCAATAT
>JAUNWH010000058.1 GCA_030540405.1 Spirochaetales bacterium
ATTTCACACTTTCTGTAATTTTATCAGAAAGAGTTTTTACATGCGTTTGCCCTGCTAGTAATGACGGCAACAAATGACTTTTTTTTCTTTTTGGGATATAATAATATAATGTATTCTTAGTTCGAATATTTTGTCATTGCCGTGCTTGTTTTCAATGTCATTCCGCAACTTGACTGGGGAATCTCCTATAGGCACAAGATTGCCGGATCAAGTCCGGCAATGACAAAAAGATGCAGACATGCCAATGACAAAGGTTCAAATTACCAATGGCAAAGAATCAAATTAGCAATGACAAATGTTCAGATATATCACTGGCATTAGAACCAGGCAAAAAAATGATATTAAAAACAATACTTAACAGCGGAGGAAAAAATGCGTGCGGCGGACATAATCATTAAAAAGCGTGGAACTGGAAATCAAAAAGGACAGGAACTTTCGCGCGAGGAAATAGAATTTCTTGTGAACGGCTATGTTGACGGTTCAATTCCAGATTACCAGATGTCGGCTTTTCTTATGGCCGTTTATTTTAACGGAATGACATTCGAGGAAACAGGAATTTTAACAGGCTGCATGCTTAGATCCGGAGACACAATCGACCTTGAAAAACTCAAAGGGCTTAAAGGACCTTTTGTAGACAAGCATTCCACTGGCGGCGTTGGAGACAAAATCAGCCTTCCGCTTGCTCCTATAGTGGCGTCTCTTGGCGTAAAAATTCCCATGATGAGCGGCAGAGGTCTTGGACACACAGGCGGAACTTTGGACAAGCTTGAGTCAATAGAAGGCTACAACGTAAATCTTAATGAAGAGCAGTTCGCTTCGATTATAGAAAAGACAGGCTTTGCCATGATGGGACAGACAGAAAAGATTGTTCCGGCGGACAAGAAAATGTACGCGCTTCGGGATGTTACAGGAACGGTTGAAAGTGTTCCGCTTATTACGGCAAGCATTCTTTCAAAAAAAGTCGCAGAAGGAAGCGATGCCCTTGTATTCGATGTAAAGTGCGGAAAAGGCGCGTTTATGAAAAGCGAGGCAGATGCGGAGCAGCTTGCATCGTTCCTTGTAAAGACAGCCCAGGCAATGGGAAAAAGCTCATGCGCGCTTTTAACCAGAATGGATTCCCCTCTTGGATTCAAAGTGGGAAACTATCTTGAAATAGAAGAAACTCTTGAGTGCCTGCAAGGAAACGGTCCTGCCGATGTAATGGAGCTGACTTACGAGCTTGGCGCAAGAATGGCTGTTTTCGGCGGAAAGGCAAAAGACACAGAAGACGGAATAAGCAAGTGCAAGAAAGCTGTAAAAAGCGGAGAGGCATTGAGCAAGTTCCTTGAAAATGTAAAGGCTCAGGGCGGAAATCCAGACAAGCTTCTAAGCGAACAGGGAAAACGCCGCTCCAAGTTCAAGTCGGAACTCTTCGCAAAGCAAGACGGATTTTTAACTGTTGACGCATACAAAACAGGAATTGCATGCATAAATCTTGGCGTGGGCAGAAACAAGTCGTCAGACAAAGTGGACGCTGACTCTGGAATAATCTTTTGCAGACGGCAGGGCGACTTTGTAAAAAAAGGCGAAAAACTCCTTGAAGTCTACGGAAAAAGCCCGGACGCTCTTGAAAGCGGAAAACAGCAGCTTGAGGCGGCCTTGGATTTCAGCGCGGAAAAGATAGAAGAAAAGAAATTGATTTTAAAGGAAATAAAATAGTGTCATCATCAAAGTGGGTAAAAAAAGCAATTTCAAAGGAAGAAGTTGAAAAGCTAAAAAACAAGTTTTCGCTGGACAGCCTTACAGCAAGCATTTTCGCGCGGCGCGGAATCACCAGCGGAAAAGACATTCTTTATTTCATGGAAGATGACCTAAGGTTTCAGCACAATCCTTTTTTGTTCAGTTCAATGGAAGACGCTGTTGACAGAATTCTTGCCGCAGTTCCAGAAAAAGACAGTCCAAAAGAAGAGCATGAAAAGGTTTTGATTTTTGGCGACAAGGATGTTGACGGAGTAACGGCGACAACCGTTCTTTACGACGAGCTTTGCTCATTGGGAATTGATGTTCAGCACAGGGTTCCAGAAGGAGATGACGCATACGGACTTTCGATTCAGGCTGTAGATGATTTTGCAAAGCAGAACGGCTCTCTTATTATTACAGTTGACTGCGGAATTTCAAACAATGCGGAAATTGAGCACGCGGCAGAACTTGGAATAGATGTAATTGTTTTGGATCATCACAACCCCAAGGAAAACATTCCGTCTCCTGCAATTATTTTAAATGCGAAGCTTTCAGATTCAGGCTATCCGTTTGAAGAAATTTCAGGCTGCGCGGTCGTGTACAAAGTTGTTTCGGCATTGAGATTCAGCAAGAGCAAATGGTACAAGGCAGACGCGGCTTTGCTCAATGCGCGCGAAGAAGAGAACGGGCAGATTGCAATTGAATGCATAAAGCTTAGAAATCTAGTTCCAGTCTCAAGGCTTGTTGAGCATATTCTGCCGGGCGAGAAATCAATTTACGACACGAAGATTCCGCAGTACTTGTCCGGCCAGATAATTCTTTGCTGGGACAAAGCCAACGTTGAACGCTTATTAAACCTAACATTCGGAAACAGCACGCAGTTTAACATTGCGGACATAAGAACAGAAGTCGCAAAGCTTTATCCTTCACTAAAAAATCTTCCGCTTTCCAGAATAAAGGAAATGTCAAAAATCGCAAAGTACGGCGACCATGCTCCAACTGAAATCGGCGGATTCTACAATATATTTGTAACTTATGTTCAGCAGGACTTAAAGAAAAATTTTCCGTCTGATTCAGAAAAAGAAAAGTACGACTTGCAGCTTGTAGCTTTGGCGGCGCTGGCGGATATAATGCCGATGAGAAACGAAAACAGGCTTTTTGTTCGCAGCGGAATAAATTCAATAAATGAAAACAATGTCCGTCCGGGGCTAAGGGAACTCATGGCAAGCCTTGGAATTTTAGGAAAGCGCATTACTTCAACTGACATTTGCTGGACGCTGATTCCAAATTTAAATGCCGCAGGCAGGCTTGGCCAGGCAGGAATTGCGATTGAGCTTTTTACAGCCAAAGACAGTTCATACCGTGAGCTGCTTGCAAAAAAAATAATTGAGCTTAACACAAAAAGAAAAGTGCTTACTCAAGAAGCAGAAGCAATTGCCGGAATACAGGCAAAAAATTCCGTGAATGATTTCTGCGGAAAATTGAGCTTTGTAATTGATGAAAAAATAAACAAAGGCGTTTCTGGAATTCTTGCAGGACGTTTGGTTTCTTCCCTTGGAGTTCCTGCAATGGCAATGACTTACGTGGGAAACCTCGTTGTAGGCTCAATGAGAAGCTGCCGCGGATATGACGTAACTGCATTTCTTGACCAGCTGAAAGATTTGTTTGTAAGCTACGGCGGACACAACTTTGCGGCGGGATTCAGCTTTGAAAAGGAAAAGTTTGAGGAATTCAAAAGACGCACAAAAGAACTTTCAAGCACAATAAATCTTTCTGAAAAAACTGACGAGATTCAAATTGACGCAGAGCTTCCGCCGTCCTACATGACACCGGACTTGAAAAAAATCATAGACAGATTCGAGCCGACTGGAAACGAAAATCCGAAGCTAGTTTTCTTAGCAAAAAATTTGCCTATAGTTTCAGGCCTTATAATGGGAAAGGCAGAAAAGCAGCATCTGAAAATTACCGTTGACTGCGGAAAAAGCAAATGGCCTTGCATCTTCTGGAACGAGGGCCAGCGGCTTCACAGGGATTTTGATGTGGGAGACAAAGTTGACATAATTTTCAACATAGAGCGGAATGTTTTTAACGGAACAGAAACGCTTCAGCTTATGCTTTTAGGAATAGAAAAATCAGTTCAATAAAAGGTTAAATTTCTATTTTTAATAAGAACAGCTACTAAATTGTCATTCCCGTGCTGCGACACGGGAATCTGTTGAAAAACTTCAATAGATTATCGGGTCAAGCCCGATAATGACAGTAAAATACAGCACTAAACATTTAATCTAAAAATATTTTGGGAGTAAAAAATGAAAAAAAAGATTTTAGTTTTGGCTTTGATTTTTATGCCGGCTTTTATTTTTGCAAGGGAAGCTTTTTTTACAGGCGATGATTATTGCATTTCTGCGGAATACAATGACAAGGCTTTTCCGGGCGATGCGGTTTTTGTAAAAATGACTTTTTCTCAGTCGTCAAAAAAGGGAAAGTTTTCAAAGCTTGAGTTTTCAAATACAAATGCGTTCTTGCAGTTTTTTGCGGAAGGAAAGCTCAGCAGGGAAAGCAGTTTTTTCACAGTTTCAAAAAGCACAAAAACCAGCAGAACATTTCTTGCAGGCATTCCGCTTTCAAGCTGGTGGACGGAAGACACAAAGTGTTTTTTGAAAATTGTCTATAATATTGACGGCTCAAAAAAAATGGAATTCGAGCTGCCTTTTACGCTAGAGAAAAAAGAATTTGTTTCAGAAGTTCTTGATCTTGACGAATCGAATTCAAATATAAAAACGGACACAAGCTTAAAAAGAATGGAGCAAATAAAAAAACTCAACGGAATTCTTGAAACTAAAAATCCGTCCGCAGTTTACCAAACAACGCCGTTCTTGCTTCCGACAAATGCAACAAGACGGACATCTTTTTTTGCAGACCGCCGGGAATACAAATACACAAATGGAAAATCAACGACAGGGCTTCACTACGGAATTGACTTTGGAATTCCAGAAGGCTCGGAAGTTTCAGCTTGCGCGGAAGGAAAAGTTGTTCTTGCTGAAACCCGCGTTACAACAGGCTGGAGCGTTGTGATAGAACATCTGCCAGGACTTTACAGCCTTTACTACCACATGAGCCAGCTAAAAGTAAAAGAAGGCGACATTGTAAAAGCCGGGCAAGTTATTGGATTCAGCGGCTCAACAGGACTTGCAACAGGTCCGCACCTTCACTGGGAAATGCGGCTGAACATGGAAGCTGTTAATCCTGACTTTTTTACCGGGGACTTTGCTTTTTCTGGGAAAAACTAAGATTCAATTAGAGCAAGGAATTCTTTTTCATCTATGACAGGAATTCCAAACTCCACTGCCTTTTTGTTTTTTGAAGAGCCTGAAGAAGTGTCGTTTGTAACAAGATAGCTCAAGCCCTTTACAACCGAAGACTTCACTGCCCCTCCATTCTGCTTTACAAGATTCTGAGCATCCTGCCGCTTCATAGAAAGTTCGCCTGTAAAGCAAAACGACTTTCCGGCTAGTTTTCCTTGCGCAGTGCCTTCAACAACAGAAAGCGTTCCGCTTGAAACAAGGCTTTGCATTTCTTCCTTGTTTTCTTGAATTCCTTCAACGAGTGTATGAGCCAAAGTTTCAGCAAAACGGTAGACGCCGGCAATTTCTTCTTCTTTTGCATCGAAAATTTTCTGCAAAGTATTGAAGCCGCCTGCAATCAAAGTTTCAACAACAGTTTCGCCGATTCCTTCAATATCAAAGCCGGCAATAAATTTTGCAAGTGAAATTTTTCTTCTTGACTGAATCGAAGCAAAGACTTTTTCTGCGCCAAGCGATTTTTTTTCTTTTTCCATGCTTTCCGAATTCAAAAAGTACGGAACCAAATCAGCTATAGACAAAGAATACAAATCTGAAATTGAACGGACTTTTTTTGTTTCAAAAAGGCTTGTGATTAAAGTTTCGCCCAAGTCGCGAATGTCTATAACATTTATCCATTTTAAAAGCTGATGAAGAATTCGCTTTTCGCAGTTTTTATTCGGGCAAAAAAGCCTTGTGCCTTCGTCAATAAGAGCAGTTCCACAGCAAGCGCATTTTTCAGGAATCTTTACAGGAGGAAGATTTTCTTGCTCTGGAAGCACGCTCACAATTTTTGGAATTATTTCGCCGCGTTTTACAACAACAACATGGCTTCCGACTTTCACATTCAATGCGCGTATAAGATTCGGATTTACAAGGCTCGCTCTTTTTACAGTTGTTCCGTTCAAGTCAACAGGATCAAAAACCGCGACGGGCGTATAAGTTGCGCCTGTTTCATTCCATTCAATATTTCTTACAATGGAAACAGCTTCTTCAAGGCTGAATTTAAAGGCAATCTGGCGGTCTGGTCTGTCGCGCAAAGCATCTTCATGGTCTACAGCCCGCTCTTTTACAACAAGTCCGTCAATGTCGTAGTCAAGTTTTTTTCTAAGCTCCATTACGGAAGAGCGGTAATCAATAACTTCCT
Source organism: Spirochaetales bacterium (assembly GCA_030540405.1). Taxonomy (GTDB): domain Bacteria; phylum Spirochaetota; class Spirochaetia; order Treponematales; family Treponemataceae; genus Treponema_D. The sequence continues at coordinate 6,208 of JAUNWH010000058.1, forward strand.
GCGCGCTTTTGCAAATTTTAAGAGGAACAACATTAAATCCGTTTCTTTGCAAAAAATCAAGTTTGCCTTCTTCATCACTGAAAGGCTGTTTTCCTTCTGAAGCCCAAACGTCGTAAGTTATCAATGTAAGATTTTCACTGCCCTCGCCGTCTTTGCGTTTCATAAGTCCGTTTGCAGCATTGCGGCAGTTCGCTTTGTCAGAAAAAAATTTTTCATGAACCTGATGTGTCATTATGACTTCGCCGCGGATTCCGCCTGTAAACTTTTCTTTTAATTCCTGAACAACGCCCTGCATTTTTTTTGCATTCGCTGTAATCACGTCTCCAACAGTTCCATCGCCTCTTGTAACGGCACGCAAAAAAATTCCGTCCGCATACTGAAGCTCAAGGGATGCGCCGTCAAGCTTGTATTCAACAAGATATTCTGAATAGTCGTGCTTTTTCGCCCAAGCAAGAAATTCTTCTGGAGATGCGGCTTTTTCCTGGCTGCCCATTGGCATTACATGAGGAGCTTTCTGAAAATTTCCAGAGTCCGCGCCAACTTTATGGAGAATAGGATTTGCGCTGTCCAACGATTTTAATTCGTCCCAAAGCTTGTCAAATTCCGCATCAGAAATTTCAGCCTCGCCGTTATAATACGAAGCCTGATATTTTTCTATAAGCTTTTCAAGCTCGGAAATTCTTTTTACAGAGGATTTTTTTAAGGCTTCATCATTTGCTTTTTTGCATTCATCAACATCAAAAAGCTCCATCGGGCTATTCCTCATCTTTTACAAAAACAAGCTCAAAAATCTCACGTCCTGCATCAAGTCCTTTCTGCTCAAATTTTGTTCTTGGCCTCCATTCCTGATGAGGCGCAAATTTTTCATATTTATTATGAATGCCTTCTGTGCAGGAAAGCTCTTCAAGCGCACTTAAAGCATATTCTTCCCAGTCAGTTGCAAAATAAATATATCCACCGGGAGACAATTTTGATACAAGCAAGTCAGTACGCGGACGCTGAAGCAAACGGCGTTTATGGTGCTTTTTCTTTGGCCAAGGGTCAGGAAAGAAAATATGAAAGCCTGCAAGAGAATTGTCAGGAATCATAGTTTCAAGAATTTCAAGCGCGTCATATTCAATCAAATAAAGATTTTTTAGCTGCCGTTTTTTTATTTCACCAAGAAGACGGCCGACTCCAGGAACATGAACTTCGCTTCCTATATAATTCATATTCGGATTATCTTGCGCAATCTGAGCGGTAGCGTGTCCCATTCCAAATCCGATTTCCATTGTAACAGGATTTGTATTGTTAAAAATATCTGTAAAATTAAGCGTTCTATGCTCAAAAGGAATGCACCAAACATGATGAAGCTCTTCATAGCTGCGCTTTTCATTTTCGGTCATGCGTCCAGCGCGAATCACATAAGTTCGCACGGGGCGTCTAAAAATACTGTGGTCTTCTAAATTGTCAGTGGGAATATTCCCATCGGCGTCGTTACTAGGCATCAGTTTCCTCGCTGTGTTATATTGAAAAATTTCAAAATTCACTTGACTTTTGAAACTCTTTCCAAATTTATTGCTGCTCCAAATTTTCTGGAGGCATAAGGCAAATTACAGAATCATTTTTTAAAGTATAGCAAGTTCTAATAAATCCTGCGTTCTTATAGTCAGCAAGAATGGAACCTCTATTCTTCCATTCTTTTTTTTCCTTTCCATAATAAAGCAAAACTCCGTCTTTTGTGTAAACTGCGGATTTCTTTTCTGAATAATCGAATCCGTCTGGAAAATCTTCACTCTTTAAATTTAAAATATTTTCAGGATAATCGACAAAAAACGAAATTTCATCTTCATCGCCCGCAAGGTCAAAATAAGTCAAAACATATTCACCAGCAGGAATTTTCATTCCAAAAGCGGCAACAATATTTGCGCATCCTGCCCAGGAATTTTTGTTCTTATCTTCAAATTTTACAAGCTCGCCGCAGTTCCATTCAAGCCCGGAATCTTTATTTATAATTTTAAATTTCGAAGCAAGCCTTACATCGCTTTCAGAATTTACAAAAACAGAAAGGCGCATATCAGGCGGATTTTCACTATAATCAAAAATCAAAGAAGATTCCGCAGAAGCAATTTGCGCGCTGTCTTGTGAGCACGAAAAAAAGAGAACTGAAAAAATAAAAAGAAAGAGAGCAATTTTCCGCATAACTTAAAAATTGAATTTCAAGTTTATAACGGTAAGGTCGCTGGACGAAGACTGATTTACAATTGATTCAAACTTTATATTGACTTTTTTACAGGCATCTTCCAGATAAGACAAATAATAAAGTCCCAAGTCAGTTCCTTCCTGACCATCCGGCATCTGGCGGTAAAAGTCAATCAGCGACTTTTTATTAAGATTCGCGGACATTTTGCTTTCTATATTTTCTTTTACTTCCTGAAACTCATCGTCTTTATTGTACAACGTGATTTGCAAAAGCCCCTGTTTTCCAATTGACATAGAGCCGCCGCCCAAAGTCCAGGAAAGAAAAACAAGTTCATGCTTGCGTTGAAGCTCTTTTACAATTTCCGAGCGGATTTTAGGGTCAAATATAAGAGTGTCAGAATTGTCAATTCCCTGATAAAGATATTTTGCCGCCTTTTTTACGTTGTTATTTTCGCTGTTCAAGGCAAGCTCCATAACCATTACCGAAATATATTCCGCAACTTTTGATTTTGTCATGTATGAAGCGAGCTGCTGGCGCAAAATTGAAAGAATTTCATTAAAACCGTCAGTTTTATAGAATTTCACAATTATGTACCAGTTCATCAAAGTGAGCCTGTTTAAGAATTTTTCAGTCATAAGAAGATAGACATTTTTTTCTTCCGGGCTGTACTCTGAATTAGATATTATGCTTTTCCAAACCGGCTCAAGAATTGTCTTTTTTGCAGCCTGAATCGTGGAATCTTTCATTGCGAGAGTCATTCTAAGCTGCTTTTCAGGAATCACAGTTTTTTCATCAATAAGCGATGAAGGATTTTGCCTGTTGTGATGCCTTATACACTCACATTTTATAATCGACGCATAAATTTCGCTGTCAAACTGCTTATACAAAATTGAAAAAACAATCAGCTTGGACAAATCCATAACATCCTGACGATGCGAAACAAATTCCGGCATGGAAATTTCCATCTTGGAAATGTAGCCTAAAAGAATCATATCCTGCAGAGAACCAGGTGAAAAAGATGTCATGCTTATGCCATGAGCCGAACGATTATCTGCGAGTTTCAGATTGAGCAGCTGCTTTTTATGACTTAAAAAATGAGATGTGCCTTCTTCCGTAAGAATAATTTTCAGAGGCAAATCCAAAATAAATTTTTTCTTTTCAGCACACATGAGTTTGATAAAGCTCCTTTGCTTTACATGACTTTAACAATAGCTATAGTATACAACATTGCCGTCTAACTTGCAAACATATTATACAGGGCAAACGCATGTAAAAATTTTTTGTTTTAAATCTCTAAACAGCTATTTA
>JAUNWH010000059.1 GCA_030540405.1 Spirochaetales bacterium
TTTCACACTTTCTGTAATTTTATCAGAAAGAGTTTTTACATGCGTTTGCCCTGAGCTGAAATTTGTTTCTCCTTGAAAATCATTTCCAACTCTTGTATTATTTTTCTATGCAGAAAAAAGTTACACTTGCTCTTTTTATTGTGATTGCGGCGGCTGGAGCTGTCGCGTTTATTGCAAAGAATTATTTCTATAAGCCAAATAAAAATAAAACATCAGCTTCTGTTGTTGTGCCGATGTTGAGTTCCTCAGAAGAAAAAAAGAATTCAGCATTTTCTTCAATGGAAGAGGACAATGCTCTTGTTTCCCTTGTGCCTCTTAATCCCAATGAGACTTTGATAAGCATTGTGAGTATGGATTTTGACGGCGACGGCTTTGATGACCAAGTGAATGTAATCAGGACAATGGACAGTCCGTACCTTGCGATTTTGGTGGGGCTTTATAATCCGCAGATAGCTGTTTACGAAAGAAAGGCTGTCATTGCCACTGAAATTTCCCAGGCGCAGACTTTTTCTTATACCGGCATGGATTTGACTGGCGAGCATAGAACCGCTTTAGTTTATCAGGGATTTGCAGATAACGGAGATTCCATTCTGCAGGCATTTTTTATTTCGAATTCAGGCGGAAACTTTTCGCTTTTAAAGATTGCTGATTTGCGTGGCGACGGAACAATTTTTATTCAGCAGCTTGACCGATACGATGCCTACGAACGCTCAAAAGCAAACGGCGCAAGTTTTCCAATCTGGGTTTATACTTCGGACACAGAACGGCTGGGCAGCGCAGACCAACTTCAGATTCAGTACGAATGGAGGCATTCAGAAAACAGATATGTAAAGACAAAGACTGTCCGTGTTGCAGGAAGCAGAATTACGGCAAAGGAGCTTGCGAAAATTCAGGACGGAACTGTTGCCACATTCGCAGGCTTTTTGAACGGACTTTGGTATATGCCTGAATCCAACGGCAACTTGCGGTATGTTTTTTTTGACTATGATTCCCGCGAAATTATTTTTTTCAAGGACGATACGGAAGAAGTTTATAAATGGGCGCACAGTAATATCCGGCGCAATGGAATTTATCTTTCCACTATAAATCAGGAAATTGAAAATCTTCAGCGCAGAATTGACATAAGCCTTAAAAGCACAGAAGAAATTCATATAAGAATTCAAGATGATGTGCGAATGCTTATAAGTGAAAATGCTGTGTGGGACGGAAACTACAAAAAAAATGGAAAAAATATGCTTTTGAAAAATGCTTCATCAAAGTCAGACAGTGTTTCGGCGGTTTTTGAAAAAGACAGCACTTGGAAAATTCCAGACGGCTCTACAGTGAAGCTTCAGGGCGGAAAATATTCAATGGAATCTGAAGGCTTTTTGGAAACTGGCATTTACACTTGCTTTGTGAACGAAGGCGTTTCGTTTATCCAGTTTCGGCCTGATTCTGAAAACAATGCGCGTTTTTCTGGAATTTATAAAGTGACTATGGAAGAAAACAATACGCCGCAAAAAAAATATATTTTGCATCCGTGCAGGGCGACTGGCTACGGAATAGTTCCGCAGGAGTCGCGTCCAGTTGTCCTTATGATTCCGTCTGAAAGTTAATAAACAAGATTTATGTTGTCAACAAAAACCGAGCCTGAAAAGCTTTTGCCTTTTATTTGGAAGGAAATGCTTCTTATGTCGTCTTTTTCGGTTATGGCGGAAATTTGATTGCCGTTTTCGTCTGTTATTTCGTGGAGCAAGTCAAAGTAGACATTTATGTTTTCACCTATGCCAAGAAGAATTTCTTGTGTCCTTGAAGCTATGTGATGCGGTCCGCCTTGAGTTTCCAAAAAAATTGCAAGCGGATTTTGGCAAGTATTGTTTATGTCTGCAATCAAGGCTTTTGCTCCTGCCCAGTCTTTTTGAACAAGATTTTCTATTGTAAATGAAGCTTTTGAGTTTTCTGGAATTTTTGCAAAGCTCCATTGTGCGCAGAAATCTCCTTGCGAGCTCCATTCTTCCGTGGTGTCCGTGTCTGTGGAGTAATCGTCGCTTTTTGTTTCGCCTAGGGCATACCAGAAGTTCTCTTCTTCAAATCCGTCTATAAGCTCAAGAGTTCCTTTTGGAAGCGGATTGTTTATGGGAATGATTTTTGCCGCTGTGTTTTTTTCCGCAGTGATTTCTGTGTTCGGTTTGCTTGGCATGGAAGCGCACGACACTAAAAGAGCCGCCGGTATAAAAAAAAGCATTGCTTGGACTGTTTTTTTCATAATTCCTCCGTATAAAAATGATTGAATTTTAATATTAACCTGAAAGTCGAGTTTTGATAAAAACAGTAATTTAAGTGTCATTCCCGTGCTATGACATGTGAATCTGTTGAAAAAATTTAATAGATTATCAACCGAGTTTCTTTCAGAAACATCGCAGGGGCAATCCCGATAATGACATTTAATTATAAAACTTGACATTCAGGATATTAACTATATATACGCTTTTTTTCAAAAACTGCAAGGATATTTTCTTTTTTTTGAATATGTTGACAATTTCAAAATATCTATTATATTAAAACTATGAAGTTTAAAGTGAAAAAACTTGCCGCTGTGAATATTGAAATTTCTAAGTTGGAACAGTCTCAGCAGGATTTGCTTAAGTCAGAGTATGAAAAGATTTAAAACTTGGGCATAGAATTTGTCAGAGTAAAGCCGATTCATGGCAAGATTTTTGAAATAAAATCAAATGAGCTTCGTTCTTTATTCAAGTATCAAAAAGAGCAAATTATTTTAATTGGAGTTGTGTTTGTAAAGAAAACTCAGAAAACACCAAAAAAGATAATAAAACTTGCTGAACAAAGATTGCGAGAAACTGATGAATTATCTTAAAAATGAAAAATTGCTTTTTGGAGGAAAAATTTATGGATTATGTATTTGTAAAAGATTCAGATGGTTATGTTTTTAAGAAGCTTTTAGCAGAAGTTGCTTCTGATGAAAAAGTTATTTCAGAAAAGGAGTATATGAAAATTTCTGGAATTGCTTCGTATGAAAAGGAATTTGGGCATGGCGGCGCAAGAAAAAATGCAGGTCGAAAACAAAAATTTAACTCTCCGCTGAAATTTCAAATTAGAGTAACTCAAGAAGAAAAAGATTTTATTGCGTATGCGCGAAAACACAACTTGAGTTATTCTTCAATGATGAAATAATCAACTGTGCCATTTGATTTTTTTGTGTTTTCTCTGTAAAATCAGTAACTAATATTATGCTACTTTGTTTATAATACTTTTCTTTTTTAACTTTTGGAGGCTTTAAGTGAAAAAGGTTGTTTTGGGAATTGCCGCTGCGCTTTTTGTTGGAGCAGCTGCTAGCGCGCAGGTTTTGGAAAGAGCGCAGATTAAGAACACTTTGTGGACTGGATTTGGAAATCCGTTTGACGGCGACACAATGTTCTATGGTTTTACTGATATTTTTCAGGCAAGATTTGATCAGGGCAAGTTCACGATGGATGGAATGCTCAACATGGGCGCATTGGCGAACTATGAAAACGGCGGCGATGTTGACAACTTTGAAATTGGAACAACAAACTTGAATCCGCTTGCTCTTCACTACGGACGCCATAGTCGTAATACGAATGCAGATGGTAGAGATAACTCAGTTAATTCAAACAACACAATTACAGACGCTTTTTATTTGAACTTTGTTTACCATATTAACCGCAACTTTGACTTTGGAATGGGAACAAAGCTCAACTGGAAGGTTGGACCTGCTCCGGGATACGGCGACTGGGTCTGGGGACCTAATGCTCACGTAAGACAGGGCGGATTCAGCACAGCTTACGATGACCGCTCAGGCTCATTTGCTCCTAGCTCAACTTCATCAGACTGCAAAGGCTACTACAAGTTTACAGTTGACAGACCGGGCACTGCTGATGTTGTTGGATTCATTCCTTATTCAAATTCCTATGCAAGAAGAGGTCTTGGCGTAAGATATGTTTCAAAAGGAAAAATGAATTTTGAAGCTGGTGCTGTTCTTCCTAACGGATTCAACACAGATGATCCTGCTGTAAACTTTGGTGTGAAATTCGCTCCTGTAAACTGGGTTAGCATTGGAGCTGTAATGGAAGGCGCGTTTGAAGATGCCGCAAACTTCTATGCAGGCTCAACAATCGGCGCAAAAAATTTTGTTCTTGATGTTTACCTTGCAATGGATTCTTTGTTCACAAAAGAAAAGGATGACGAGGCTTATGGAATTGGAGGAGCAATTACATTCTCTCTTCCAAACTCAAAGCTTTCTTTGCGTCCGGAAGCCGGCTTGAACTTCTTTGAAAACGATGATTATACATTCGCCTGGTATGCCGGAGCTGCTCTTATTGTTCCTATTAACAAGGACTTCCAGTTCAATGCTTATGGTTCTCTTGCATTTGGTTCTAAGGACAAAGACTGGGAAGATGACGACTGGAACGGCGGACACATCTTTACAATTCGTCCTTCTGTAAAATACAAGTTCTCTAAAAAGACTGACTTTGATCTTAACTTGAACTTAGAAAACAGAAAGGCATTCGACGGAAAAACACGCAACGCTTGGTCTTGCGGTTTCTACGTAAGCCACATTCTGTAAAAAAAAGATCTTCGGGTCAATGCCCGAAGATGACAGGACTGTAATACTGTCATGGGGATGTCTCAAAAGTACCTTTTATGTCATTTTCGGGCTTGACCCGAAAATCTAATGTATAGTTAGAGATTGTTAACCGAGTTTCTTTCAGAAACATCGCAGTATCAAGTACGGCAATGACATTTGGAACATATTAGACATCCCTATCTATGTAAGCGCATTTATTTCTATATAAATGCAAGAGAATATGCTGTGGAATTCAGCTGAGGACCCACCACCGTAAAATCCGGACTTCTCTTAACTCTTTTTTCGTTTAGGGGGACATCTAAATGAAGTTTATAAAGGCGTGTTCTGCCTTCTTTTTAATTTCCTTTCTTTTTGCCTCGTGCATGGACAATGTAGGCGATTCTGACAACAATTCTTCAAATCAAAATAATGCAAGGGCTTTGCTTTATGAAGAAGTTGCAAATACTGTGTGGTTTGCTTCAAATGAATATAGATTCGATTTTCCAGAAGATCAAGATAAAAAAATTGTTTATTTAAATTATATGCCGGACGGTGTAAATACAGAAAGATGGATTCAGCTTACAGCAGAAGAAAACGGCATAACAAAAGCGAAGATTATTTATTCTACAAATATACGCGAAATAGGAAAAACTTCTGAAGTTTCTTTTTATAAAGAAAGCAATGGCAATGTTTACTTTAAATGCGATTTTCTTTCTGCAACAGGTATGCAAATTGCCACAGATAACAGCGCTTCATTTTTTGACTATGAAAAAGTTCCTGCATTAAAATCTGACTATCTTTCAAATTTTGATGGAAAATATAAATTGAATAATAAAGGCTGGGAACTGCAAATTGGGGCAAAGCTTAGCATTTCTAAAGATGTAAGCCATTACTGGTTTGCAAATGTTCTTGCCACAGAATATGATGAAAAAACAAAAACTTACGATTTGCTTTTGGCTCACACTTCTCAAAAAGGTGCGGCTGGCTCAACTAGTCCTGGAATAACTGAAAACGAGCCTTTTGTAACAAAGCAAGGACTTTTCTGGAATCACTGTACCCTAAAAAATAATGGGGGGGGCGAGTGGAGAATCCAATGGTCTTCGGATTGGTACGACAGCCCTGCGGAAGCTATGGATTCCACTCTGGATATGGATGACACATTTAACGGCCCTACGGAAACAAAGATACACTACGTCTTTAATTTCTACTTTGGAGTTCCTGTCAGAGAAGACCCGAACGATGAAAAAAGTAATCTTAAAGTGGAAAAAGGTGGTTTGATAGGAACATACACAGAAGATTCATATACTTCAAAGACTTGGACCTGGGCTGAAATAAAAAGCCATATTCCTAGCTACACAATTCCAGAAGACAAAATTGAGGATTATTGGTGGTATTCATCAAAGTCAATTACATGGAAAGAAGATTCCTTTGTCCGAAAACTAGATGATGATTCAGAGCTTTCCTTGGAAAATTATGATATTTATCTTGCATTGAAAGATGAAGAGTCTCCAGTTACTCCTGGTTTTGTGCCAGCTGGAGAATATGAATTGAAAGGTACTGCTTGGGCTGGATATAAGGTTTCTTTTTCTGGTTCGTCATGTACCATTAGCTATCCTGTTGGAGGTAATACTGAAACTAAAACATTTGATGTAGTTCCTGATATTGATAACAATCCTAATTTTCAGGATTTTGGAGAGAACTACCCGAAAATAAGAATATTTTACAATCTTACGGGTAAATATCAAGTAAAACTTTATACTACAATTAGAAAAAATACTAACGTAGTAGAATGGTCTAAATAAAGGATTAACTTATAGGTTGAATCGAGAGTTTCATATTTACTGTCATTATCGGGCTTGACCCGATAATCCGTTGAAAATTTACAGCAGATTCTTGTGTTTCGGAACGGGAATGGCAGTTAGCTAGATGTTTTTAACAAAACTCGAAATTAAGCCTATTAATTCATCTTACACAGCTCCTAACATAGTGAGCTGTAAAATTTAAACGCAATGGAGTTTTTTATGAAAAACACAAAATTTTCTTTTAACCGCGCTTGGTTGGTATTGACCGCGCTTTTGATGTCTGCACTTGTCGCAGTTTCTTTTACAAGCTGTAAATCAGATGACGATGATGAAATCCATTATAGTCTTTACCCCGTCGAGCTTTCCGCTGACGACCCCGTCAGCGGAGTGTATTCCACAACTTCATATAGTAATTGGGGAGCTGAGATTGCTTTTATTTTGCGTCCTTCAATTGTTTATGCTACAGCAAGTTCATGTGCGGCACTTGATTCTATTGATGGTTTAACAGAAAATACTGATTATATAAAAAATCCTAATACTTATGATTCGGAAGTGAAATATCTTAATCTAAAAGATTCAAACAAAGCTTATGTTGTTTACAATCTTCTCTCTGATGCAGATTCTTCTGATGGAATTTCTGACACTGAATTGGATAAGCATTCTGGTGTAATTCTTTTTCAGGCAAAATATTCACCTTATGGTACGCCAGCTGTTGATTGCTGGTACGGAGTAAAGTTTCAGTTCCTTACAAAAGATGGTGAAATTCCAACTTCTGTAAATAAAGATTCTGTATTTAGTGATACGAAGATTTATATTGAAGGTGCTGCAGGAGATGCTTATAAAAACATAACAACTCTTGATGAAGCTGTTGAAAAATTTGCATTTAATAATGCTGACTGTTTTAACACAACTTACTGGACAGCTTCTTCATCTGGTGCAGATAAAACTAGCCGCGCAGTTTCTTCGGTTGTTGTTCCAACGAAAAATGTTTTTTCTAAAGTAGAATAAATTTTTTTATCTTCGGGTTAATCCCGAAGATGTCATTGGTATGAAAAATCTATTTGCTTTTCTTTTTGCCTTAATAGTTTCTTGTTATTTGTTTGCTCAAGAACTGGAGCTTCCGGGCATTACGACAACAATTCGCCGTGCAAAAAATCCAGAGCTTGTCGTGCTGGACGAAGATGCTTTGTCTTCTTTTTCTTCCGCAGAACAGGCTTTGGAAAGTGCGGGATTCGCCTTTAAAAAAGGAAACAATGAGCTTACATTTCACGGCTATTGGAATTCTTCAATAAAAGTTTACATAAACAATGTGCTTGTGAATGATCCCAATACCGGCAAGTTTGATTTTTCTACTTTGGACTTTTCCACTGTAAAATCTATAAAAGTAAATCCTGCCGCGGTAAACGGCTCTGTTGCAATTTTCATAACTACGGTTTCCTGCGACTTTAGCAAGATTCATGCAGGCGCGGAGATAAAAACTCAAAGTTATCTTTCATCCGTGAACGACAGTCCTGCGGCAAGAACTGAATTTTCTGTTCCACTTATTTTTGAAAACGGCTCGTCTCTTTTTGTGCATGAATCTTTCAATGTTTCGCACAAGAAAAATCATTTTGGCTACCGTTCGCTGGATGCAACTTACAAGCCGGATTTTAGCGATTCGTATTCAGGCTACAAGAAAAAATATTCAGGCTATGAGCGCACGCTTTTTAACAATTCACTTTTTGCGGAATTCGCCACGCAAAAATTTCCGGGCGCTTCGTTTGGATTTTCAAGCTATGCAAGCTATTCCGATGCCAACTGCGGAAAAACTGGCGGCGCGTATTTTACAGAAGAAAATCAAAAAGACCTTTCGCTTGTTTTTGCGCTTCCTGTGTTTCTTCCGTTTGAAAATTGGAACTTAAAAGTTTTGCCGTCGTACAAATATTCAGACCTTGACTACACAAAGCACGCCCGCTTTTCAGATTGGGGAAACGAATACAAGGTAAGCAATTTTTCTTTTCAGGCGGAAAGTTCTGTCTTGGATTTTTTGGAATTTTACGCGCTTTGTTCTTATGATTTGTCCGATGAAATTTCTTCCGGCAAAGAGAATGCAAATTATTCACATTCGCTTTTTTCTGCGTTCTTTTCTCCGTCTATAAAGTTTGAAATTTTTGGCTGGAACTTTTTGCTTTCGCTTCCACTCGATTATTTTGAGCCTTCAAATACTTTGAGCTTGCTCTATAGTTTTTCCGCAGAACGGAACTTGGAAAATTTTGCTTTTTTCTTTAAGGCTTCAAAAAACATAACGAATCCAGTTTTTCAGCAGCTTTATTATTCAGGCGATGGCGGAATTGGAAACCCGGATTTAAAGAGCGAAAGCGCATATTCGTTTTACACAGGACTTTCGTACTCGCAAAAAATCGCACTTTCTGTAAAGCCTTTTTTGATTTTTTATAAGGACAAAATCGGGTGGGTGAGCGATTCAAGCGGTTTCTGGTCGCCGGACAACTGGGGTTCTTCTGTAAACTGGGGCGCGGACTTTTATTTTTCCACTAAAGAACTTTTTGGCAATCTTGAATTTTCTGCAAGCTATACTTTTTGCAAGGCTGTCTTGACTTCGGGTGGAAGCACGGAGGGAAATCAGATAATGTACACGCCTGTTCATACTTTTTCTTTGACGGAAAAATATTCGTTTTTTGATAATTTTATTTGGACAACTGTTTTTTCCTATAATTCAAGAAAATATACAAGCAACAGCAATGTTCTTTATGTGCCTGATTATTTTAATTTGGATACAAGCCTTTCTTGGACAGGGAAAAAACTTTATGCGCAGTTCTTGTGGCAAAATGTATTTGACTTCCAGTATGTCCATGTTGACGGCTATCCTGCGCCTGGAACATCATTCATATTAAGCGCAGGAATAAAATTGTAAGCTATTGGATTTCTTTTTGAAGCTCTAGCACTTTTTCAAGCGGAAGATTTGTAACCATCGAGACTTGCTCTAGCGTTCCTATATTTTCCTGAAGCATTTTTTTCGCAGTTTCAATAATTTTTTGATTTGCAATATCATTGGCTAAGCTTTGAGCAGTATCTTTGACCATGTCTCTAGCAATATCTTTAGCCATACTTTTTGCCATGT
>JAUNWH010000060.1 GCA_030540405.1 Spirochaetales bacterium
AACTTCAGGTCTTAGGAATACTCACTTCAGGTCTTAGGAAGTATTCCTTCAGCAACAATGTTTCTCTCCCTCCAAAACTTCCACTTTACGCAAGGTTGTTTTTTTCGTAAAATAGCGTCCTATGGAATTTACTCAAGAGAAAATCGACTCGTTGACAGTCAATGAAGTTGAAATTATGAAAAAAATCGCTGAGGAGCTGAATATAAAAGTTCCCCAGGTAAGCGCGGTCATCAGCCTTGTTCAGGAAGGATGCACTATTCCTTTTATTGCCCGTTACCGCAAAGAAAAGCACGGCTCGCTTGATGAGCTTCAGGTGCGTGAATGCGACCACTTGTTTACTTCCTATAAAAACTTGGAAGAACGCCGCCTTGAAATTGTAAAGGGCATATTCAATCAGAACAAGCTAACTGAATCTTTGTACAATGCCGCAATGGGAGCAAAAACTCTTTCTGAGCTTGAAGACTTGTGGGCGCCATTTAAAAAGAAGAAAAAGACCCGCGGAATGGTTGCGCAGGAAAAGGGACTTGAACCTTTGGCAGATGCCATGTATGAGCTTGACGATTCTGCTCTTCTTGAAAAAGCAAAGGAATTCATAAAGACAGACAACGAGGATTCAGCTTTAAATGTTGAAACTGCGGAAGGCGCGATTGCCGGCGCAAAGGACATTGTTGCCGAGCGTGTGGCTCAGGATTCAAAGAACCGCGAAACTGTTCATTCGCTTTATATGGAAACAGGCTCAATTGTTACAAAAGGAATCGTTCCAGACGGACAGGATGCTGAAACTGTTGAAAAAACTTCTACATACAAAATGTACTGGGACTACAGCGAGCCGTTGAATCAGGTTAAGCCGCATAGAATTCTTGCAATCAACCGTGCGGAACGTGAAGGCGCGCTTGAAGTTACAATTTCCGTTGATGTTGACGAAGCCGTAAAAGCTATTCAAAAAAAATACACAATTAACAACAAGGCTTTTTCTGAAGCTATTGAAGACGGAGTTGTTCGCCTTTTAAGTCCTGCTGTTGTTCGTGAAATCCGTAGCGATGAAACAGATGAAGCTGACGAGCACGGAATTGGAATTTTCAGTGAAAACCTAAAGAACCTTTTAATGACTCAGCCGATAAAGGGAAGTCGCGTTCTTGGCGTTGACCCTGGAATCCGCACTGGAACAAAATGCGCTGCCCTTGATGAAACTGGAAAATATCTTGGCTACTTCCTGATTAAGCAGGTTGCCGATCCAGAAGGCTCATACAAGGCAATCAATGATGCGATTGACAAATACGACATTCAGGTTGTCGCAGTCGGAAACGGAACTGGAAGCCAGGAAGTTCAGGCGATTGTAAGCAAAGTAATCAGCGAAAATTATTCTGATGTTATGTACACTGTTGTTGATGAAAGCGGCGCTTCTGTTTATTCTGCAAGCGACATTGCCCGCGAGGAATTCCCGGAGCTTGATCTTACAATCCGCGGAGCAATTTCAATGGGAAGAAGATTGCAGGATCCTCTTGCTGAGCTTGTAAAAATTGACCCAAAGGCAATCGGCGTTGGACTTTACCAGCATGACGTAAACCAGAAAAAACTTTCAGATACTTTGGACGAAGTTGTTGGCTCTGTTGTAAATCAGGTCGGCGTAAACTTGAATACTGCGAGCGCGAGCCTTTTAAAATATGTTTCTGGAATCAACAGTTCTCTTGCAAAAAAGATTGTTGCCTACCGCGATACAAATGGAAAAATCACAAGCCGCGAGGATTTGAAAAAAGTTTCGGGGCTTGGACCAAAGGCGTTTGAGCAGTGCGCGGGATTCTTGAAAATTCCAGAAAGCTCAAATCCGCTTGACAACACTTGGGTTCACCCGGAAAATTACGAAGTTGCAAAGGAAGTTCTTCCGCTTGTCCAGAAAAAAGAAAAGATTTCCGCAGAGTTTAAAAAGCAGCTTGAAGAAAAATACAGTATTGGTGAAACTACAATCAACGACATTGTTGAAGAGCTTGCAAAACCTAACCGTGATCCGCGCGACGGATACCCAGCTCCAATCATGCAGAAAGGCGTTTTGAATTTTGAAGACCTCAAGGTTGGAATGAAAGTTACCGGCAAGATTAAAAACGTTGTTGACTTTGGCGCGTTTGTAGACATCGGTTTGCACGAAACTGGACTTATCCACATTTCTGAGCTTAGCGACAGTTTTGTTTCTGACCCGATGGACGTAATCAAAGTTGGCGATGTAAAGGAATTTACGATAATCGATTTGGACACAGACCGAAAAAGAATCAGCCTTTCATTAAAATCTGATGCCGCAAGCCGTCCTGCAGGAGGAGTTTCTTCTGGCGCGAAGAAAAAAGTTGTGGTTGTAAAAAAACATTCAGCTTCCGGGGAAAAGCCTTCGTTCGATAAAAACAGAAAGCCTCACCGTGAAAAACAGAATTTTGGCAGCGATGACGGAATGTACTACAATCCATTTGCGGCGTTGCTCAAGAAGTAAAAAATGCTTGATGTCTTAAAGCTCGTGCTTTGCGATGTGCATTTTCTGGGCGCGTTTTTTCAGACTGTAATAACAATTTGCCTTGGCTACTTTTTTAGGCGGCGGGGCATTGTTGACGACGGCGGAAAAAAAACAGTTGCTGCGATTGTCTGGAAAATTGCTGTTCCGTGCATTGCGTTTAATGCCTTTATGCAGGATTTTAACAGGGAAAATTTTACTACAAGCCTTGTTGAAATTTTGCTTGCCGGAATAATTTACGCTTTGCTGGTTTTTCTTGGAAAGCTTGCATTTATAAAGCGCGCAAAGGACGAGCGGATTCTGGCGGCTCTTTTTGTGGCTGTCGGGCAGACAACGCTTTTTTCACTTCCGATTTTGCAGTCGGTTTATACGGGACGCGACAAGGAAGTTATGCTTTATATAAGCTCAATTTCTGTTGTGTTTCGTATAATGGTTTATATTGTAGGATTTTATATAATTTCAGGCGAGCGGTTTCATATTAAAACGTTTTCAGCTTCTGCAAAGAAAATTTTTGTTACGCCGATTATGATTGGAATGTTCCTTGGAATTGCCGTCTGGCTTTTGCAGGATTTTACAGCGCAAGTTCAAACTGAACAGGGAATGTATTCTTTTTTGCGTGTGGATAAAACTTTGCCTGTTCTTTATACAACGGTTTCTTCTTTTTGCCATTTGCTGAATCCGCTTTCGATGTTTTTAATTGGAATGTCCATTGGCGAAGCTGATTTTTCTTCCGCAGTAAAAGATAAAAATGCATGGCTTATTGCCGTTATGAGGAATTTTTTTGCTCCGTTTTTTGTTTTGATTTTTTGCTGCGGTTTGCATTTGACAGGAATTGTCTGCTTTAATGAATATTCGCTTGCCGCTCTTGTAATTGGATTTTCCGCTCCGATTTCTGTTACGCTTAGCATGATGTGTGTTCAGTTTCATCGGCATGAGCTTCTTGCTTCCCGCGCCTGCTTTATTTCTACTTTGCTCACGATTGTTTCTATGCCGTTCAGTTTTGTAATAATTCATCTTGCGTTGAATTCAGCAATTTTTAAATAAAAACAGGTTTTGCTATTGACACTAGCTGGTATTTTTCATATTATATAAAAACATATTACGACGCTGGGTAGAGCAGTTGGCAGCTCGTCGGGCTCATAACCCGGAGGCCGTTGGTTCAAGTCCAACCCCAGCTATATAGGGCTTCAGATTTATTCTGAAGCTTTTTTTTGTTTTAAACCAAATTGGTTGGACTTGAAGCGCAGCTTGCGCCGACCAAGAGGGAGGAAGAGCAGACAGGAGGTCTGCGTAAGCAAGTGAAGCCGGGCTGGAATATTGTCGCAGGACGCGGAAATATGGAAGCCAAGTCCAACCCCAGCTAAATAAAAGACTTCAGATTCGTTCTGAAGCCTTTTTTGTTTTAAACCACTTGTCCTATATAACAACCTTTTTTTCGTGCTATAATCAACGCAAAAATATTTTTTGGAAGAAACAATGACCGACTCAGAACTCAAAACTTTAAAAGACAACCTTTGGCACGCTGCAGATGTTCTTCGCGCAGGAGCACACCTTGCGGCAAATAAATACGGACAGCCAATTTTAGGACTCATATTTTTGCGCTATGCAGATATTCTTTATAAACAGCACAAAGCAGAAATAGAGGCAGAATACAATAAGTCAAAAGGCACTCGCGCCGAAAAATCCATAAAGGACATTTCAATCAAGCACTGCGGATTTTACCTTCCGCCAGAAGCCTATTACACAGCAATCAACGACGCGCCAGATGACGCAAACAAAGCAACGCTTGTAAAAAAGGCGATGGAAGCTATAGAACGCGAAAACGAAAAGATGGACGGAGTTCTTCCAAAAGAAGTTTATGGCCAGCTCGTGCCGGAAGAAGAACCTGAGCTTCTTTCCAACATCATGCGCATTTTTATGGACATTCCCGAAAATATCAGTGTAGACCTTTTTGGCGAAATATATGAATTCTTCCTTGGCGAGTTTGCCCTTCAGGAAGGAAAAGACGGCGGAACTTTCTATACGCCTGCGACAGTTGTCCGCTACATGGTGGAAGTTCTTCAGCCGCAGAATGGCGAAAAGAAAATTTTAGACCCGGCATGCGGCTCAGGCGGTATGTTTGTTCAGGCTGCCCGCTTTATGCACCGCCATAACAAAGCGTCAGATGAAGTAATGAAGTTCCGCTGCTACGGAGTAGAAAAAGAACCCGACACAGTAAAGCTTGCAAAAATGAATCTTCTTTTGAACAATGTCCGTGGCGAAATCGTAGAAGCAAACTCATTTTATTCAGACCCGTATAACGCAGTGGGCAACTTTGATTATGTAATGGCAAATCCGCCGTTCAACGTAGACGAAGTTGTATATGACAAAGTAAAAGACGATCCTCGCTTTAACATTTACGGAGTTCCAAAAAATAAATCAAAGACCGCTAAAAAAGGCAGCGACAAAAAAGAAACAGTTCCAAACGCAAACTATCTTTGGATAAGTTATTTTGCAAGCTCCCTAAATCAGACTGGAAAGGCTGCCCTTGTTATGGCAAACTCCGCAAGCGATGCCGGCGGCTCAGAACTCGAAATCCGCAAAAAGATGATAGAAGAAGGAATCATCAGCCAGATGGTAACGCTTCCAAGCAATATGTTTTCTTCCGTTACGCTTCCTGCAACCTTATGGTTTTTTGACAAACAGAAAACTCAAAATCCCAAAAAGAAAGACAAAATCCTTTTTATAGATGCCCGCTCAATCTTTACACAGGTAGACCGCGCGCACAGAAAGTTCAGCGACGAGCAGATAAAAAATCTAGGGATAATTACCCGGCTTTATGACGGCGACACACAGGCCTTCAAAGACCTTGTTGCAGAATACACCGCCGCCCTTAATGCTGCTCCACAAACCAGCGACGATAAAGAAGTAAAAACAAAAGCCTACTGGAAGAGCCAAATAGACTGGCTCAAAGAACGCTTTCCAAACGGCACTTACAACGATGTAATAGGACTCTGCAAAGCCGCAAGCATTCAGGGCGAAGACGGAATTGCCGACCAGGACTATTCCCTAAACGCCGGCCGCTACGTAGGAGTTGTAATAGAAGATGACGGCATGACAGAAGAAGAGTTCAAAGCAAAAATGCTCGGTCTCAACACCGAACTTGAAACCTTGAGCAAAGAAGCTGGAGCTCTGGAAGCTAAAATAGCAGATAATTTGAAGGAGCTGTTCGGAGAATGAAAAATATGTTGACAAATTTTATAAACAAGTTTAAATTAAGGGTAACAAGACCCTGCACGCCTCTTAACAATGCGTCTCACGTGGGGTTATTTTTTTGCCCTTTTGAATTTCTTGACAGGAGATAAGATAAAAACAGCCGAAAATAGTGGCTGTTTTTATCTTTAAAAGTTTGTGTTGCAAACTTTCTTGTTATCTGTTGTTTCTCACTTCGTTGCGAAACAACTTAAAAAGCCAATCCTAAAACTGAAGTTTTAATCTTGGCTTTTTATGGGAGATCAAAATGCTTTTTTCAAAGCCACCCCGCACCCCTGAATATTTGGCACATAAATTAATCTCAAATGGATTGCAAGAAATTTCTGAAACTGAACTTGCCGAAATTTTTCAATCCATAAATTATTATAAACTACGTGGCTATATGTATCCGTATCAAAATAATTCCTTGCCTGATTCCCCATTTTTGCCAAATGCAAAATGGTCTTATATTTAGATATTTGTAATCCAAGTAATACATTTTCGGCGGAGTTGAAAAAACTTATGAAAATGGCAAGGACAGAACAGTTGCCTTCAATGGGATTCCCTGCAGATTGGGAAACTGAACCGTTGTTTGAATAATAAGGAGGGGAAAGCCTTCCCCTCGCTCCAGCCCACTACGCGGTCTTTCGCTACCCCTTCTGCGGGGACACCCCGCAACGCCCCCGGGAGCTCGCAGGTGGGAAGGAAATTGACACACGGATTTGATTTTGCTAACGTAAAATCAGGAGAATTTAAATTTGAAAATTGAGTTAAATGATAAATGGACAATAAAGACAGCCAAAGAACTTTATACATATACTTCGGGGATTTCAAAAGGCTCTCAATTTTTTGGTACTGGTTATCCATATCTGACTTTTACAGAAATCTTTTATAACTATTTTGTTCCTGAAGAACTAACAAGTTTAGTCCAATCCAATGAACGAGAAAGAAAAAATTGCTCAATACAAAGAGGAGATGTTTTTCTTACAAGAACTAGCGAAACTGATAATGAGTTAGGAATGAGTTGTGTTGCGTTAAAAGATTATCCAAATGCAACATTTAATGGTTTTACAAAACGATTACGTCCATTGACGGATGAAATTATTCCAGAGTATGCTGGTTTTTATTTCCGTTCACCTATCTTTCGTGCTGCTGTTTCATCAATGTCATCAATAATCACAAGGGCAAGTTTAAATGAAAAAATGTTGGATAAATTACCAATCTGTTATCCATCAAAAAAAGCACAGCAAAAAATTGCCTCAATACTTTCAGCCTACGACGACCTCATACAAAACTACAAAAAGCAGATACAAGCCCTGCAAACTGCCGCAAGCGAACTCTACAAAGAATGGTTCGTCCGCTTCCGCTTTCCCGGCTACCAAAACACTAAGTTTGAAAATGGAATACCTGAAGGTTGGAAGGTAGAGAAATTAGGAACTCTTTCTAATATTTCTACTGGGAAATGCAATAGAGAAGATGCAGAAGAAGATGGCATTTATCCATTATTTGACCGTTCACAAGAAATAAAGAAAAGCAATGAATGGATAAAAGATTGTGAAGCAATTATAGTTCCGGGCGAGGGCACATCTTTTATTCCTCGCTATTACAAAGGAAAGTTTAATCTTCATCAACGATGTTATTGTGTTGAACCCAAATATTCTAATTTTGGAAAATTTCTTTTTTATGTACTTATGCTTAACAGAAAATATTTTCTGTCTGTTGCAACAGGAGCAACAGTTCCTTCATTGCGATATAACAATTTTGCTTCAATGAAATTTATTTTACCTGAAATATCTTTGTGTAACAGTTTTAATAAATTAGCAAACAGTGTTTTTGAAAAAATTGATAATCTTCAACAACAAATCACCAACCTAACCCAGCAGCGCGACCTGCTGTTACCACGCCTTATGAGCGGCAAACTGGAGGTAAATTTATAGATAGAATTTGCATTTATATATAGTCTGGTATATATCATTTATAATATAGTTGTTTTTATATATTTTTCATCATATACTTGTATTAAAGAGGAGCCCATAATGACTGTTATCAGCCAGGATGGAAGATTTGAGTGGGATTCTGATAAGAATGAACTGAATGTTCAAAATCATGGTTTTTCTTTTTCAGAAATTCTTGAGGTCTTTGATGATCCGTATCTTCTTACAAAATTTGATGCAAATCATTCAACTGTCGAAGAAGAACGATATTTCAGTGTTGGTTGTATTCGTGGAATTGTAATAATTGCAGTAAGTCACACAGATCGAGACGGAAGAACAAGAATTATTTCTGCCCGAAAGGCAGAACCAAAATTACAGGAGGTTTACAATGGCTACATCAAACAAATTAACAGATAAAAGACTAAAAGAAATCGCAGCTCTTCCCACAACCTACGATGATGACATTCCTGAATTTTCAGATTCAGATTTAAAAGGTTTTGCTCCTGCTCATCCTGAATATTTTAATGTTACTCCTATTAAGAAAACTATTTCCATCAAAATAGATCTTGATGTCTTGGAAGCGCTTAAAGCGCAGGGGAAAGGCTACCAAACAAGAATAAATTCTATTCTGAGAAAAGCTGTTTTCCATAAGTAAGAATTGATAATCTTCAGCAACAAATTACCAACCTAACCCAGTAGCGCGACCTGCTGTTACCACGCCTTATGAGCGGCAAACTGGAGGTGGAATAACATAGATAGCACTTTGCCTAAAATCGAGTTGTAAAATTGGATACTATTGTTTACTTAATTTTCATTTCGCAAAATTAAAATTTTATTGCTTTTGCGAAATGAAACACTCTCTAGTTCTGTTTTTTTACTTGATATTTTTGCATCTGTATGCAAAAATATCAAGTAAGATGTTTTTATGATAATAAAGCGAGATTTTTACTTAAACAATCTCATTTCCGCAAGGCAAAACAGCATGGTAAAAGTAATTACCGGAATCCGTCGCTGCGGCAAGTCATTTTTGCTCTTCAATCTTTTTAAGGAATACCTTTCTCAAAACGGAACTGACGAATTCCATTTTATAGAAATCCAGTTTGATGATTTTGCTTTTAGAAAGTACAGAAATGCAGAAGAGGCGTATAATTTTGTAAAAAGCAGAATAGTAGATTCAAAGCAGTATTATATTTTTCTTGATGAAGTTCAGCTTTTGGAAAATTTTGAGGATGTCTTAAACGGTTTTCTTCACATTCCAAATGCGGATGTTTATGTAACTGGAAGCAACGCAAAATTTCTTTCAAAAGACATTATAACCGAATTTCGCGGTCGTGGAGACGAGATTCATATAAGCCCGCTCTCGTTTTCTGAGTTTATGAGCGTGTATTCAGGTTCAGTTGAGGATGGCTGGAAGGAATACGTCACTTACGGCGGATTGCCTGCGGTAGTGCTTCTAAAATCGCCGGAAAAGAAAGCCGAATACTTAAAGAATATTTTTGCAGAAACTTATATAACTGACATTGTTGAACGCAATAAAGTCAAGAACACTTCAGAACTTGAACAGGGCAAACGCATGTAAAATTTTTTTGTTTTAAATCTCTAAACAGCTATTTA
>JAUNWH010000026.1 GCA_030540405.1 Spirochaetales bacterium
TTCTTTTTTTATATTAAAGTTTGTTTTGTCATTGACAAATGGCACAACATATCAGAAGGTAAAGAAAATGAGCCATTCGCATATAATGCAAAAAACAGCCGCCGTGGTTCTGGCGGTAAACGTGGTTTTTCCGGCGAGCGCAGAAAAATTATTTCTGATGGAAAAAGCAGAATCAGAAGAGCAATTAAAAACGCAGGACTTGCCCCTGGATCAGGCTCTGGGCTATGACGAGCTTGTAGCTGAGCTTGAAATAATTCTTGAAGAAACGGTTGATGAAGCCTTGCTTTTGCAGCAGGAGGGACTTAAGGCGCAGTTTGAAAAGGAAAACAGGCGCATTCTAAAAAGCCGCGCGTTCTGGAGAAAAACAGCCATGTGTGAGCTTGCTGTTATTATAGGGGCAGCATTTACAGGCGGCGTTATGTACAGGCTTAGAAATTAGCAGAGATTCCCCGGTCGAGCCGGGGAATGACAAGGGAAAAAACATTTTTGCAAGCGTGGTTTTGCCGGATTGACGCGGACCTAATATTGTAACAACAGGAAAATATTCGGTGCAACGCTTGAGTTCTGGCTCTATTTCTCTTCTTGTGGTTTGCATGATAAAATTATATAAAAAATGGTACAAATTTCAAGTTCAACTTTGGATTTGTACCAAAATAATAAGTTCATTACACAAACATTGCCAAATCCATCAACTCTTCGATTTGTTGTTTGTTTGGCATTACGCAAAGAAATGCTTTTTAAGCGACAAGCAAATTGCTTAGAGGACACAAAAACTTATTCATCTAAAAATATTGCACAATAAAGCGGCAGTGTAATTTTCTTACCTGCAAAACCAATGTTTCCATTGCAAAGTTTTATTCCACACGGAAATTCACTCTTTTTAAGCAGATTGTCCATGCTGGAAGTTCCTTTGTTTCCGCTTTTTACTTCTACAGGAGTCGCATTGTCTTTGTATCTTATAAAAAAATCAATTTCACCCTGTGCATTTTCTTTTTTGTAATAATAGAGCGGCTTTTGCATTTTTGAAAAAATGTCTGCAATAAGATTTTCGTAAATAGCACCTTTATAAATTTTCAATGTGTCATCAATAATATCTTTTTGGGTTCCGTCATCTAGCATTGCGCACAAAAGTCCGATGTCGTGCATATAAATTTTAAAACAAGAAGAAACGACATTTCCTGCAAACGGAAGAGCCGGCGGATTTATATTGTAACAAAAGTCAATTATGCCAGCATCATAAAGCCACATAAGACTTCCTGCAAACTTTCTGGCAGTTCCTTTTTCTTCTACAATGCCATATTGAAATTTACGGTTCTCTTTTGCCAGTTGGCGTGGAATAGAAAGAAAACATTCCCGTGCTTTTGTTTTTTCAGAAACAGGCGCATATTTTGCAATGTCATTCTGATAATTAAGCAGAATATTTCTTTGAAGTTTCAATACAGTCTGATAATTGTATTCATTCACAAAGTTTTGAACAACTTGCGGCATACCTCCGATAACTGCATATTGCCTAAGATATTCCATCATCTTTTTGTGTGTGGCATCGGGAATTTTTTTTGAGCTTTCATAAAATGAGCGGATATAACT
The DNA here is from genome assembly GCA_030540405.1 of Spirochaetales bacterium. Classification (GTDB taxonomy): domain Bacteria; phylum Spirochaetota; class Spirochaetia; order Treponematales; family Treponemataceae; genus Treponema_D. The sequence goes on from JAUNWH010000026.1 coordinate 1,588, forward strand.
GATTGTTTCACTAGAAACTCCCAATGCCCAAAGGAATTCCTCAAAGTCCATGGAATGCATTTTTTCTTCCTGCACATAACCTACCGGGTACGAAGAGACATCTTTATAATTTAGCCCCAAAAGAGAGCCGCTTGCAATTACATCATATCTTTTGTCTATTGAAAAAAATTTCAGAGCAGTTCTTGCCTGCGGACAGCTTTGAATTTCATCAAGAAAAATTAAAGTCTTTCCACTTACAAGATGTGCATTCTTTACTCTGAGCGAAATTTCGGCGGTAAGCGTAGCTACATCCAAGTCGCCGGAAAATATGTCTTTATAGGATGGATTCTCCTCAAAATTGATGTAGATGTAGTTTTCATATTCAGTGCGGCCAAACAAATCAATGATATAGGTTTTTCCGATTTGCCTTGCACCACGGACAAGCAGGCATAGTTTGTTTGGTTTATTTTTCCAGTTCAGCAGAGTGGTATAGAATTTTCTTTGCATAAATATATTATTGCATATTTTAAGCACCTTTGAAATAGGTGATTTGCATATTTTAAGCACTTATTAAGGAGCTATGTTGCATATTTTAAACATATTTATTGAAAAATGTTTTTTTATTGGAATAAGATTATTTAATAGGTTTGATTTTGAGTTAAAAGTGGAAGTGGAGCAGTCATTTTTTTCCTGAAAGTCTCTATTAATTTTTCCATAGCCTTATTTTATAATACATTGTTTAAATTGTTAAGTGGACTTAACAAATTTTATAGAATATTGTTAACTGGATTTAACAATATTCGGCTGGAATTCATTTGTTGACATAAAAAAATCCTAAGCACGGCAATCTTGCTAGAGGATTATCAACCGAGTTTCTTTCAGAAACATCGCAGGGTCAAGCCCGATAATGACACTAAAATTTAAAACTGGAAATTGAACTTTATAGAAAAATGTTCATGTTTTGTGCATATCGTAGATGAATTTTTCTTCATATTTTGTGTGTATAGCGTTTGAATTTTGTCCATATTTTGTGTGCAGGACGTTTGAATTTTGAGTTAAAAGTGGGAGTGCTTGTATATTTTTACTTCACTTTAAATACATTTAGCTGTAAGTCTGAAACACACTTATAATGTTTTCCATTTGCTGTGCAGAGCGTTTTCCTGTTCTCGACTGCGGTTGCGGCAATTAAAGCGTCGGCAAGTTCCATGGAATTGCTCAGGGCATAGTTTTCTACATATTCCATTGCTATATGAGTTATTTTTGAAGTTATATCAAGAATTTGAATTTCAAAAACTTTTAAGAATTTCTTAATCTGAAAAAGTTCCTGTTTGTTCAAAACTCCTTGAATCAATTCCATGTAAGTAATAGCAGAAATATAAATTTCTTTAGCTGATAAGAGTAGATTTGTGGCGGAATCCTTGCCTCGAAAAGCCCAGATAAGAATATCGCTATCGAATATCAAACTGCCGCCCCTTTCGCATATTTCTTAAATATTCATCTACAGAAATAGATGAGTTATCGTGATATTTCCAAAGCCCTTGAACTTCCTTTAAAACCTGAAGCTTCTCTGTTTCTGCAGTTTTTGAATTTACTTTATTCTTTGTTTTTTCAAATGGCTTTTCTAAGAAAGTGATGATTACTTTTTGTGGCTCTTGTGTTACCTGTTCTTCCAGTAAACAAACATTGCCATCGTAATACCCATTCACTGCAAGCATTGCTTTACCTCCTTATGAGATATAATTAATTATAGCATAGTTTGTGAAAATTGTGTTTAAATTTTACGGATTTCTTAACTGTCATTCTCGTGCCTGACACGGGAATCTGTTGTAAAATTTCAATAGATTATCGGGTCAAGCCCGATAATGACACTAAAATTTAAAACTCGAAATTGAACAATTGAACTTTATTCTACAAAAACAAAGTCGAAAACATCATGAAAGTAAAATAATAATAACTTTATTTTACTTAATTCGATAAAAGTAAAATAAACAATTGCGTTATTTTACTTAAAATGCTACTTTGAAAAAAATCGCTCTTTATATTACGACAAGCTGACAATGACCCGTGAAAAGAACGATTTAAAACAGTGGATAAAATATTTTTTGGTCGGAATTGCCCAAACCGCAGAAGAAGGTACATGTACATTGCAAAAAATAATGCAGCTAAAGTCAAAAGTTGAAGAAACAATTATGACAATGGGAAAACGGTATTCAGTTGCTCATACGCTCTTGCTAGGTCTGTTCAAGAATCCTGTTGCTTCAATAAAAAATATACAGAATATCACAGGACTGTCCGCAAAAGCTGCTGGTGATTTAGCCGCTGTTTTTGTAGAAAAAGGAATACTTGAGGAAATCACAAAACAACAGCGCAGCCGCATATTTGTATTTCATGAATATCTAAAACTTTTTTCTAGCTGATGAAATCTGAACAGAACAAAAAATGCAAAAGACGCTGCGCGTTGCTGAGTTAAAAACTACAAATATTGACACTGAAATATTTTTGGAATAAAATACTGTTATGGACTTGACGAGAATTTATCAGTTTGCTAGCCTCTATTGCTCTATTGCTCTATTGCTGCAGGCGAAGTCTCTTCTAATGTAAATTCTTATAACACATCTATAAAAAATTCTTTAAAGGCGGAATCTGCGTGCTTATGCGCGCGGATTCCGCCTTTTTTGTCTTTGGAGAAAATCCCATGAAAAAATTTTTCCTCATTTTGACGGCGGTGTTTTGCTGTCTTTTGCCGCTTTTTGCAAAAAAAGCGGCAATGCCACAATGGGTTCAGAATTACAGGACGGTGTTTCCTGCTTCTGAATATCTTGCCCAGCGCGGGAGCGGCGACTCCGCCGAAAAATCAAAGACTGACGCAACCGCCGCGCTTTCGCGGTACTTCAAGACAAGCGTGAACGCGAACCTTTCCACAACAATGACTTCCGTTACAGCGGCAAATTCCGCGGAGGAAAAAACTCTTGTTGTGGACGATGTGAATGTGCAGTCCGAGGTGGAGCTTTTCGCGCTTGAATACACAGAGCCGTTCTACTACAAGGAAGAGAAGAAATGGTATTGCGTGGTCTATATGAACCGCTCTGACGCATGGCAGCAGTACAAGCCCCAGATTGAAATAAAGAAGAACAGCTTTAACGGCCTCTATAAAAATCTTGAGAATGAGCCGGACTGTTTTTCCAAAGCCGGAATGTGCGGAAAAGTGTGGCAGAGCGCAACGGAACTTCTGGAAAAGCTTGAGTACGGAAGAATCATAAATCCAAAGGAAGAGGCGGCTTATCAGGACGAGCGCGACAAAATCGCACAGATTCCTGTGATTTTTGAGGAAAGCAGGCAGAAGTGTTCTATATATATTCAGACAGAAAACGACTATGGCCGCCTTGCGGAAAGCGGTGTTTCTTCTGCATTTTCAGGCTGCGGAATGAAAGTCGTCAAAAAAATTGAGCAGGCAAACTACATTGCGGAAGTCCTTATAGAACTGAATGCGTCCGGCAGCGAGCCTGTTTCGGTAAAGCCCGGACTGGAACTTAAAATCCAGAACAAAGAGGAAAAAACGGTTTATTCATGCGAAATTCAGATTGCGGAAAAATCGGTTGCGTACACACTTGAAAACGCCCAGAAAAAGGCATTTCCAAAACTGGCAAAGGAAACAGAGGAAGCTGTAAAAAAAGATTTGAGCGGCTTTCTTAAATTATAGAATTTTCATTCGGAGGAAAAAATGAAAAAGGTTGTTTTTGCATGCGCAGCGGCCGCGCTTGTTCTTGGAATGTCAGGATGCACAAGCACTAAGGCTGTCCAGAGTCCTGACACATCGATCAATGCCAATGCTGACGACGATGTTGACAAGGTTGTGGTTGTTGACTGGACTGACAGAACTTTGGGCGAAGCGCAGGCTCCTCAGTGGCTAAAAAACATGAGACGCGGAAATTCGGACACGTTCAAGCAGGCGTGGGGAACAGACGCAAACCGTGTTGTAAAGGTGAGCATGGCGACAGGAAAAACAGAAGCCACAGCTCAGGCGTTGAGCCGCGCGGGATTCGCCTACACACAGGCGGCTGAACTTAGCCAAAAGGTAATCGGACGCGTGGGCCAGGGCTTGAACGATGTTGGGCAATTGGAAGCTGTTTATGTTGCTGCAAGCGAGACAAAGGCTGACATGACAGGACTCCGCGAGGAGACTGGATTCTTCCAGAAAGTGCGCACAACAAAAGCCGGAACAAAGGAACAGAGCGAGCAGTACATCTACTATACAGTGTTCTCCATGGATAAAGGCACTTGGGACAACCTCTGCAAAAAGTATCTTATGGACGTTATGGGCGGCGCAGACCTGACCACCGAAACACAGAAGAAAGTGGGTGCTCTCTTTAGCGAGATGAAGGAAGACGCGGACAAGAAGGACGCCGCAAAGCAGGCAGAAGAGGAAGCTTTGTACAAAGCCCAGATGGCGCGTCTTGAAGCAGAGCGGGCAAAGGCGAACGCCGACGCTGCCGCAAGCAACGCAGAGACAGCAAAGACAGCGTTAAAGGCAAAAGAAATGGACGCGCAGGAAGCGCAGACAAAAGCAGCTGCAGAAGAAGCCGCGGACTTGGCAAGCTACTTGATGTAACAGCATAACTATGCCCCTGCGAAGGCCGAACAAGCCTCCGCAGGGCTTTCTTATGGGCTCGTGAGCCTGTGAACAGCAAAGAGCATTATTTTATAGACTAGGAACATACAATGAAAAAGAAAATTCTGCTGGCGGCGGCAATGCTTCTCGCCGGCTTTATATACGCGCAAAACATTGAAAAAGGGGCGGCTGTGCAGGTTCTTACGCCTGAAACCGTGAATCTTCCTGCCGGGGACGCGGCATGGCTTCCGGGGCAGATTCAGGACAAGGTAAAAAGCAATGTGCAGGACTATCTTGAGCTTAAGACCGTGGTTGACTCAAAGGCGGAAGCCGCAGTAAAAAAACTTCAGGCCGAGGCGGAGGGCAGCGCGCGCGACGAGAACACCGCAATAGAACTTGGAAAGCTCACAACCGCAAAATACGCCCTGTTCACAAAAATCAGAAAGACTGCCAGCGGCTATGTTGTGAGCGCTGACTTTACAGACCTGACAACAGGCGTTCAGAAAGCGAGCGCGACATCAAAGGAATACACCCAGGCCTCTTCTCTCTACGGCTCGACCGGAGCTGTTGACGAGATTACGCTGGCACTCGCAGGCAAGCTCGGAATAAAGATAAGCGACCTTAACAGGAACCTTCTTTCCACAGGCTCGTCGTCGTTCAGCGTGGACGAGCAGCTGGAGCTTGCAAGGCAGAACGAGGAGCAGTTCAGAAAGATGATGGCTGACTACGATGCCGACCTTGCAAGGCTCAGCGCGTCAAATGACCTGAGCGCGGTTGAAAGCAAGAAGAAAATAGAGGCTGAAAAAGCCCTGCTTGCGGAAAAGCAGAACGCGGAAAAAAAGAGGCAGGAAGACTTAAGAGCGCAGAAAGAGCGCGCGGACGCTGACGCAAAGCTTGAGGCGGAGCGAAGCATTGCCCTGAAGACACAGCGCGACAAGCTGGCAAAGGAAGCCGCCGCAAAAGCCGCCGAGGTGCGCAAGCTGAAGACAGAAAAACAGGGAGTGCTCGGTCTTATAAGCACGCTTGAAAGCAAGAAGAAGGCTCTTGTCGAAATACGGCAGGGCGTTGAGGCGAGCAGCGTGGAGCTTCACACGCAGATGAAAGAGGACGAGACGGAGCAGGCCATAAAAATTCTTGAGGCGAACTGGGCGAGCGTTGAGATGAAGGACGGAAAGCCTACCGAGGCCGCAATGCAGCGCAGGGCGAACAAGGTGTTTGCAAGCAACGACGCTCTTCTTGCAAAGTTCATTGCCGACTGCGAGAGCGTAAGGCAGTCCACAATGGCGCAGCAGAACGCGCTTTTGCAGAGCATTGACGCGGACTATAAAAAACTTGCCGCTGTAAAGACTGTTAGCAGCATGGGAGGCGAGCTTAAGGTGAGCTACGGAACCTACGACGGCGACAAGTGCGGCTGGAACGCTTACCTTTCGCTGTATTCAGACGGAATTCTGCTTTTTCAGGACACGTTCATCGTAAAGTATGAGACACTCGCAGGAAAGACAGCCCCGGACATGGCAGCGGCGAGCGACGCACAGCTTGACGAGTACATAAACAACACCGACATGTACACATCTCTTCTGGTGCGCGGAGACCCTATTCTGTACTTTGAGCTTGACTACAACGCAATAGCCGCCGCAAAAAGCAAGCCTAGCACCTACACATTCTACTTTACAAAGCTGCGCGCGATAAACACCGTGAGCGGAAAAGTTGTGCAGACAAGCACGCTGAACGCGGAGCTTGTGCGCGAGATGAAGCCTGCGCAGGACATGCGCGATATTCAGGGCGTTGTGGAGGCGGAGAAGGCGAAAGACAAAATAATCAAGGAGCTGAGGAGTCAGGGAAAAAACATAGGAGAGGCTGAAAGACTGGCTAATGCTGAGTCTTTTGTGGAAAGTTATTGTTTTGCAGAGGGCTCTAAAAAAAATAGCGGCATTTATTTTGCCTTTATTCCAGGACAGAAATTTGTAATGTCAAAGACAGAGATAACGCAGTCTGTGTATGAATATGTCATGGGGAAGAATCCGAGCCGCTTCAAAGGCGACAGTTTGCCGGTGGAAAACGTGAGCTGGCATGACGCGGTTGAGTTCTGCAACGTGCTAAGCAAGAAAGCCGGGCTTGAGCCAGCATATTCTATAAATGGAACGAATGTCAAATGGAATAAAAACTCTGATGGATTCCGCCTGCCTACAGTAGAAGAGTGGCAGTATGCGGCAAAAGGCGGACAGCAATTCAGATACAGCGGCAGTGGCAATCTGAACGAAGTGGGCTGGTATAAAGAAAACAGTGGAAGCAAGACGCATCCAGTTGCACAGAAAAAGCCTAACGGCTATGGCCTGCATGACATGAGCGGCAACGTTTGGGAATGGTGCTGGGATTCCAGCACCCTCAACAGCGACGTACGCTACTTCTGCGGCGGCAGCTGGCTCAACGGCACCAGCGGCTGCGATGTGGGCAACAAGGATTGGTACGACGCCAGTAGCAGGTACGACTACTTGGGCTTCCGCATTGTCCGCACGGTCAGCAAGTAATAGGAGAGCTGCGGCGATGCAGGGCCGGTGTAATGAGGCGTTAAGCCGAATGGAGCAGGCTCGGAACAGCTGCAGCGAGCAGGCGCTGTTGTAAAAAAAGGCAGATTCCCGCATCGAGTGCGGGAATGACACTTGGATATGTGCGGCAGGACATAGAGAGAAAAATTTTTTTACTATATATATGGAGATTAAGAGAAATGGAAGCAGATAAAAATAATAAGAAAAGAAAAGAATGTGTGATAAAAATATACGCAAAAACTGAAAAAGAAGAAAAATCTGCAAAAAAATGTTTTGTATATGAATATAGCAAGCAAAAAATAAACTGCGAGTTTAATGAAAATTATATAAAAATATCTTTTAAAACTTCAAACCTAAATGATATTTGCAAAGTTTTTTATAGACCGCCTGTAAAAAATGCAATAAAAAGAAGCTTGCTCATTTACAGTTTAATATACAACAGATTTTTTTTATATGACGCCGATAAAAAATACGAAGTGATTTTTGATAATGAGCCTTGTGAAACAGAGAATGTCTTTCCAGTGTATTCAATGGGAAGTCAAAATGCGAATCTTGATTTTAATTATAAAGATGGCGTCTTGAGCAACATAATGGCAATAAAAGAGTCTGCCCGAGACGCCAGACTTGTTGCTTTGACAGATTTTATCATATCTAAGACAAAAATATTTGAGTCAGAGCGGTTCTTGTATCTTTGGATGGCTATGAACGGAATTTACAATTATGTGTGGAAAAAGGGAAATAATGAAAAGGGAAACGAGTCAGAACAAATATCTTATCTTGCAAAAATAAAAAAATTTAAGGGAACTGAGTTTTCACGCGAAGAAAAAAATCATGTTTTTAACTGGATTAGAGATTATCTGTATACGGAGCTTTCTGATAATTCCAACTGCAATAGTTTTGAGAAATCTGCTTATGACAGAATAGAAAAATATGTTTGGCAGGAAACGGGAAAAAACGAAGACGGAAAAGCTTTTGTTTTGTTTCATTTCTGTTACACACTCCGGTGCAAACTATTCCACGCTGACACCTCTGCCGTGCTTTATTGTTTAGGCAACGATAATGATTGGAAGCTGCTAAAGACCTTAAATAATATGCTTGAAACATTTCTGAAAGAAGAGCTTGATCTTGTCTTTAAAGATGATTATTTGAAAGCGTAATGAATTAACAAGGAGTGTACCCACTATGAAACTAAAAAAAATATTTCTGATTCTAGCAGTTCTTGTGGCTTTTTCATCTGCTTTAACTGCGAAAAGCGACTATGAGTATTTACTTGACAAATTTAGGCCGATTATGGAAGCACGAAAAGCAGAAGAAAAAGAAATGCAGAAACAAAAAAGACTTGCAGAACTCGATCGAATTTTAGCTGAGAAAAGAGCTGAGTTAATAAAAAATGCTGAGCATATAAAATCCATAGATGCTTACTTTGTAAAAATACCAAATCAGAATTATTCGATAATGAGGACAGAGGTAACTCAAAGGCAGTGGCAGATTATTATGGGAAATAATCCAAGCAGTTTCAAAGGCGACAACTTGCCTGTAGAAAAAGTGAGCTGGATTGATGCTGTTGTGTTCTGCAACAAGCTGAGTGAAAAAGAAGGCTTAAAGCCTTGCTATTCGTATGAGGGAACTTCAAGTGTTAAGAAGTGGAAATTCTTAAAAGAAGATCTTTGGAAATGGTCTGATAAAAAATGGAAAAAATTTAATGAAAGCCTTGTATGCGACTCAAATGCTAATGGCTACCGCCTGCCGACAGTGGAAGAATGGCAGTATGCGGCGAAGGGCGGACAAAACTACAAGTACAGCGGCAGCGACAACTTGGACGAAGTAGGCTGGTATGATAAAAATAGCGAAGAAAAGACACATCTAGTAGCACAGAAAAAGCCTAACGGCTACGGCTTGTACGACATGAGTGGTAACGTTTGGGAATGGTGCTGGGATTCCTACCCCGACGACAGCAGCAAGCGCTATTTCTGCGGCGGCAGGTGGCGCGACCGCGCCTACAACTGCGAGGTGGGCAGCAGGAACTGGGACTACGCCTATTACACCTACTACCTCCAGGGCTTCCGCGTTGTCCGCTCCACAGGCAAGTAATAGGCGAGCTGCAGCGGTGCAGAGCCAGTGTAATGAGGCGTTAAGCCGAATGGAGCAGGCTCGGAACAGCTGCAAGCGAGCAGGCGCTGTTGTAAAAAAAACAGATTCCCGCATCGAGTGCGGGAATGACAAATTCGCAAGAGTGTGAATGTCATATAAGCAAGCCTTGTAATGTTGTATGTCATTCCCCGGCTTGACCGGGGAATCTATTGCAAATAAAAAAAGCAGATTGTCGTATCAAGTACGACAATGACAATGAGCTTTAAATATTTAGGAGTAAGCCTCTGGAAAAGTTTTCGGCTGGGATTCCAACCCCAACAACAGCATCAAACGCTATAACTGCGGCGGCAGCTGGAACAACAACGCCAACAACTGCGAGGTGGGCAACAGGAACTGGAACAACGCCTATAACACCAACAACAACCTGGGCTTCCGCATTGTCCGCTCTTCCTCCAGCTCCGCAATAAACATGATTTGTCAATTTTGCGGAACCGGCTTATTCCTGTAAACTCTGGTGTTTACGAACAGTTTTTTGCCGTGCTGTGCTGGTAGCGGTAAGAATAGACGCGAACGCTCAGCAGGGCAGCTTTTTTTTTATGAAACGGACAGGGAATTTATTTGAGCAGATTGCAGACTTTAACAATCTTAGGACGGCGTATCTAAAGGCTGTTAAAGGCAAGCGGCTTTCAAATACAGCTTTGATTTTTGACTTAAAGACTGATGAGAATCTTTGCAGGATAAAAAAGGAGCTTGAAAGCGGAACATACAGAATCGGAAAATACCGCCAGTTCAAAATCTACGACCCAAAGGAGCGGACTATAACCGCCGCGAGCTTTGAGGACAGAATTGTGCACCACGCAATAATGAATGTGCTTGAGCCGGTCTTTGAGAGGCAGTTTATTTTCCATACTTATGCCTGCAGAAAACAGAAAGGCACGCACAAGGCGGTTCAGTATGCGTTTAAAAAGGCAGGAAGCTGCAAGTGTTTTCTAAAGCTCGATGTTCGTAAATATTTTGACTCTATTCCGCACAAAAGGCTTAAGGAGCTTCTTTGCAGAATTATAAAGGACAGAAAATGTCTGGCGCTGCTCTTTGAGATTATAGATTCCTACAGAGTTTCAGACGGCCGCGGGCTTCCGATTGGAAACCTCACAAGCCAGTTTTTCGCGAACTATTATCTTTCTCCGCTCGACCATTTTGTGCTGGAAAAGCTAAAGCCAAAAGGATATGCGCGCTACATGGACGACATTGCTGTTTTTTCGGATTCAAAGAGCGCGCTGAAGAATATTCTTGATGAAATGCAGAAGTTCACAGCTCCGTTCTCGCTTTTTTTCAAGCAGCCGGTGATTAACTCATGCAGAAATGGCGTTCCGTTTTTGGGGTATTCAGTTTCAGACAAAAGGATTTCGCTGCTGAATAGAACACGCAGAAGAAAGGCGAGAAAGGCAAGGCTGCTGGTGTATGAGTTCAATCATGGGTTGATTGATGAGGAGAAATTTGCTGACAGGATAAACTGCATGGAAATTGCGGTGACTAATATAGAAAGAAACGTGCGGATTCCATTGAATTTTGCGCGTTTTTAATAAATTCAATTTCATTTTAAAAAGGAGTAAGAAAATGAAGAATGTAAAAGAGTATTTGAGCAAGGCTGGCGGCCTTATAAACAGGCTGCCTTTTGTAAATTTTGCGGAAAAGTATTTGGGCAAGGTTTCTGCCTTAAAAAAGGTTATTCCGTATGCGAATTATATTGCCTGCGGTGCGGCGGTTTTAATTGTTTTTGCGGTTGTCAGCGGCATTGTTGCGCCGGGAATGAAATTCAACAAGTGGATAAAGGGCATTGAGGGCGCTTATGAGGAGCAGACCAGCAATTTTAAGTCTGTTGACTTTATGGGCGAGTACAGCAAGGCTCTTGATGAAGCTGTTTCCCAGATGAATGAATGTTCAGACGACAGAAAAGGCCTTGAAGAGCTAAGAGAGAATAAAAAAGACTATCTTAAGCAGATTTCAGCTGTTTACAGTAAGCTTAATTCAAAGACAGATGAGTTCACGGAAAGCTTTTCCGCAAAAATGAATGCGGTGGGCAACCCAAAATTTAAGATGTCGAACAAGATGATAAAAGAGTACCAAGACAAGCTTGCAAAGCTTGTTCCTGCCTCTTCTGACTTGATGGAAAATTATTTTACAATCAACTCAGAAATATATGACGACTTCTGCGACAAGTTTGAGGAAAAGTATGCTGAAAAGCTCAATAAAATATGCGATGCAATAAAGGAAGCCGACAGGCAGGCGTATTTTAGCTACCTAAAAAGAACGCTGCCAGGAAAATGGAGATTTGACGACAGCAAGGACGATAGAAAAGGCTTTGCGGAGCTTGTTTTCAAAGGCGACGGAGCGTCCGGAGAGTTTTCTTATTACTATCATAAAGATTTTGGCACAGAAATAGATTTAAATCCTATGGATCTTTTTAGCTATCATATAAACGAATTTGGACAGCCGCGGGTTGGAAAACTGATAGAACTGCCAGAGGAAGAGTTTAAATATTCCGGCACATATACAATGCCTGAAAATACTGCATATCTAAAGATTAACTCTGCTTCTAGCAAAAATACGCCGGAAAAGAAAGCAGGAGAGTCATTGCAGTCCCGTGTGAGCTTTGAAGATTCAAACACCCTCTATTTTGACGGAAAAATGTTCAAGCGCGCTAGAAGATAGAAACTGATCCGTGCAAAAAGAAATTCCCGTGCCGCTTGCACGGGAAAAAACTAGGCTAATCATTGCAGTTGCAATATTAACTTTTTTCCAAGCACATTTGCAGCTTTTGTCAAAGTTGCAAGGGTTACAGAATCATTATATGGATTCAAGAGCCGGTCCAATGCGGCACGAGAAGTAGACATTTTTTTTGCCATTTCTGTTTTGTTTATATTCTGTTTTTGCATTTCTTCAAGCAAATTATATGAAATAAGTCTTTTTATTGCCTCATTTTTTACTTCTGTAGCAATTCCTTCTTCTTCGAGAAAATCATCAAAAGAACTTCCTGCATATGCATTATTCATTTTTGGTCTCCTAAAACTAAGTTTCTTCGTTTCTTGCCCAATTCCATATCATCTTTTGGAGTTTTTTGGGTTTTCTTTATAAACGCATGAAGCAATATCATTTTGCTTCCGCTTATTGTGAATATCACTCGGCAAATTCTTTTGTCAGAAATATCTGAGCGAACCTCTCATAAATTAGTATCAAGTTTCCTTACTGTTGGATATCCAACCGGCCAAGACATTTCCACAGCCATAATATCCGCCCCCACAGATTTTTTATCTTCTAGAGACAGTCCTTTTAGGAAATCCCGCACAGGCTCATTGTTTTGTTCTGTTTTGAAAAATTCTGCTTTTATTTTCTTCTGGATTTCCATATTTTGAATGTATCATAATTGATACGCTTCGTCAAATAAAAAAGACGGTCTTGGGCCGCCGTAGCAAATGATTAGTTTCTGGTTAACACTGAATTACCATGCTGTTTTATGATTGTGCAATCCCGTGTAAGCTTTGAAGATTCAAACACCCTCTATTTTGACGGAAAAATGTTCAAGCGCGCTAGAAGATAGAAACTGATTTGTGCAAAAAGAACTTCCCGTGCCGCTTGCACGGGAAAAAACTAGGCTAATCAATAAATATTATAATATTTTTCGATTAGGCAGCCATTATCTGGCTTGAATGGATAATCTTATGGCAGGCAATGGCAAGAGAACCTGACACAGTAATGACACTGCGGCTTTGGCTTTGCGGAGATTATATTGATATTCTCGATTTTCTTGGAATTGAACAATAACAAAATAAACGGTATATTATAAAAATAATTTTTTTAAGGAACGGAATCATGGCGGAAAAATTTGACTACAAGAAAGCTGGCGTTGATGTTAACGAGGGCTACAAGGCTGTTGACAAATATAAGAAGCAGTCTGAGCGTGCAAGAATCCCAGGGCAGCTGACCGAGCTTGGCGCATTCAATGGAATGTTTGCAGTTCCAAAGAATATGAAGAATCCTGTTATGGTTTCTGGAACAGATGGAGTTGGAACAAAGCTGGACATTGCTTTTCAGATGGGAATCTATGATACAGTTGGAATTGACTGTGTGGCAATGAGCGTTAACGACATTCTTTGCAGCGGCGTAAAGACTTCATTTTTCCTTGATTATATTGCCTGCGGAAAGCTTGATTCAAAAGTTGCCGGCGAGCTTGTAAAAGGCGTAACTGACGGCTGCGTAGATGCGGGCTGCGCTCTTCTTGGCGGCGAAACTGCTGAAATGCCAGGTTTTTATGATGACGGAAAATACGATTTGGCTGGCTTTGGAGTTGGCGTTGCAGATAAAGCTGACATTATTAATGGAAGCAAAATAAAAGAGGGCGATGTTTTAATCGGTCTTTCTTCTACTGGTCCTCATTCAAACGGATACTCTTTAATAAGAAAGCTTGTTACAGATTTTGAAGAGAAAATTACAATCGGCGGAAAAGAAAGAAAAATCGGAGAGGTTCTTCTTACTCCTACACGCATTTATGTGCGCCCTGTTATGGATGTTTTGAGCAAGTTCCGCTCTAGTGTTCATGGAATGGTTCACGTTACAGGCGGCGGATTTTATGAAAATGTTCCGCGTATGTTCCCTCACGCAAAAGAAGGCAAAAAGCAGCTCATTGCGATGATAAAAAAAGATTCCTGGGAAGTTCCAGAGATTTTTGATGAGCTTATAAAGCGCGGCGCGGATCCAGAGAATGTTTTCTCAACTTTCAATATGGGAATTGGTTTTGTTCTTGCAGTAAGCAAAAAGGACGCTGCGGAAATCCTAAAGAGATTCAATGCAAACGCAAAAAAATTCGCTGTAAAGGGCGCCCCTGTTATGAAAGCCTATGAAATTGGCTACGTTGGCCACACTGACAAAGTCATCAAGGGCGAGTTCAAGGGCAGCAAGGAAATGACACAGTTCTATGTTTAAGACTGCTGTTTTGGTTTCGGGCGGAGGAACAAACCTTCAATCTCTTATAGACTATCAGAAGTCTCATGCGGACTGTCCTTACAAGATTGACGTTGTTATTTCAAGCACAAAAAATGCCTATGCGCTTGAGCGTGCAAAAACTGCCGGAATTGACTGCGTTGTAAAAAGTCCGTTTTCCGTGATGGGAAAAGAAGCGGCGCAAAAAGCTTCACGTGAAGAAAAAAACGCTGCGGTTTCTGATGCTATTCTTGAAGAGTGCAAGCTCCGCGGAATTGACGGAATTGTTCTTGCAGGCTACTTGAGCGTTTTGCAGGGAAATATAATTCAGGAATATAAGAATAAAATTATAAACCTTCATCCGGCTCTTTTGCCTAAGTTCGGCGGAGTGGGGATGTGGGGGCATAATGTCCACGAGGCTGTTCTTGCCGCAAAAGAAAAGGAAAGCGGCTGCACGGTTCATCTTGTGGACGGCGGCTGCGATACAGGAAAAATTCTTGTGCAGAAAAAAGTTCCTGTAATGCCAGGCGACACTCCAGATTCCTTGTATGAAAGAATTGCTCCAAACGAACATAAAGCCATTGTTGAAGGTCTTCTTATGCTTTGTTCTGGCAAGCTCTAGGACTTTACAAGGTCTTTTATTACTTCGCCTGCGATAATCAAGCCGGCTACGGACGGTACAAATGATGTGCTTCCGGGAGCTGGTCTGCCTGCTGTTCCTTTTGTTTCCGCGGAACTGTCATAGATTATTTTTACAGGCTCTTCTTTTGAATACACAACTTTAAGCTTTTTTATTCCGCGTTCTTTTAAGGCCTTTCGCATTGCGCGGGCAAGAGGGCAGACGCTGGTTTTGTAAATATCCGAAACTTCAAGCTGTGTGGGATCAATTTTGTTTCCGGCTCCCATGCAGCTTATTATTTTTGTTCCGCATTTCTGTGCTTCTTCTGCGAGCGCGATTTTTCCTGCGACTGTGTCAATTGCATCTATTATATAGTCGTAGCTTGAAAAGTCGAATGTGCCTTTTGTTTCCTGTGTAAAAAAAACTTTGCGGGTTTTAACTTCTGCCTGCGGATTTATTTCAAGAATGCGCTCTTTTGCGACGTCAACTTTGTAAAGCCCTATTGTTTTATGCGTGGCTATAATCTGGCGGTTTATGTTTGTGAGGCTTACAGTGTCGCTGTCAATTAAATCAAAACTGCCGATTCCGCTTCTTGCCAAGGCTTCAACTGCGTAGCCGCCCACGCCGCCTATTCCGAACACTGCGACTTTTGAGCGGTTGAGCTTTTCAATTCCTGTCTTGCCAAAAATAAGCTCTGAGCGTGAAAACTGGTTCATGCTATTCTCTTAAAATGTAGCTGCCTTTTGGCATGATTATGATTTCTACACGGCGGTTTAAGGCTCTTCCCTGCGGAGTGCTGTTGTCTGCGACTGGCTTTGTTCCGCCGAATCCTCTGTATGTAAAAAGGTTTTTGTCTATTCCGTTTGAGACAAGCTCCTTGATTATTTCCTGCGCGCGCTGGATGCTTAAAGTCATTTGTCCGTTCGGCTTGTTTACGTCTGCGGTGTGGCCTTCAATCAGAATTGTGTATTCGCCGGAAGCTGTTGCTTTTTTAAGTGATTCTGCAATCTGGGCTATGCGCGGTTTTTCCTGCGGAAGAAGCTCATAGGAATCAGCAATAAAGCGCAAGTTCTGCATTGTGATTTGGATTCCTGTGAGGACTTCATTCAGGTCAACATCTGGAATTTTTCGTTCAAAGAAATATTTTTTTATCTGGTGATATGCGATGTAATAATTTTTGTCCTTTTGCGGCACAGAAACTTTATGCTCAAGCTGCTCCTTGTCCAGAAGAATTACTACTTTCCCTTTTTTTAAAAGCTCCACATTTTTTTCAACGGAAGCAATCTTTAAGTAGTCTTCTTTTGAAATCACTGGGTCGCATCTGTTTATTCCGTATATTTTTTTTACGGTAATCCAAAGCGGATCTTTTCCGGCTCTTCCGTCATAGTCTTCTATAAAATCCGAGCTTGAGTATTTTACAATTCCTGACTTTTTTGCAATTTCAGGCTGAACCATGTTGCGCTCGTACAAAAGCTCCATGTCTTCTGTCCAGACTTTTGGGAACAGGCACGGATAAACTTCGCTTTCTATGAATTCTCCGTGGACTGGCAGAGAGCCTCGCGCGTCAAGAACAATTCCTGTGTATTCTCTGGATGCGACTTGGTCAATCGGCTGCATTTTTTTGTATGGCGTGTGGTGCTTTACAAGGCTTGAAGAAATATCGTTCAAGTCGATTGTGTGCTTTGTTAAAAGAAGTCCGTCTTTGGTAAATACCGCCGGAGTTTTTTTGCTGTTGTCTACAATTCTTGTGAGGCTTTCAAGTGTAACAGTTCCGTCCAGAACAAGGTCGCCGAGAGTTTTTGCGTCATCAACGTAAAGGGAAAGCAGCGGATTTTTTACAAGAATCGGAAGCTTCATTTCAATTTCTTTTACGGAAGTTGATTTTCCGCTTGGAAGAGGAATTCCCGCTTTTTCAACATTGAAAGCCACGTCCGAAGCGAATGTGTTTTTTGTCCAGTTTACAAAGCTTGAGGATGTCATTACGGCATCTTTTTCTGAAACGTGTCCCTGGGCTTGTGCTGCCATGATTGATTCACGCTCAATTTCTATGTCTGAATATGGAACGTAGACATAAGGAACTGGTTCCGCTGTTTCCGTGGAAAAATCAAATTGCTCTATATAGCTCTGGCCAAAAATGCAGGCGCATGAGATTAATGCAGCTGTGGATAAAATAAAGTTCTTTGTATTCATAAAAAAGTCCGCTGCTAAATTTTCGGCATATTAATAGAAAAAATCAAGTTGATAAATAAACAAAATCTTCATCTTGTTGAAATCAGTTTGTTGTCTTCATTGTAATAAAAGTGTCATCTTCGGGCTTGACCCGAAATCTATTACAGATTCTTGTGTTGAGCACGGGAATGACATTCAACTTTTTATTGTTGCATATTTTTTTTTAGTTATGCTATACTTGCACGATATAAAAAGTTGAGGTTTGCGCTGTATGGGCGGGGGGGGTAGGTAATTGTATGGGGTTAACTATGAAAAAAAGATTTTCAATTTCGGCAGTTCTTATGCTGTCGAATATTATTGGGCTTGCGGTTTATGCCGCGGCTCTTTCGATTATTGTCTATTCCAGAATAAAAACCGATTTTTCTGAATATTTCAGGCAGACTTTAAAAGACGATGTTTCTATCGTTTATGAAGAAATTGATATTTACAAGAAAAACACTTCTGATTCAACTTTATATACTTTAAAAACACTTGAAGATATTTACTTGAACTTTGGTCTTTCTAAACCTGAATTATTCCGCAATACTTGTTCAAATGCTATTGCCGCTTCATTGTTCGATTATTGCACTTTTGTTGGAGCTGACGGAACTTCAATCAACTCAGGAAATATGCACGAAATTGACAGCCAGTCTATAAAAAACGTCCTTCAAGGAAACCGGTTTTCCAATTTTGTGCAGACAAACGGCATTGTTTCCTATATCTGCGGACGTCCTTTGGAAGCAAACGGAAAAGTTGTGGGTGCATTCTTTACAAAAAAGGAAATACTGAACAATGCGTTTGTCGGACGCATTTCCAAGTCCACAACCTGCGACTTTACAATTTTTGAAGGAACAAAGCGTGCGTTTACTTCAATCAGCGGAATGCTCGGAACTGAAATTGCTGACAAAACTCCAATAGAAAGAGCGGCTTCCGGTGAAGAAACTTTGTACAACGCAAAAATCAACGGCGAAAATTATTTTACATATTATTTTCCTTTAAAGCAGGATGACGGAGCATTCATAACAACGCTTTTCCTCGGAAAAAAAGTTTCGCTTGTGCATGAAATTATATTTTCTATTTTCTCGCGCATTCTTATTGCTGCAGTTGTGTGCGCGGTTGTTATTATTCTGATTCTTTTGGCTATTTTGATTGCAAAGGTTATAAATCCGCTTAAAGCTGTCGGAGATGCAATCAATAATCTTTCTTCTGGGGATGCGGATCTTACGGCTCGATTGCCTATAAAATGGAACAATGAATTTGATGATATTTCAGTTGATGTAAATAAATTTATTGAAATGATTCAGAAAATTATAGTTGAGCTGAACGAAGCGCAGAATTCCCTTGATTCAATCGGTCAGAACCTTGGAACAAATGCGTCCGAATCTGCCAGCGCGACTGCCCAGATTATGGCGAATATTACCGGCGTAAAAAAGCAGTCCGAAAATCTTTCGCTTTCTGTTTCAAATACAACTGGAATTCTTGGAAAATCTGCTGGCAGCGTAAGAGATTTGTCCGGTCTTGTTGAAGCTCAGGCGCAGGGAATTTCAGAGTCTTCCGCTGCAATTGAAGAAATGCTTGGAAATATTTCTTCTGTAACAGCAAATGTCCACAAAATGTCCGACAGCTTTAAAGAGCTTGGCGGAACTGTTGACGAAGGAAAAACGAAGCTTGCGAATGTAGACGGAAAAGTCAACGAAATTGCCGCCCAGTCAAAAATGCTTATTCAGGCTAACCAGATTATTTCGCAAATTGCCTCTGAAACGAACTTGCTTGCGATGAATGCCGCGATTGAAGCTGCCCACGCAGGAAAAGCGGGCGAAGGATTTTCTGTTGTTGCAAATGAAATCAGAAAACTTGCTGAAACTTCAAGCCAGCAGTCAAAAAATATCAATACAGAGCTAAAGCAAATTTCTTCTTCTATTAAAGATGTTGTTTCCCTTTCAAAAGATTCGCAGACAGCATTTGGTGAAATTGTTACGCACTTGAATTCAACTGATACAATTATCCGGGAAATTGACAATGCCATGAACGAGCAGGAAAACGCTTCAAGGCAGATTTTCAGCGCGCTTAGCGACATGAGAAGCCAGTCTTCCGAAGTAAACGAAAAGTTCAAGGATGTAAACAGCGGGATTGTTGAAGTTTCCAAGGAAATGGATTCTGTTCAGCATGTTTCTTCTACGATTCTTGGAAGCATGGACGAAATGGCGGCAGGAGCAAGACAAATCAGTTCCGCAGCCCAAAATGTTTCGGACTTGGCGCAGTCTACAAAGGAAAATATTTCTGTAATGGACAGCCGTCTTGGTCAGTTCAGGGTTTAGCCTAAAACTTTAAATTGAAAATTCCGCTTGGAATATATGAACGCGTTTCATTTATTACGGGCGGATTTTTTTTTTGCTTTGTGCGTAACTGTTGTTCATTTGATGAATAAATTCTTTCTATTCTAATTGTAAAGTTTTAAAAATTTCTCTATATTATTAATAGGTTAAATTTCGAGTTTTTGTAAAATAGTTGGCTGTCATTCCTGTGCTTGACACAGGAATCTAATGTGAATTTACGATAGATTATCGGGTCAGGCCCGATAATGACAGTTAAATATAAAACTTGATATTCAACTTAATGGTATCTTTTTGCTAAAATGCGGAAAGATTCGGTTTAAAAAAATCTTTTCCTATAAAATCTTTATTCTTGGGAGGAACTATGACAGTTCTTGAAATGTTCAGTCAAAGTGGAATTCTTACTTTGCTGGGAATGGGTGTGGTTTTCTTTTTTCTGATTATCATGATTTTTGCGATGATTGCGCTCCATGCTGTTGTTCATGCCTTAAAATGGGACGTTGAGCCTGCCGCCGAACAGCCAGCTGCCGCTCCTTCTGTTCCTGCCGAGGACAATGGCGCTGTTGTTGCCGCTATTGCCGCTGTATTAAAAGATAAAAAAGCTTTGTAATCATAGATTTTTATTAAGAGGTTGATTTATGTCTAAGAAAATTGGAATTTCTGAACTTGTTTTGCGTGATGCCCATCAGTCTTTGCATGCCACACGCATGACAACTGCTGATATGCTTCCTGCCTGCGGAATGATTGATAAAATCGGCTATTGGGCTGTTGAAGGCTGGGGTGGAGCAACTTATGACTCTTGTATCCGCTTTTTGAATGAAGATCCTTGGGAGCGTCTTCGCAAGCTTCATGCGGCTCTTCCAAACAATAAGATTATGATGCTTTTGCGCGGACAGAACCTTTTGGGCTACCGCCATTACGCTGATGATGTTGTTGACAAGTTTGTTGAAACTGCCGCAAAGAACGGAATTGATGTTTTCCGCATTTTTGATGCCTGCAATGACCCTCGCAACCTTGAGCGCGCCACAAAAGCTGCAAAAAAGACAGGAAAGCATGTTCAAATGGCAATTTCCTATGCAGTTACTCCTTTCCATACAAATCAGGTTTATGCTGACCTTGCTAAAACTTACGCTGAATTCGGTGCAGATTCAATCTGTATAAAAGATATGTCTGGACTTCTAAAGCCTTATGAAGCCTATGACTTGGTTCTTGCCATTAAAAAAGCCTGCGATCTTCCTATTGAAATCCACTCTCATGCGACAACAGGCCTTTCTGTTGCTACAGAACTTAAGGCGGTTGAAGCTGGCGCGGATGTCCTTGACACAGCGATTTCTTCAATGTCTATGGGAACAAGCCACTCTCCAACTGAAACTGTTGTAGAGATGCTCAAGGGAACTGAATATGACACAGGCCTTGATACAAAGGCGCTTCTTGAAATTGCCGCTTATTTCCGTGAAGTCCGCAAGCATTATTCTTCACTTGAATCTTCTTTCCTTGGAGCTGACACACGTATTCTTCTTTCTCAAGTTCCAGGCGGAATGCTTTCAAATCTTGAGAGCCAGCTTAAGCAGCAGGGCGCATCTAATAAAATGGACGATGTTCTAAAAGAGCTTCCGATTGTACAGAAAGATGTTGGCTATGTTCCTCTTGTAACTCCGACTTCACAGATTGTTGGAACTCAGGCTGTTTTCAATGTTCTCTTTGGACGCTATGAAAGAATGACTGGCGAATTCCGTGATCTTTTGGTTGGAAAATACGGAAAACTTCCTGCTGAGCCGAATGCGGATCTCGTAAAGAAAGCTCTTGTCCAGAACAATATGGAAGAAGTTGTTACTTGCCGTCCTGCTGACAAAATTGAACCTGAATGGGACAAAATGGTTAAGGAAGCAAAAGAAAACGGCGGTGATGGAAGCGACGAGGACACACTTACTTATGCAATGTTCCCGAAAGTTGCTCCAAAATTCTTTAAGGAAAGAGCAAACGGACCTGTTGACGCTGCGACTGCATTTGCAAAGAAAGAGGCTCCGGCTGCAGAGCCTGCTTCAAAAGGCGGATCTTATACAATTACAGTTAACGGCTCTGCATACAATGTAACTTCAGACGGAAACGGTTCTGTTACAGTAAATGGAACTCCTTATTCTGTTTCTGTTGGAACTGGAACTGCGGCTCCAGCTGCTGTTTCTGCACCAGTTGCCACAGGCGGAGTTGATGTAAAAGCTCCAGTTGCTGGAACTTTGCTCAAGCAGTGCTTTGCAAACGGAACAAAAGTTTCTAAAGGCCAGACTATAATAATAATTGAATCAATGAAGATGGAGCTTGAAGTTAAGGCTACAGATGACGGAACAATCACTTATTCTGTTGCTCCAGGCTCACAGATTCAGAGCGGACAGGTTCTTGCTACTATTGGCGGTGTTGTTGTTCAGCCTGCTCCAGTTGCAAAGCCTGTTGCTTCTCCTGCAGCTCCGGCTACTGCTGCTCCAGTTTCATCTGGCAATGGAACAAAAGTAAATGCTCCGGTTGCCGGTGTGTTCCTTAGAACAGCAGTTGCTGAAGGCGCTTCTGTAAAGAAAGGCGACAATGTTGTTATTATTGAGTCAATGAAGATGGAACTTGAAATAAAAGCTCCAGTTGACGGAAAAGTTCACTTCCTTGCAAGTGCCGGAACTCAGCTTACAAATGGTCAGCCTGTAGCTGAAATTTGCTAAGATTATCTGCCGTTTCTTTTTAGGAGCGGCGGAAGCTTTTTTAAGGAAATAATATGCCTGATACAAAGAAAATTAAAAATACAAAAATTGCATTTATTATGCTTTCGATTATGGCAGTTGCTGGAGTTCTTTCATTTACAACAAGAACTTTTGCACAAGACAAGCCAGCTCCAGCTTCTGGAATGGAACGCGTGATAAAGGGAACTGAAAACTGGAATGGAAAGTATGATATTTCTATTTCAAAGTTCCTAAAGAATATTGGAAAGTCAACTGGAATCTATAAAATGATTCATCAGCCTACAGCGGAAGAGCTTGCGTTGGAAAAAGCTCAGGCAGAAGCTCAGCTTGCGGCGGAAGAAAACAATCCGTTTGATGAAGCTCCAAAAGCTCCGGGCTGGCAGTCTTTGATTATGCTTGCGATTGGCTTCCTTATTATTTATCTTGCAGTTGGCAAGGGGTTTGAGCCGCTTCTTCTTATTCCGATTGGATTTGGAACTGTTCTTGTGAATATCCCGGGCGCGGCAATGGGAGACGCTCCGCATGGAATGCTGCATATAATTTACAGCGCAGGTGTTGGAAATGAATTTTTCCCAATGCTTATTTTCATGGGAATTGGCGCGATGACTGACTTTGGTCCTCTTATTGCAAATCCAAAAACTGCGTTGCTTGGCGGTGCTGCCCAGTTTGGCGTTTTCTTTACACTTTTCGGTGTTGCATTTATGAACGCTTTCCTTGGAACTGACTATACAATGCTTCAGGCTAGTGCGATTTCGATTATCGGCGGCGCGGACGGTCCTACTTCAATTTATGTTTCTGGAAAACTTGCTCCGGAAATGATGGCTGTTATTGCGGTTGCGGCATATTCTTACATGGCTCTTGTTCCGATGATTCAGCCTCCAATTATGAAGCTTCTTACAACAAAAAAAGAACGCCTGATAAAAATGGATCAGCTTAGGCCTGTTTCAAAGACAGAAAAAGTTTTGTTCCCGATTTTGCTTCTTGTTATTTCAATTCTTCTTTTGCCGCCAGCTTGTCCTTTGATTGGAATGCTTGCGTTCGGAAACTTTGTAAAGGAAAGCCATGCTGCGGATCGTCTTTCTAAAACTATGGAAAATGAGCTTATGAACATTGTTTCAATTCTTCTTTCACTTGGTGTTGGAAGCCAGATGACTCCAGAAAAAATCATTAAGAAAGAATCGCTTGGAATTATTGTTCTTGGTCTTTTTGCTTTTGCAGTTGCCACAATAGGCGGTCTTGTAATGGCAAAAATCATGAATCTTTTCCTCAAAAAGAAAATCAATCCGCTTATTGGTTCTGCTGGTGTTTCCGCAGTTCCTATGGCTGCCCGTGTTTCAAATAAAGTCGGACTCGAATATGATCCTTCGAACTTCCTTTTGATGAATGCAATGGGACCGAATGTTGCTGGTGTAATTGGAACTGCGATTGCGGCTGGCGTTTTCATTGCGACTTACGGCGCTTAGTTTTTGTACGGCAGGACTGCATTTTTATAAAGTGCGGTTCTGTTGTTTTTTTTTTGTGCCTGAATTAAGGTTTTATGCAGAAAAAATTTTTATATACTATTTTAATTATCTTTTCAATTTTTCTGTGGATTTTATATCCTGCGTTCAGGCATGAACTTAAAATTTCCAATAAGTGCGCCCTTGAATTTGAAAACGATTCGGGCGCAGTTGTTTTATCTTTTTTTGACAATTCCACTGTTGAAGCATTTGTGCATGAAGAAAAAAAGTTTGAAATTTCTTTTGCAATTTGCTTTGCGTTTTTTGCTCTTCTTGTTCTTGTAGTTGAAAAGAACGTTGATTTTTCATCATATGCGCTGAATGTTCCGGCCAGGCATAAATATATTGATTTTGTAATAAAGCAAACTTCTGTCTTGTAAAGTTCCCCGTAATTTTTCACCTTTATTTTTTTACACTTTCTCATTGTTTTTATGGAGGAATTCTTATGTTGTCTTTTTACTCTGCTGGAAATATTAAAAATGCTGAAAAAAATTCAATTCTTTGCTCTTTAGTTGATGCGGTTGATTCAAACTGTGTTATGGACAGGCAGCTTGTAATCAGTGATTTGCAGAAGCATGATGAGGCTGCAGGAGAGGAGTCAAAGTTTGGAAATGTGTCTGTTCATGTTGCGATGTCTGTTGGCGTAAAGTCTTTTTGCATTGCGGCGGGGATTTTAAATGACCGTGCAGAACTTATAATTTTATGGAATGAAATGTCTGAGCATAATCTTGACTTGATGTCAAAAGTCGCCCAGATTCTTGAATATGCAGACAAAAAAGGAATGGACGCAATTCAAGCACTGGACTTTTTAAAGAACAGCATTTGCCTTTGTTCAAAGTAAAATGTTAAGCCGCTGAATCTTTGTTTTACAAAATCCAGCGGCTTAATTTACTGCAAAATTATTTTCTGCCTTAAAACGCTTATTTCTTTGTCGGAAAAAGAGTCTTTAGCTGCCATTTCTTTAATTTCGGTATTTGAATATTTGTGCTCTGGGTAAAGTATAACAATACTTTCGTCTTTGTCTTTTAAGAAATTTGTTTCACCGAATTCTGTATAGCGTGTAGCTCCTATGGAAACCATTATTTGTTCAGGTGAGCCGATTGATGCAAGATAGTTCCCGACATTTTCCGCAGTTCCTTCGTCTTTTTGTTCGTTGAATTTTTCTATAAGCCAGTTTGTGAGTTTTTCAAAAATATAACTGTAGCCTTTTACCGGGCTGTCTTCTCCGTATTCAAATATTTTTCCGTCTCTAAAAAGAAAGCAGGCGATTCTGTATTTTGAAATATTTCCAGTTTCAGAAAATTCGTCAATGCTGATTAAATTTTCAGAAAGTCCTTTGCTGCATTTGCCCCAGTTTTTTTTCATGCTGATTTTTTTTGCGCCGGGTTTGCGGATCGAGCAGTCGTTTGATGCTCCGAATTTTATGGGAACAAGCGATTTTAATTTTCCGCCGTTCCATTCAGCGTTTAAAATCAATGCGCATTCCGGCTCAATCTGAAGCTTTTCTTCTCCGTGTGGAAAAATTATTTTGCCTGAATCAAATGGAAATATTCCAAGAAATTCCGGCACAGTATTTTTTGCATTCGGTATATATGTTGGAAAAATTGCTTTTGGCGCATTTTTTTCTTTCGTTTTTACATTCTGAAACTCAACGGCTTCTCCAGCCTGTTCCAGATGTCCTGTAAAATTTCCTGCAACTCCAAAGCACGGGAGCTTTTTCAAATCAAATTCCATGTTTTCATTCTATATTAAGTCTTTGAAAATTTCAATTTTTAGAAATGATTTTGAAACGCAACGAAAATTAAAGCTTGAATTTTTTATTTATCGGCAGAAATTCGCTTGACCTTAGTTTATGAAATTTGTTAAAATGTCTTACTAATTGTTGAAATGCTTTCAAGGAACCCGTTACTCCTTGAGGCAAAAAAAATTTAGAGGTTTATAAAATGTACGCAATTGTTGAATTCAAAGGCAATCAGTACAAGGCAGAAAAAGACGCTGTTCTTGAAGTGTCAAAGCTTGATGCAAAAGATGGCGATGTAATCACAATCGATACAGTTCTTCTTGTAAGTGATGGCGATAAAGTTTCTGTCGGTTCTCCTTATGTAAAGGGCGCTAAAGTTACTGTAAAAGTTGGAGAAACTTTCAAAGACAAGAAAGTTCTCGTATTCAAATACAAGTCAAAGAAAGACTATCATCGTCTTATTGGACACCGCGAGCAGTATACAAAAGTTACTGTTCAGGATGTTGTTTTGGCATAAGTGACGGAAGTTCTTTTGGTTTGCGGCAAAGACGGAGCGTTAAAAAGCCTAAAAGCTTTTGGCCATGCTTCGTTTGCTGAAAAGGGCAAAGACATTGTTTGTGCTGCTGAATCCATAATTCTTAGCACATCGGTTGAAATGCTTCAAAATACAAAAGAGCTTGTTTTTAATGCTGACACTTCCACCCGTGGCTTTTTGGAGTTGCGGGTTGAAAAATCCGCAGCCGTTGCTGTGGAACGCTTGAAATGCATTGGGGATTTTATAAGATTTGCTTTTATAAAACTTTCTGCTGAATATCCTGATAATGTGCGGTTTCAAGAAATAATTGAATAATAGTCCGGTTTATACCGGCGGAGGATTAAAATGGGACGTACTAAAGGCGGTAGCGGTGCTAAAAATGGCCGCGATTCAAACCCTAAACATTTGGGCGTTAAAAGATTTGGTGGAGAAAAAGTTACTGCCGGTTCTATTCTTGTAAGACAGCGTGGAACTCGTATTCATCCTGGCAGCAATGTAAAACGTGGAACAGATGACACTTTGTATTCAGTTGTTGACGGTGTAGTAAAATACACAGAACGCATGAATCGCAAGCTTGTTTCAGTTGAACCTGTTTCTGCCAACTAATAAAGAAATTTTTTATCTTTAGGATTTGAAATTTTCTAAAATAATTAAAATGCCCGGCGTGGAATAATTATCCTTGCTGGGCTTTTTTTATGGGAGCAATGATGATTCAATTTGCTGATGAGGCTGTTATTACTGTCCGTTCTGGAAAGGGCGGAAACGGCTGCGTTTCATTTAGGCGTGAAAAATATATTCCAAACGGCGGACCGAATGGCGGTGATGGCGGCCGTGGCGGAGATGTGGTTTTTTGTTTAAAGAAAAATCTTAGAACTCTTGCGCATTTAAGGTATCATCCTATTTTGAAGGCAAAAAATGGCGGCGACGGACAGGGCTGGAACCGTTATGGAAAAGACGGCGAAGATGTTGTAATTCCTGTTCCGCCCGGAACTACAATCCGCGACAATGAAACAGGCGAGCTTATTCATGACTTTACTATTGAAAGTGAAGAGGAGCAGTTTGTCTTCTTAAAAGGAGGAAACGGCGGCTGGGGAAATGTGCATTTCAAGTCAAGCACAAACCAAGCTCCGCGTATTGCAAACAAAGGCGCTCCCGGTCAGGAAAGAATTCTTCGTGTTGAGCTTTCTGTCATGGCGGATATTGGACTTGTTGGTTTTCCGAATGCGGGAAAATCGAGTTTGCTGGATCTTTTTACAAATGCGCGCCCAAAAATTGCTCCATATCCATTTACAACAAAAATTCCGAATCTTGGCGTGCTTCATGCTGGCGATGACAAGGATTTTATTATTGCGGATATTCCCGGAATAATAGAAGGCGCTTCTGAAGGTGCAGGTCTTGGAATAAGATTTTTAAAGCACATTTCAAGAACTGCTGGTCTTTTGTTTATGATTGACTGCAGTGATGAAAATTTCCTTGAAGCCTATGACTTGCTTTTAAAGGAGCTTGATGGATTTGGCAAGGAACTTACAAAGAAGCCAAGAATTGTTCTTTGCAATAAAATCGACATTGAAGGCGCGCTTGAAAATGCTATGAAAGTAAAGGAAAAGATTCAAAGCAAAGAGCCGGATGTAAAGGTGCTTGCAGTTTCTGTTGCGGCTAGAACAAACATGAACGAAGCCCGGCTTGAAATAATTTCGCTTATTGAAAAAATGGAAGAGCTTAACAAGCCTTCTGCTGAAGAAAATTCCGTGCCTGCAAAAAGCTCGTTTTTATCTAGCCGTTCCGTTGACGATTCAATGGAAGTTCAGTTTCCGGGAAGCGAAAGCTGAAAATGAAAATCGCAGTTTTAGGCGGAAGTTTCAATCCTGTTCACATTGGGCATCTTGCCTTGGCGGACGAAATTTGCGTTTCGCTTGGATATGGCAAGGTTCTTTTTGTGCCGGTTTTTTCTCCGCCGCATAAATCAATGAACGAAGCTTTGCCGCCTGAAAAACGGGCAGAAATGGTTGAACTTGCCTGTCAAGACGATCCGCGGTTTGAAATGGAACCTTGTGAAATTCAGCGTGGCGGAGTTTCGTACACTTATGACACGATCTGCTTTATTGAAGAAAAGTACAAGCCTGAAAAAATAGGACTTGTGATTGGCAAGGATTTGTTTTCAACTTTTCATCTTTGGAAAAATGCAGATTTGCTTGCTGAAAAATGCGAGCTGATTTTGGCGGAGCGACCTTTTCAGACTGAAGATAAAAATTTTAAAAACAAGGCGACTGGAAAATATTCAGAAACAAGTGATTCCGCAGAAAAAGAATTTCGGATAGAAGATGAGCCGCTTTTTAAAAATGCAGTTTTCTTGAAAAATGAACCGCTCGCTGTAAGTTCAACCAGCATAAGATTTAGAGCGGCAAATAAAATGGCTTTTCAATATCTTGTGCCTTCAAAAGTTTTCAAGTATATTATTGAAGGAAAATTGTATGGAAGCAAAAACTGAACAGCTTATAGAAAAAATCAGAAAATACGCAAAGTCAGCATTGAAAGAAAAACGCTTTGAGCATTCTGTCCGTGTCGCGGAAACTGCGGCTTTTATGTGCGGCTTGTTTGGCTATAAAAAAGACATTGGCTATCTTGCAGGCCTTTCGCATGATATTTGCAAAAATATGGAGGATTCTGAAATTCTTTCTCTTGCCTCTGAAGATGGGACTTCTATTTCTGAAATTGAGAAAAACAAGCCTTCTCTTTTGCATGGAAGAGCGGCTGCTGTTTTGCTTCAAGAAAGATTCTCTGTAAAAAATCCTGATGTTATTCAGGCAGTTGCAAACCACACTCTTGGCGGTGCAGGATTGTGTCCGCTTGCAAAAATTATTTATGTTGCTGACAAAGTTGAACCCGGACGTCCGCAGTCAACAGAAGAATATAGAAAAAAACTTTTTTCTATGCCGTTGAATGATATGACACTTTTTGTTGTTCAGGAGAATATGGAATACTTAAAGAACAGGCAGAAAAAAATTGCGGATTCAAGCTATGAGTTTGAAGCGGATTTAAAAAATCAGATTGCCGCGGAAAATTCTCTGCGTGCCGGCTAAATTCTAAGGATGGTAAAAATGAATATTTCAAAAGAACAAAGAAATGGAATTTTTCTTCTTGCTATTCTTGTGATTATTATTGCCGTTGTTGGATTTGTTGCTTTTTCGCTTCGTGTAGATCCTATCGAAGAAAATCTTAAGCTGAATCCTGTTATAAACAGCCTTTGGATTTTAAAGGATGATGAAGGAAACGTGCTTTCAACTGATGTTCTTGTTTTTTATCCGCAGACAGGTCAAGCCGCCGCTTTTGATATTTTAGGAAATACCGGCGCGATTTATAAAAGCCTTGGACGCGTTGATAGAATTGATTCAGTTTACAAGGAAAAAGGTCTTGCTTCTTATAATGAAGAAATTGAAAAACTTATCGGAAAGAAAATTCCTTTTACAATTGAAATAAAGCTTTCAGACTTGGAGCTTCTTACAGATTATCTTGGCGGACTGAATGTTTTTATTTCATTTCCTATTGACGAAACTGATGAAAACGGAATGCGCTGTCTTTTTCCTAGCGGCGCAGTTGTTTTGGACGGAGATAAAATCCATGACTATGTTATGTACAAAAGTCCGTCCGAAAATGCAAGCGATGTTGAGGAAAGGCGGCAGGCTGTTTTTGTTTCCCTGATTTACGCTTTAAAGGAAAACCGCAATATTATTTTTGCAAAGAACAATTTTTCAGTTTATGAAGAAAAAATCAAGACAAACATAGACAAGAAGAATTTCTATAACTTGATGAAAAATTTTTCATTGATTGACACCGAACGCTTTTCAATTCAGACTATAACAGGAAGTTTGAGAACTGTTGATGGGCAGACTCTTTTGTTTCCGTATTATGACGGTCAGCTCATAAAGGATGTTATAAATCAGGCTATAAGTTCTCTTGTTTCAGGAGATTCTGGAAATCAAAACCGAGTTTATGTTCTTGTGATTCAAAACGGCACAACGGAGCAGGGGCTTGCGCGCAACACTTCTTTTCTTTTGCAAAGCGCAGGTTATGAAGTCCTTGAAACAAAAAATGCCGACCGCAATGACTACGAAAAAACTGAAATTATAAATCATATTGGAAACTCTGAAGCTGCAAAAACTTTAGGAAATTTTATTCATTGCGCAAATATAATTGATGAGGAAGTTATGCCGGAAAATGCTGATTCCACCAGTGCTGCTCAAGCTGACTTTACAATTATTTTGGGCAAAGATTTCAATGGACGCTTTGTAAAAGGAAATTATTCTGCTAAATCGTCCGAGTGAGGAAAAATGGAAAAAACTGTAAAAGAAATGGCTCTGGAAATTGCCAAGCTAATGGAAGATGGAAAAGGCGCGGATGTTTGTGTTATCGATGTTTCTGAGCTTAACAGCTGGACTGACTATTTTGTAATAGCAACTGTTTCAAGCGGTCCGCACTGGCAAGGTCTTTACAAGGAAATAAAAGACTATATAAAAGACACGGATCTTGAAATTCACAAGATTCATAACAAGTCTTCTCAAGGAAACGACTGGAATTTGATTGACTTAGGTCCTATTGTTGTGCATCTTATGAGCCAGGAAGCAAGAGATTTTTATGAGCTTGAAAAACTTTGGCACGCAGGCAAAAAAATAAAGTAAACGTTTAACGCAGGTTTTCTGCAGCGACTTTTGATTTGCCTGCAGGAAGCCTTAATCTGTAAGTTGTTCCAGGCGGCGTGATTTCCTTTAGAAGCTCGATGTTAAGCATTTTTACAGTTTCTAGTGGAAGCTCTGCTGCCTTTGCCACAGTTGAAAGTTTTATGCTGCCTTTTATTGTAAGGTAGCTGAATTTTTCCGGCGAGACTCCTTCAATTCTTTTGTCCGCAACTCCGATTTCAATAGCTCCATAAAAATCCGCATTTTCAACAATGTCTGCAATTGCTATAAGTTTTGGAATATATTCAGAAGCCTGTTTGCTTAAAAGTCCTTTTTCTGCCAAAGCCCAGTAATCTTTTCCAGGATTCGCCTTTACAATCCGTCCTACAGCTCCAGCTCCCATGTTGTACGCAGCGATTGCCAAATGCCAGTCGTTAAACATTTTGAAATTTTCCGCTAGTTTTGACAGCGCAGCATCAGTTTCTTTCCAGGGATCGCGCCGCTCGTCAAAATACTCATTCTTTTTTAAATAAGGATGCATGCTGTTTGCCATAAACTGCCAAAGCCCGGTTGCGCCGGAGCCAGATACCGCTGTTGGCTTGTAGTTTGACTCAACAATCGGAAGATATTGCAAATAAAGCGGCATTTTTTTTTCTTTGAGTTTCGCCCTTATGTATGGTCTGTATGGAATAGAATCGTAAAGAATGTCAGCGAGCCATTGCCTGTTTGAAGCTGTAAGGTAACGTTCCCGGTACTTTAGAGTCGGCTCTTTGAAAACTCCTGAAATGCCGATGTCTTTGCGCTTTGGCTCTGGAATTATATAGTTTTTTTGCGCAGAAGTTTTCTTTTCGTTTTCTGAAGAAATGCTTTTTGTTTTTGCATGGCTTTCAGTTTTTAAGGCTGAAAAGTCAATTTCAAAGTCAGCAACGGGCTCTTCTGCAAAAATAAACGAGGTTAGCAATACTGAAAATATCGAAGCTGCAAATTTTCTCTTCATTACAGTTTTTCACCAAAGTAAATTCCAGCCCATTCCCAGCGTCCGTGGATTTCCGGGTCAGCTGGAAAATTCACTTTTCTAAAATAAAGATACCAGACATTCACGTAATTGCTCCAGCCTGTTGTGCGCAAATACGCTTCAGTTGGAGAAGACGACGGATCAAGTTCCGCGCTGTAACGGATTCTGTTTCCTCTCATAAATGAGCGCATAGAAAAACTTTCCTGGGCATTTACGTCAGTTTCAACTTGCCGCCAGGACATTGCAAAAAAGTTGACTTTTGATTTGTAGCGATCCAAGGCTTTGTAATTGTATGATGAAATTCCAGACTTTACAGCTGCAACAAGTGCGTCAAGAGTTTCAAATGTCCAGTCTTTTGCTGAATTGCTGAAATCTATGAGCTGCTTTGCATTTAAATATGCGTTAGGGTAGCCTGAAATTTGCAGAGTGGACGCGTCGTCTTGATCAAGAAACTGCGTGTATGAGCGGATTGCCTGGTTCCATTCGCCTTCTTTTTCGTATTCAAGCGCGAGCCTGTAGAAAAGTTCCGTTGTGCTTACGTTGTTTGGAAATCTGCTTATAAGCTGGTTGAAATATGAAATTCTGTTTGCCGGGCTTGAGCTGATTTGAATTAAATGCTGAAGGCAGATAAAGTGAATTGATTTTCCCTGAACAATAAGGTCATTGTAATTGTTTATAATCCGCTCAAAATAATATTCCGCTATAGGCTCAGCTTCGTTTTCAAGATAAGCATAAGCTGTCATCAAAAGCCAGTATGCGTTGTAGGAATCGTCTTCGTGCAGTTCAACCCAGTTTGTAAGAAAATGCACTAGAGATGGATAGTCTTTTACGGAAAGCATATTGTTTGCGATTCTGTTTACAACCGCGTATCTTGTTTCGCCCTTTGTTTTTTCTTTTCCAAGAAGCGAAATCAAAAGATTCTGTGTGTTCTTGTATTGCTTGGAAAATGCTTCTGGCAGAATTGCACCTTTTCTGTCTTTTGCGCATGACATGATAATTATGGAAAAAAAAGCCGCCGCTGCAAATTTAAAAACTTTCCGAATCATTCTTTTATTCTACCACATTATAGAAATTATTTTCAATTAAAAAAGTTTGGCGCGCAAAGTTGTTCCTGTAAGTTTTTAAAAGCCGTTGTCAAGAATTGAAATTTATCTTATTATTTACTGAAAGTATGGAAAATCTTGAGCAGACAAAAAAAGTTTCTCCCGCAGGACTAAGAAAACGCAGCCTTTACATTGCATTGGGATTTATGCTTGTTTTTGACAGCATTTTTTTTGCCTTGCTGAACATAGATATTTTGCATTTGAATTTAAAAGAGCTTTGGCCGGTCATTGTAATAAATGCCGGACTTGGTTTTCTTGTTTCAGATTTGTTTATTTATAGAAAAATTAGGGCGGTTTTTCTTTTTCCGTCTGTCGCGCTTTTTGTTTTGGGAGTTATTTTCCTGCTTTTTTCGCTCCATGTGTTCCATATTTCATTTGTAAAATTTATTTCGGTTTTCTGGCCAATAGTCCTTTTTGTTCTTGGAATTCTTCTTATTCTTGTTTATGGAGTTCAAAGAATAAGCAGCGAGGAATTTCCGTATATGAAGGATGATTCTTCAGATGACAACTTTTAGAAAGTTTGTCTTTAAGAAATCTGCGGCTGGATTTTTTAGAAAAGTCATAGTTTCAAAAACAATTTCTTTACGGAAAATGCGCGGAATTTTTTACCTTGTTTTGTTTGCCATATTGACATTTTTTTTCTCTTGCGCAAGTTCGCCTTCTCCTGCGACAAAATCCGAAGAAAATTTGCCTGCAGTTACGGTTCAAGTTGCTCCTTCAAAAGACAGATCGTTTTTCTCCTCTATAAATAAAGAAACAATGCGTCTTGTGGAAATTGGTTCTCCGCAAAGCTTAAGGCAGGCTGCCGCTTCAATTCATAAAAGCTCGCCAGATGACTATTCCGATGCTGAAAAAAGCATTCTTTATATTTCCGCGGAAATTATGAAAATCGCATGGCCGTCAGAAGCCGTTACTTGGAGCGTTCCTCCTATTTCCAGGACAAATCAGTACATTGGTGCCGTTGAAAGCGCGAAGAAAGGAATTTATGATTTAAGCATGAACCGTTCTGATTTTCTTTCCATTATGCTTCCGTCGCTGGTTCTTTTGACTTCATCGGGAGCAACAATAGAAGATTATTATGAGCTTTCAGAAAATTCTTTGAATTTTGCTCTTGAGCTTTGTCCTGATTCAGTTCTTGCAAATTATCTTATGGGAATTTTGTGCCTAAAGCAGAACAACAATGAAAAGGCTCTGGAATATTTTAAGCTTAGCAACGGAAAATATTCTGGTGGAAACAAGGAAATTCTTGAGTCGGTCGCAAAGGCTTGTTTTTTGACAGGACAGTATGAGCTTGCGCTTTCATTTGGTGAAGAGCTTTTGTCGCGATTTCCGCAGGATACAGAGCTTTTAAAGACTTGTGCGCTTTCGGCTTTTCATCTTGGGGACTTTGACAAGACTGAAGGTTTTGTTGTGCGTGTTCTTTTGCTTGAGCCGGATAACACAAGCTATGTTTTGCTGCGTGCAAAAATTCTAATGGAAAAACAGGACTATATCCGGGCTTCTTCTTTGCTTGATGCTGTTGAAAAGAAAAACGCCGCTTCCAAGGAATATTATCTTTTGCGCACACAGCTTTTGCGTGACTGGAGCAAGAACAATGCCGCCGCCATAGAAACTGCCGGAACTGCACTTAACTTGTATCCTGATGATTCTGAAACTTTGCTGGTTGCCGCTGAAACTGCTTCTGTTGCGGGGCTTTCTGTAAATGGAATGACAGCTCTTGAGCTTGCTGAAAAAGTTCTTGAAAAAGATTCAGAAAATGTTCAGGCAATGGAAATTCTTTTGGATGAATATATAAAAAATTCTGATTATGTAAAGGCGTATTCCCTAAGTTCACGGCTTATGCATATTCCTTCAGCGCAAAAAACTTCGCTTTTTAGCCACATAGATATTTGCCTTGCGTTAAAAAAGAACACTGAGGCGATGAATCTTGCGCTAAAGGCTTATGAGGAAAATCCTGCTGACGAAAATTCTTGCATGGCTTACGTTAAAGTTCTTTCTGCTTCCGGACAAAAAAATTCAGCGATGCAGCTTATTTCGAGCCTTTTGCCTTCCGCCAGTCAAAAAATGAAAAGCTTTTTGTATTTTGAATGCAGCCAGATTCAGGGAACAGAAGATTCAGTTCTTGCGGATTTAAGGGCAAGCCTGACTGCAAACCCGCGCAACAAGGATTCTCTTTACAGGCTTTACGAAATTTACTATGCAAAAAAAGACTGGAGACGGGCACAGTATTATTTGAAGCAAGTTGTTGCCCTTGATCCGTCAAATTCTTTGTATCTAGCTAAAAATTCTGAGCTTGAAAAATTGCTTGGAAGATAATTTCCTCTTATTGAAAAAATTTATCTCAATTAGTGCAAGCCAAGCGTTAAGTAAACTATGCCAAGTTTGTTATATCGGCTTTCTTTGCTCTAATGAAGCTATTTATATTCTCTAAAATTAAGTTGATTCTGAAC
>JAUNWH010000027.1 GCA_030540405.1 Spirochaetales bacterium
TGATTGCATTTTGCGGACTGGACTGCGAATCCTGCGAGGCCAGAAAAGCGACTGTCGAAAACGATTCGGAACTGCGAAAAAAAGTTGCAGCTGAATGGTCAAAACTGAACGGCGTTGAAATCACACCGGAAATGATAAGCTGCGACGGTTGCCGCATAGACGGACGGAAAACTCCGTTCTGCGATTCGCTTTGCCCGATCAGACAATGCGCGCTCGGCAAAAAAGTAAGCACCTGCGGCGACTGCGCAGAAATGGAAAGCTGCGGAAAAGTCGCAATGATTCACCAGAACAATCCGTGTGCAAAGAACAATCTGCTTGCGCGTTGAGAAAATTGTTGGAGAAAAAATGAAATTTACAGGAACTTTGATTGCGGTAAAAGATATTGGAGCGAGCAAACGTTTTTATAATGATGTGCTTGGGCTGAACGTTGTCGCGGATTTTGGGGCGAACGTTACGCTTGAAGGCGGTGTGGTTTTGCAGACGCTTGAAACTTGGCAGCAGTTTATCCGCACTGACGATGTTGTTTTTCAGAACAACGCCGGGGAACTTTATTTTGAGGAGGACAATCTGGACGCGTTCTGCGAGCATCTGAAGTCGTTCGACATTTGCTACATTCACGGACTGCACGAGCATCCTTGGGGTCAGCGCGTCATCCGTTTTTACGATTTGGACAAGCACATAATCGAAGTGGCGGAAAAACTTGAGACCGTGATTTTCCGTTTTATGCAACAGGGACTTTCCGCAGAAGAAACCGCCGCACGAATGAATATTCCGGTTGACTTTGTAAAATCGTGCCTGAATAAATAGAACAGATATTTGGAGAAAAAATGAAACTTGACGGATTTGGAATTTTTGTGGATGACATGGCGAAAATGATTCGCTTTTACCGCGATGTGCTCGGCTTTGAAATCAGGGAGGCGGAGGACGCAAGCAACGTCTATCTTGTAAAGGACGGCACGCTTTTTCTGCTTTATGGACGCGGCGACTTTGAGAAAATGAGCGGGCGCAGATACGAATACGCTAAAGGTCTGAACGGACATTTTGAAATCGCGCTTTACGTTGACACTTTTGATGAGGTTGACGCAGAATTCAAGAAGGCTGTGGAAAAGGGAGCTGTTCCGGTGCTTGAACCTGAAACCGAGCCGTGGGGACAGCGAACCTGCTACATCGCCGACCCGGAAGGAAACATTGTCGAAATCGGCTCATTCAACAGACCTTTCAGGCAGCAGGAAAAATAAGGGGAAACAAAAATGAACGGACATTTTGCGCTTACGCCGCAGCTTGTTCAAAAGGATTTGGATGCGCTCGGAAAATACAAAACCGCCGACGTTGACCGCCTGATTCGCGGCTATGTCAAGAAAAATGCGGACGCTTCCCTGCTCCGCGAGCACGTTTTGACGCAGCGGCAGTTTCACAGGATTTATTTTTATGTCAGCCTTGAGCAGATAAAAAATGCTGACGGGCGGATGGCGTTTATCCACAAAAACCTGCTTTTTTCTGACTGGTGGCACACGGACGAGCTGATCGGTTACGTTGCGGATTTGAATTTTGAGAGGGCGCTGAAATATGCGGCGGAATACATAAAATCCGAAGAGCCTTTTGTGCGCCGCTGGGGTTACGTGCTTTTCATTTCACGACTGGGACGAGGGCACGCGGAACAGCTTCTTCCGCTGATGAAAAATGACGGACATTATTACGTTCAGATGGGCGAAGCCTGGCTGATTGCGGAGCTTGCCGTAACCGAACCGGAAAACGTGCACAAATGGATGGCAACCTGCGGACTTGACTACAAAATCTGCGGCAAGGCGATTCAAAAAATCTGCGATTCTTACAGAATTTCACAGGATTGGAAAGAAAAGTTCAAGGAATTGCGGGCGGAACTGAAAGACAAGCCGGCGAAAAAATAGCGGAACGGAAAACAGAAAAATGACTTTAATCAGGGCAACGGAAAGCGACTTTGAGCGGCTGGCGGAATTCTACCGGCGCACGGTTTCGGAAACAAAAGGCATGGAGCTTTATGCGCGCTGGATTTACGGACTTCATCCGACGGACGAGATGATACACGGACACATAAAGTGCGGAAATATGTTTTTCTCCGAGCTGGACGGAAAAATTGCGTCGGCGGTAGCAGCCGTGCCTTGCCAGGAAATGGAATATCATGATGTGCCGTGGAACCTGAATCTGGCTGACGATGAGGTTTCCGTGGTTCACATTCTGTGCGTAGCCCCGGAAGTTCAGAAAAAAGGAATTGCCGCCCGGACAATGCGCCGCTTGATTGAGATGAGCCGTGAATCCGGAAAAAAAGCGGTCCGCCTTGACGCGCTGAAATGCAACACTCCTGCCCGCCGCCTCTACGAATCGCTCGGATTTTCCCAAGTCGCCGAAAGGGGCTGGCATACAGAAAACGCAGGACAGGCAGATTTCGTCCTGTACGAGCTGGAACTGTAGAATGGAGGGAAAAATTGCGCAGGGTGTGAAGCGTGATTTTGGGTTGTGCGGAAGACACGACGATGAACAAAAAAATTGAAAAATACTGGACAGAGCAGATAAAGTCTGCAAATCTTTCGGAAAAAGAATTTGAACGCTGGCAGGAACGCAAAAAGCTCGACCGCGAATGTTCCGTGCGGCAAGAAATCGAGTGGATCAGGCAAGCGGGATTCAAGAGCGCGGAATGTATTTATCTGAGCGGAAAATTCGCGGTGATTATGGCGGAGAAATAGATTAGGGATTGGCATACCTGACGGTATGCTGAGAGTTTTCTTGCGAAAACTCTTTTATTTTACGTATGCGCTCTCGCGCACCTCCTAAGCCAAAGCTTAGGGATTGGAGTGGCACGCTGTAGGCGTGTTCCGAAGCGAAGCGGAGGAATGGAGGTAGCACGAAGTGCGTACGTAACCACGAAAAGCCCGACCTGTCGACAGGCAGGGAAGCCCCTAAAAAAAAGTTAAAAATTTTTAACAAATTATTGTTAACTTATATTGACAACAATACAAATGACGCATATATTAAATGTATGGAAACTGTTGTAAAAATCTTGCGGGAACAAAATTCATTTTCTCAGGAAGAACTGGCGAAAAAACTTGGAGTGTCTCGGCAGACTTACATAAAATATGAGAACGGAACTGCCGAAATGCCGCTAGAAATTGTAAGGTCGCTTTCTAAAATTTTCGACGTTGACTATTCGTGCATTATTGACAACAAACTGCCTACAGAGCCTAGTTACGATATAAAAAAATCCGTTTCCAATGGCGAAAATGAAAAATCTGACATAAGAATCAGTATTCCAGAGAATAATATAGAAAAGTTCAAGCAAGTTTTTCTGTATATTCTTGCAAAAGTCGGCGCAAAGCCTAATGTGGGGCAAACTGTTCTTTACAAGCTCTTCTATTTTATAGATTTCGATTACTATGAGCTTTATGAAAAGCAGTTGATGGGGCTTTCGTATATAAAAAATACTTTCGGGCCGACTCCAGTTGATTTTGCAAAACTTAGCAAGCAAATGATAAAAGAAGGTCAGATTGAGGAAGTAAAAAGCGAATTCTACAATCACGAGATGACAAAATATTTTCCGCTCGTAAATCCGAATCTGGAGCTTCTTTCGGCTCAGGAACTTGAATTCATTGATTCAGAGCTGGAAAAATATTCCGGCAAGACAGCAACTGAACTTTCCGCCCTTTCGCATAAGGACATTCCATGGATTGGTGCAAAAGAAAGGGAGGTTCTTGACTACGAATCGGTTTTCTACAGAACACCAGAAACTTCTGTGAGGGTATACGAAGAGGACGATGATTAAATATATTTGTCTTGCAGAATTCGAGAAAGATTTCA
Organism: Spirochaetales bacterium; assembly: GCA_030540405.1. Lineage (GTDB taxonomy): Bacteria > Spirochaetota > Spirochaetia > Treponematales > Treponemataceae > Treponema_D. The sequence goes on from JAUNWH010000027.1 coordinate 3,829, forward strand.
AGGCTCTTCAAAAACGCTACAGAACTTTGGCAGAAGATTTTGAGACATTCAAGAAATTCACTATTGAAACTTTTTACGAAATGAATGCTGCATCTACGTCTTTTCTTCAAATCGAAGGATTCTGCGGAAAAAATTATACAGCGAATAAAGTCCGAAAATTCGCCTGCAGAAGTCTGCCGGGAAGAGGAAATCAGTCTGGAATCAGAATAATATTCGTATGGCAAAAAGAAACTAGAACTGTAACATTCGTAGAAATTTATTTTAAAGGGGACAAACCCGAAGCGGACAGAAAACGCTTGAAAATATTTATAGACAGATTGGAAAAAGAGGAGAGATGAAATGGAATATTTTGATTATATGAGGATAAAATTTGAGTGTGCTTTTAAGTTCAAAGACTTTTGCGGCTCTCTTAACAAGTGTCGAAGTTCTGGAAGTGGATATGATGAAAATGTTCTGATAAAACAGTTTGATTTTTATAATTCGTGCGATAAGCTTCCTCCGTATGAAAGAGAGTTGTTCAAATCATTTGGAAATATGGCGATTTTCCTAAGCAATTGCGGAGTAATACTGTAAAAAGGAAACAACTATGTCAACAACAAAAGAATACATTGATTTTGTGTGCGAGCAGATTGAACGCTACGGAGAAGTGCACAGCCGCAAAATGTTCGGCGAATACATGGCGTATCTGAACGAAAAGCCGGTTCTTCTTGTGTGCGACAACACGGTTTTTGTGAAAAAACTGCCGGAAACTGAGCCGATTATGAAGGACTTCAATGCAGAGTGCGGATTCCCTTACGACGGCGCAAAGGAGCATTTTATCCTCGACATTGAAAACCGCGATCTCTTGGACAAGGTGATTCCGATTCTGGAAGAGATTACGCCAGTTCCGAAGAAGAGAAAATCAAAATGAGCAAATACGAAAAACTTTGGAATTATATAGAAGAAAACGGAAAAAGGTGAAGCAATGAAAATTTTAATTACCTACGGAAGTCAATACGGTTCGGCAAGGCATTATGCGCAAACTTTTGCAAAACTGACGGAAGCCCACATTCTGCCGTACAGCGAAGTTAAATCCGTTTTCGGTTATGACTGCGTAATCCACTTTGGCGCTCTTTATGCGGGAGGTGCTTTGGGACTGAAGAGCATCGCCTCTCTTCTTTCCGAAAAGACGGACTTCATCATCGTGACGGTCGGACTTACGGATGTTCATGATGAGCAGAACACGAACCACATTAGGCGTTCCATTCAACGCCAGATTCCAAAGCAAATTTGGAACAGGGCGAGAATCTACCATCTGCGTGGAGCAATCGACTATAAAAAACTGAATTTCAAGCACAGAACGATGATGGCTCTGCTTTATGCAAAAGCCAAAAATCTTCCGGAAGAAAAGAAAAACGCCGAAACGCGGGCAATGATTGAAACCTACGGAAAACGCGTCAGTTTTGTGGATGCCGAATCCTTGTGCAAACTTGCCGACACGATTTCTAGCGATTTGCAGAATTTTTCACAAACTGAAAAATTGAATTAGATGAGGAAAACTTATGCCAGTCTGGAATCCGTGGCGCGGATGTAAAAAATGCAGCGAAGGCTGCGAGCACTGCTACATTCACAAAGGCGACGCAAAAAGAGGAGTGAACACAGGCGAAATCATCAGAACGAAGGATTTTTACAAGCCGATTGAAAAACTCAAAAACGGCAGCTACAAAATGAAACCGGGACTTGTGTATATGTGCTTTACCACCGACTTTCTGATTGAAGAAGCCGACGAATGGAGAAGCGAATGTTGGCGGATGATAAAAGAACGAGCGGACTGCAATTTTCTCTTTTTGACAAAGCGGATTGAGCGTTTTGCGCAATGCATTCCAAGCGACTGGGCGGACGGCTGGGAAAACGTTACGGTCTGTTGCACGGTTGAAAACCAGCGCAATGCGGATAAAAAACTTTCGGTGTTCAGCTCACTGCCGATTAAGCACAAGGGAATCACCGCCCAGCCTCTGATTGAACGCGTTGACTTGGAACGTTACCTGAACGACGTAGAATTTGTCGTCGTGGGCGGAGAGTCGGACAGAAACGCAAGAGTTCTCGACTACAACTGGGTGCTTGACATCCGCGAACAGTGCATCCGGCAGAACGTGGATTTTGAATTCCGCCAATGCGGAACGCACTTTTTAAAGGACGGCAAAATGTACAATCTTCAGACAAAAATCCTTTGCAGCCAGGCGCGCCGTGCCGGAATCAACTGGAAATGCGAAAGAAAAATTTAATTGGGGCGAAGAATTCGGCTGGAAAGCCATGAAAATCTCAATGAAAAACAAAACGGTTGCGTTTGAGAAAATCGTGATGTAACAATTAAATCTGTTTAGTGATGATAAATACTTACATTTAATACCATTAAACACAAGTATTTAGTAATATTAAATACTTGTGTTTAGTGCCAATAAATACTATAATACATTCATGGTTACAAAAGAATTGATTTTGCGGATGGCAGAAAAACAGAAGAATGAAATTTTAAGCTCCCCCACGAATCTTGAGGTGAACAGGGAGGGGCTGCAAAACATTCACCCTCCTATTCCTCAGTTCGTCAGAATAATCACAGGAATCAGACGCTGCGGAAAAAGCACTTTTGTCTGTCAGGACATGAAAAATCGATGTGGAAATGCTTTTTATCTGAATTTTGACGAGCCTGCGCTTTCGGAATTTGATTCAAATTCGTTTTTGATACTTGACGAAGCCATCGCCGATTACAGAAAAAAATACGGAACCTCAAAGGAACTTTTTTTTGACGAGATTCAGATTATTTCCGGCTGGGAAACTTATGTAAGCTCAAAACTGAAGGAAGGAAACCTTGTTACGGTAACCGGCTCAAACGCCTCTCTGCTGAGTCAGGAACTGGGAACAAGACTTACCGGCCGCCATCTGGACTATGAGCTTTTTCCGTTCAGTTTCAATGAATTCTGCACTTTCCTGAAGAAACAAAAAAATGCGGAATCCTTTGAAGAATATATTTTCAAGGGCGGCTTTCCCGAATTCTTGAATTACAGGCAAAGTCAAATTCTTACGCAGCTTTTTGATGACATCATTTTCAGGGACATTGTCGTCCGCTATGGAATAAAAGACTCAAAATCGCTACGAACTCTTGCTGTTTATCTCTGCTCAAACTGCGGAAATCTTGTTACGGGAACAAAGCTGTCGGCCCAGCTCGGATTGAAAACGACGGCTACAATACTTGAATATCTTTCTTTCCTTGAGCAAAGCTATCTGTTCTCGTTTGTCCCGAAGTTCAGCCATTCAGCAAAAGCACAGTCGGTGAATCCAAAAAAAGTTTACAGCATAGACTCGGGAATGGCAGCAAACATCTCCGTTTCCTCGTCAAAAGACATAGGCCGGCTTTTTGAAAATGCAGTGTTCTGTAAAATCCGGAGGGAAACAAAGAATATCTGGTATTATTCGGAAAATAGTTTTGAATGCGATTTTTTATACGGCGCTTCGAGTGTTCCGGAAAAGGCTGTTCAGGCTTGCCTTGAGCTTACAAATGAAAACATGGAGCGCGAAGTCCGGGGAATCGTAGAAACCTGCAGAAAATTCAATAATCTTGAAGGCATAATTGTAACATTAAATCAGAGCGATACGATTGAATATGACGGAATGACCGTAAACGTCGTGAAGGCAACCGATTTCTTTTGACAAAAAAAATTAACTGAGGTGAAAAATGCTGAAAACACAAAGACTGATATTGCGGAAATGGGAAGAATCCGACGCGGAAAGCCTGTTTGAATATGCGAAAAATCCGGACGTGGGACCGGTTGCTGGCTAGCCTCCTCACAAAAGCGTTGAAGAAAGCAAAGCCATAATCAAAAACGTGCTCAACGGAGCGGAATGTTACGCCTTATGCGAAAAGGAAAACAACATCGCAATCGGCTCGGTGGAACTCAAGCTGAACGGACACACCGACATGACCGAACGCGACGACGAATGTGAGCTCGGCTACTGGCTTGCGCAGCCGTTCTGGGGAAGAGGTTACATGCCTGAAGCCGCCGGAGAACTTTTGCGACGAGCCTTTGAGGAGCTCGGAATGACAACCGTCTGGTGCGGATATTACGACGGAAACCAAAAATCAAAACGCGTGCAGGAAAAACTAGGATTCGTCTTTCACCATACCTGCAAAGAACTTCCAGTTCCACTTTTGAATGAAGTACGCGTCGGACACACAAATATTATGACAAAAGAGCATTGGGAAGAAATTTATAGGTGAGCGAAAAATACCATCCCTTTGCTTGTCTTTTTGTCATTCATTTTTCAACTTTCCATTTTCTTGCCATGTTTTCTCCCCCACAAAACAAAAAATCATTGTATAATAAAATCATGAACAACTTGAAAATTGCACTTTTGCAGATAATGCCGAGCAATAATATAGAAGAAAACCGGCGGATTGGCGAGGAGGCTTGCCGAAAGGCAAAACTTTTGGATGCGGACATTGCGCTTTTTCCTGAAATGTGGAGCTGCGGCTACAACATTTCAGAAAATCCGGCGGAAGTTGAAGAACTTGCGGTGAGTGCGGACGGAGAATTTGTTTCATTCTTCGGAAAACTTGCCGCAGAGCTTGACATGGCGGTTGGAATCACTTTTTTGGAAAAGCACAGCCCGCAGCCACGGAACACGCTCCGGCTTTTTGACCGCTTCGGAAAATCCGTTTTCACTTATGCGAAAGTCCACACCTGCGATTTTGGCGATGAAAAAGTTCTTTGTGCCGGCGATGATTTTTACGTGGGCGAACTTGACACAAAAAACGGTGTTGTGAAAACCGGTGCGATGATTTGCTACGACCGCGAATTCCCCGAAAGCGCGCGGATTTTAATGCTCAAAGGCGCGGAAGTAATTCTTGTTCCGAATGCCTGCCCGATGGAAATAAACCGCCTTTCCCAGCTGCGCGCAAGAGCCTACGAAAATATGTGCGCCGTTGCAACCGCAAACTACCCGGGCGGAAAACCCGACTGCAACGGGCATTCTTCCGCATTCGACGGAATCGCATACCGCCCCAAGGATTCAGGCTCACGCGACACGCTCATTGTTGAAGCCGGCGAAAGCGAAGGAATCTACATCGCGAACATCGACCTTGACGAGCTGCGGGACTACCGAAGCCGCGAAGTTCACGGAAACGCCTACCGCCACCCGAAAAAATATTCGCTCCTCACAAAGGAAGAAATCCGCGAGCCGTTCATCAGGAAAGATTACAGAAAATAGGAAAGGCTGATTTGTCATTGTAGGACCTGATCCGAGAATGACATTATAATCTTTCTTCCAAAAATTTATTTGAAAACTTTTCCGCTTCGCTCGGATATGCAAAGTTTTTTAGTGCGGCGGTCTCTTTTGCGATTCTGGCAAAAAGTCTGTGAGTTGATTTCAGCGCGTTTTTCATGTCGTTCTTATCGTAATGGGCAAAGCAGTTTTTCAGTTCCGTGCGAGTTTTTTCATCTGCCCAGCGGTCAAGAAATCTTCCGTCGTGCCAGACATCAGCGTGATTTTTTGTTGCGGTCTGGACTTCCAGCACTTTTAGCAGAAGATTTTTGAGGTATGAGTCAAGGCACATTTTAGCCGACCAAAGCTCGCCACGCAGAGTTTTTTTTGCCGCCCATACAGTGTGAAAGTAAAAATTGTTCGCAAGATTCTGGAATTCGCTTTCGGAAAAATCCGGCTTGTGAATTTCCGCAGAGATTTTTTGCTTCAAAAGTTCCGCCGCCCCGATTCTGTCGTGCAGCACGAGCCAGCCTCTGTTCATCACCCAGTTCGCTGTTCCGTCATTCACCGCATTCAGAAACTGCTCGGGCGTAAAAACAATCATGTCCACATCGAGCCAGCCGCCGTAAAGAACACGACGTTCCATTCCGCCGCCAAGAGTCGGTTCAACAAATGAAACTTTCACGTCGCCCAGTTCCGCCGGAAGATTTCCGTAGAGCCAGGAGTCCGTGTCGTCCGTCGCAATTATAAGGTCAAGGTCGGAATATTCGTCCGCCGGAACGCCGCTTCTTGTTGACGAGCCGATTGCGACAACCGCCTTTATTTTCGCATGATTTTCTACAAGCAGAAGAAGCCGCTGTTTTATTTCGTGATATTTGTCAGTTGAGTTGGTTGTGGTTTTCATTTTTTTTACCCAATATTTTTTATTCCGTGATTTCAATAAGGTTTCCTTCGATTCCGACAATGCAGCTTTCGTAATAGCCGTCGCCGGTTGTTCTAGGACCGCTTGCAACTTTGTAACCGTCAGTTTTCAGTTTTTCGGTAAGAGCGTCAACTGCCGTTTTGCTTCCCACGCTGAAAGCGACATGGGCATAGCCTGTGCGCAAAGGATTTTTCTCATCGTTTTGAATTTCCGGGCGCGTCATAATCTCAAGTCTTGCTCTGCCGTCAAAAGTCAGAAAATAAGACTTGAATCCGGAAGTCCTGTTGTGATAAAGAGCACCCGATTTTGCACAGAAATATTTTTCAAAAAAAATCCGCGCGCCATCCAAATTCTTCACATAAAGAGCAACGTGTTCAATTTTCATAATGCCTCATTTGGTTTGATTTCAGTTTTGTCGGTCGGGGAATTGAAATCTCATGCACTTGCTAAAATCCCCTCGCAAAATTCCTGAATCTCCTCCGCGTGTGCCGCTACATCTTCCTTGCGTTCAACTTTGCAAAGTCCGAGTTTTCCGCTCGGCTCAATTTCAAGATGACCGTAAAAATGCTCGATGCTGCCGATTATTTTTTCACATTCTGGCATTGAAGGTCCGGTTCTGAGCGCGATTGTGTAGCCTTTTTTGCCGCCTGAGATTTTTGCGTGAGGCTCGTGGGTGTTGCACCAAGGCGTGCATCTGTCGATAAAAACTTTGAACTGTCCCGGAATGTCCGCCCAGTACGACGGCGAAACGGAAACAATTTTGTCCGCCCATTCATATTCCGCCATCAGTTTTTTCGTGTCGTCCAAAATCGAGCATTCCGCAGTCTCGTGGCATTTCCGGCAGCCTCGGCACAATTTTACCTCGTAGTCGTCAATGCAAACCGCGCGGACTTCATTGCCCTTTCCGCAAAAATCAGAAACCATCTTCACAATTTCCGCAGTCGCGCCGTTTTTTACCGGGCTGCAGTTGATTACAAGAATTTTCATTTTTCCTCTTGCCTCCAAAGTTTTTCCACATATTAAACTAATTAAATTAGTTCTTGTCAATGACAGTTTTTTTGTTCTTTGGGGCTTTCCTGCCTGTCGGCAGGTCGGGCGTTCCGCACTTCGCTATCCGCTCTAAGTCCTCGCCGTGCAAATCACACGGCTGCGGTCTTTGGCTTCGGTTGTTCAAACAACCTTCGCCAGTGCTCCATGCCCTAAGCTATATGTTCGCGCCGTCTGCTTTATGTCATTCCGCACTTGCCCCTGCAATGTTTCTGAAAGAAACTCGGTTGACTATTTCCTGCAACAGATTCCCGTGTCGGAGCACGGGAATGACAAGAAAAGCTAAGCTGTCATTGTCGGGCTTGACCCGATAATCTCATGTGTTGTAAAAAATAGATTTCCTTGTCAAGCAAGGGAATGACGTTGGAATTAAGTGCGGGAATGACACGGAATTTGCGCCGGGCAATAATCACATTTGAAGAATCCCGCTCATTTCCGCCTCAACTCAATCTGAAATTCTGTTGTGCCTTCCTCGTATTTTCTTGCGCCAGTCGGGAAAAATCCATGCCGCCTGTAAAATGAAACCGCCCTTGTGTTTTTTTCCAGTGCCCACAGAAAATCCGCCTGAAAATTCCGAACCGCAAATTCAATCAGCGCGCTTCCTGTTCCGCAGTTCTGAAAAAGCGGCTCCACGTACAGCTTCACGATTTCTGTTTTCCGGATTTCGGTAAATCCCTTTATAATGCCGTTGTCTTCCGCCACAAACAGATTGTCCAGCGTCTCATCCTTTCCAAAATAATTGTCAGCCATCGAAACAACCTGCAGTTTCCCGAACGAATATTCCTCGTCTTTGAAAATCGGAAAATAGTTAATCCGATTGTTGAACACAAAAATCTCTGCAATCCGGGACAAATCCTTTTTTTCAGCTTTTCTAATCATCATTTTTCTCTCCAAATTTTTTTGTTTTTTCGGGGGCTTCCCTGCCTTGCGGCAGACCGGCTGTTCCGCACTTTGCTCACGCTCTAAGTCCTCGCCGTGCAAATCGCACGGCTGCGGTCTTTGGCTTCGGTTGTTCAAACAACCTTCGCCAGTGCTCCATAGCCTAACGCATATGCTTTCAATTTTCTAAACTTTACATATATACAGTAGTAATAAAATGTGATATAATCGTTTTATTGGAAATGCCTGATTTCCAAGGCGGCGTCTCCCGAACTCAACTAGTTTACTGGAATTTGAACAAGGGAGGCTTACAAAGATGACGATTTACGAAGTTATTTCGTTGGTTATTAATTTAGCCATTCTAATTCTTGAAGCCCTTTCTTACCTGAAAAATAAGAAGAGTTAAAAAGTAAAGCCGCCAAGTCCGAATCACTTGTAGCGGCTTTATAGCAATTACTAGAGGAGATGACCGATAGAAATCGGGCATTTCCTTTGTTTCACTATACTACAGAAACGTGTTTTCGTCAAACAATTGCATTATTGCTAGTGCATTTTCATCTTATCCCTTGAACAAATTCCCTGCCGTCATCTCAAGGTAATTTTTTCCGACGTAGTTCGGGAACGCTTTTTCTGCGGCGGAGATAAATTCATCGCTTGAATTATGGCACATTTTTTTTGGATTTGCGGTTGGAAACTTTAAGTGAGTAAATGACAGGAAAAACTTATTTCAGATAATAGACTTTAGGCTTATTAATGATAAATTCTGGAATCTCATTAATAGAATAAGCTCCAATATTATAAAATTCTACGATTGAACCGATTTTTAATGCAGGCTCATTTATAAGTTCTGCAAGAACATCGGATTCTTTGCATGTGCTGCCGACTATGTACTGTTTTTCTTCTTTTGTATTTTTTGAATTTTGTATTCTACAATCCTTGATTTTTTTTCCTTTTAGAAATGGCAAATGAATAATAGAACCATCTGCAATGCAATACGTTGTTCCATTTATGCTTTTTATGTCAGTAATTCTTATATAATATTTTCCACAATCTCTTGCAATTGAGTTTCCTGGTTCGAATACCACTTTTAGATGTTCCATTTTTCTTTGTTTCAATACTTTTATCACTGGCTCATAATAGTCTTTTATATTCCAGTGCTTTTCTGAAATTTTATATCCTCCGCCAATGTCGATTTTTGAAATAGTTTTCAGATTGTAATGAAAAATAATTTCACATAAAGATTTTGCAATAAGTTCAAAAACAAAAGGTTCCCGTGTATTTCCTGAAATGTGGGCTTGCAGACAAGTTAAATTAATTTTTTTATATTTTGAGAGAAATGAAATAATTTTTCCTATATTTGTAATTCCAAATCTCGAAGTTTTATTTATAAAAATATTTCTGCCAGTTTTTATATAGTCTAGGTTGCAGCGAATTCCTATGTTGCATTTTATATTTAGCTCACATATAGCTTTGATAATTTCTTCTGAATCAGCAATTACTAATGTTCCTGATTTTAAAATTTCCTTCAGATTTTCCTTTGAGAAAGCAGTTCCATTTATAATGATATTTTTTGAAGCGACTCCTAATTTTTTCAAATATCGATATTCAAAGTAAGAGCAGATTTCAAAAGTTCCATCAAGTTTTTTTATAGTTTTTAGAATTCCTTTATCATAATTTGCTTTTATTGAATACGCCGGAATGTCCGTCCTGCCGTTTTTTGTGCAGATTGATTTCCAATTGGAATAGTTTTCCTTTACAGATGGTAAATTAAATTCATAGTAAGGCGTTATTTTTTTACAAAAGGGCATCTAAAATCTCCCATTCCTAGTTTTCTAAAATAATTCCAGGACATTCCTATGCATCCGCCATTACAGTATTTTAGATATTCACAGGAAGTACATGAAGACTTTTCTTTTACTTTGTAGTTTGAAAATATTTTTGCTGTTTCTGAATGAATTATTTCTTCAATGTTTTGTTCTGCAAGATTTCCAAGCGGAAAATCCGTAAGGCAAGTGCATGGATATACTGTAAAATCTGGATAGACATATATTTTGCTTTTCACATCTCCGCAATTAGAGGTGATATTCAGATTCTTTATTTTCCCTGAATCTATAAATTTATCAAGCAATTCAAAATCAAAAAGTTTTTTTATTTTTACAGGAACAAGAGCTTCTTCTAATATGAAATCAACTAGCTTGTTCCATTCATCTATTGAAATTGTATTTTCTAACAGTTCACACCCAAATGGCAATGCAGGGGAGACTTTCCAGTATTTCATCTTTTGAAAGATTTCAATCTCTTTTACAAATTCAAAGATATGTTCGTAATTCAGTCTGTTTACAGTTGTTGAAATATTATATGAAATCCCTAAAGCGTTAATTATTTTTATTGTTTCATTGATTTTAGTAAAAACGTCTTGCTCTTGACCACGAATTCTGTTGTGAACTTCTTTATTGCCGTCAATTGAAATTTGAATGTGGATATTATTTGTTTTTAAATTTTTTAACCAGCTGTTATGAACTCCGTTTGTGTTTACACAAATCTTCTTAAAATGAGCATTGCAAATTTGTATTATGTTTGCTAAATCTGAAAGGCTCGGTTCACCACCAGTAAGCATTAATGTATATTTAGAGAAGTCGTTATTTTTTAATATTCTTTTTAGAATTTGAATATTAATATCTGCAGAAGATTTTGTTTTATTCCCTCGTATGCAGAAACTGCATTTTAAATTGCATTTTTGATTTATTAATAGATACAACTGCATAAAAATTCCTATTCATAGTCGATTATCCATCGCTTATCATATATGGGCGTAAGATAAGAACTTTCCAAAGTCCTGCAAACTTTTATTTGTTTGCAAACTTTGCAATTTTCTAAAATCCGAATTTTTTTAAAATAACTTCGTTTTTGCAAATTATGATTATAATCAGAAAAATAAAATGATGGAGTTTTTTGAATGTTATAGTTTTCAAAATGCGGCAAAAAGCAGGCAGGCACATCAAGAAATTCTATACGCATTTTTTTATATAAATTTATATATGCTTTTTGAATAAAACCTGAAAATTGCGTCATGGACAATGGTTTTACATTGTTTTTCTTTGATTTTTTTGTATTGTTCATTCTTGCAATTATTATTGTATCTGGAAAAAGTTTTTTGCTTTCTAAAAAATTCTGAATATTGAAATTAGATTCTAGCATCTCTTGGGAAACAATAAACTTTATATTTACCTTGCACTTTTTTTGTTGCAATAAATAAATACTTTTTAGCGTTTTATAAAATGAACCTGAATTCTGTGTTATGCGGTCGTGTAAGATTTTATCTCCGTGAATCGGTATTATAAATCTGAGTTTGCTGTTATTTGGAATTTTTGTAACATCTAAAATTGTGCCATTTGAATAAACAGCTACGTAAGAATCATATTGCTTGCATAGAAATGCTAGAATATCGTAAAAACTTGGATGAAGACTTGGTTCTCCTCCATTTAATACAATCAAATCATTTTCATTAGGATTCAAAATTTTTACTGTATTTATAAAGCTTTCAAGAGTAATTGCTTTTTTTGTTGTTCCTGTTGAAGATGAAAAGCAAAAAATGCAGTTATTGTTGCAAAAATAGTCTATGTTGAAATAATAAATATTTTTCATATTAGGATTGAGAATTTGTCTTTAGAATATTTTTAAACAAATTAAATCTTCTTATTTTTACAAATTTGCTTGGTGCATAAAATTAAATTTTCCTTCGCGGGATTTTTTTATGATTTTTACAGCATGAGGATTTAATTTGCTTAAATCTTCTCCGGAATCATAAAATTTGTAAATTTCAGTGTTAATTTCTGTAATTTTAGAAAGAAGTCTTTTTGCCCGGACACATGTCGTATTGTTTATTTTTTCAAAAGAGCCTTCAAGAATTGCACTGGAAACGCAGCCTCCTTTGCAGACTCCAAAGAATTTACAGCTTTCCCTGCATTGTTTTTGTCTTTCAATACTTATTCTTTCAAGATTTTTATATGCTGCAGTGTTAAAAGCTTGTGAAAAATTTTCTAATGATGAAATATTTCCTAAAATAAAATCAGATGTATATGGTCTTCCACATGGGTATATATCGCCATTTGGATTTATGCAAATCCTATTGTGAATGCAAGAACCGCCATATTGAATACAATACAACCTATCAGAAACTTTAAGTAAATCTTCAAAAGTTCGCATTGATATATTGCATTCTTTGTCAAATAACCATTTTTGATACATTTTACACAAACAGTCAACATATTTTATAACATCTAATTCTAGCTCTTTGTGTTCAAGAGCATTTCCACTCATGAACAGTGCCAATACCTTGAAGTTAAATCCTTCATTTTTGAACCAGTTGTATGTGTTTTCAAAATGTTCTATTGATAAGCCATTTTCTACGCATAGTGTGCCAAATTTAATGTCTTTTTCTTTTAGCCAGCACATATTTTTGTAAACAGTTTCAGTATTGAACCTTAAATCATCATTATGAGGACCGTCAAAAGAAATTCCTACTGAAAAATAATATTTCTTAAACAACTCAATCCACTTGCCATCAATCAACAGCCCGTTAGTCTGAATAGAATTTTTAAAAATAACACCCTTTTCAGATGCTATCTTTTTCTGATATTCAAGAACCTCTTTAAAATTTTCTATTCCCCAAAGTGTGGGTTCACCGCCATGAAAAACAACGAAAATTTCAGAGTAATCGTTTGCTGCAATTGCAAACATTTTTTTTGCATAATCGGGCTTCATCATTGTATTGTCAAAACCTTCTTCTGCGTGATAGCAATGTTTGCAACGCATATTACAGTTGTTTGTAGGTTTTATAGTAATTGATATTCTATTCAATTTATTTGCCGCTTATTTTTTAATCATCATCCCATCATCAGAGTCTGAACCCCAACTTTCTTCTCCTTCAAACCATGCAGCCCAAGCCATAACAGAATTCAATTCACTTTCTTTCTTATTCATTTCAGTAATTTCGTTTTTTGTCATTTTTATTTTCTCCCAAAAATTAGCCTATATTTTTTTAACAGATTCTCTTATTTTTGATTTTATTTTTTCTTTTAATCCTTTTGTGATTAGATATTTGTCTATTTTTTCATTCATCTGCTCTACGGTAAGGTTTTCTTTTGACATGATTTTTCTGCAAGTTGCAGTTATGATTGCAGAATACCCATATTTTGTAATTATTGAAGAACTTGCGCTTATAACACAGAGTAATACAATTCCACCTATCATTCCGCCAGGGCCAAGCGATGCCAGTGTTGATGTGATTGCTGCCGCGCCTACCAATCCTGTTGTGCTCATTACGGTCAAAAAAACAATAGCAGGAATTCCTATTCCTGCAAGTCTTTCCACAAATTCGTCCATAAAAACCTCCATTTATAATATTTATAAATCGAAAACAGTTCTTGTTCTTGAAGTCAAGAATATTTTTTTTCATTTTCCGATAAAATATTTTTTAATTTATTTTTTAGTTCATCTTTGTCAGATTGAGTAAGAGTTTCAGAATTTTCAATTCTTTCAAACAATAAACTAATTCCGTTTATTGAAATCGTATGCTTTGAACTGTCAACTAGACTTTTTAATTTTCTGATTTCTGTAATAATTTCATCTTTTTCCATAACCGCCGCCGACCATTTTGGAATCACGTTCACTACTGAAAGCAGGCACAGAATAAAAAGCGCGGTGTACAGAATGTTTTTTCCCGCAAAACTCGGTCTATCGGATAAAAACTCCTGCCGCTCAATCTTCATCTCTTCGTTCTTTATTATCATAGTTGAAAAAATCAGAAGCACAAGGGAAAGCAACGTGCACGGAAAAAGAATTTTCATAAACTGAATTGTGCCGAGCTGCATTTTTGAAAACAAAAATATATTCTGAGGATTTCCGATCGGTGTAATCATGCTTCCAAGATTTGCAGCAAGAGTCTGAAGCACAACTGTATATAATAGAAGAAAACCGCTCGTTTTTGAAAGCAGAACGACCGCGAACGGAACAAATGTAAGAAGCGCCACATCGTTTGTGATAATCATGCTTGTAAAAAAGCAGAGCAGGACAAGCGTAAGGCAAAGTCCGCGCTGACTGTGCACTTTACGGCAGACGATGTTCCCAAGCGCGCCGAAAAGCCCTGTCCGCCTCCAGCCTGAAACGACCGCCATGAGCGAAAAAAGCGTCAGAAGCGTTCCGAAGTCGATGTACGAAATGTATTTTGCGTCCGGCTTTACAAAGAGCATTGAAACGAGCGCGAGCAAAAACGTGATGCAAAAGACGATTTCCTTTTTGCACCAGCTGAATATTTTTTGAAAGATTTTCCCTGCTGACATTTTTTTTACCTTTTCTTGATTTTGAAGATTTGAGCAATTCGTTGCAATTGTATCACAAATCGCATTTTTGTTCCGCAAATGCCGCGGGGCTATGATTGGAAATGACACGAGAGATTGCCGCGTCGTAGCACGGCAATGACAGGCTGGTTTTATGTCATTCTCGTACAAGTACGCCGCAAGGCGGACGCAGACACGGGAATCTCTAACTACACAAGAGATTGCCGTGTCGGTGCACGGCAATGACAAAGAGAATAAAACTCCGGCAATGACAAGCTGCTTCATGTCATTCTCTTGCTTGACAAGGGAATCCTATTACACGAGATCCTCCGATCAAGCCGGAGGATGACAGAAAAGGTCAAATGCGGCAATGACAGGTTGTTTTATTCCCAGCGGAAGAAGCAGGCGGAAAGAATTGTGCAGAGCGCGCCGACTCCAAACATTACGCAGACCGGCAAAAGAACGCTAGCTGCGCCGATTCCGAGAAATGTGTTTTTCATCATCGTTATTCCTTGAGTCAGAGGAAAAAAACTGACGACATTCTGCATTGCTTTCGGCATGACTTCAAGGGGGAGCGTCGTGCCTGAAAGTACGAGCATCGGAAAATAAAGAACACACGCAATGACGCTTGCCTGCTTGGTGTCTTTTGCCACGCCGCCCACCAGCATACCGATGGAAAGAGTTGAGAGCATGGTGAGCACCCAGCTTGCGAGAAAAGCCCAAATCGAGCCGTGCAGCTTCACGCCCCACAAAAGCGCAACAATCGAGAGCGTTGCAAGGGACACGGCACAGTAGACGATATACATCGAAAGTTCCACGCCGAGAATAAACACCGGGCTTACAGGTGTAACTCGCAGCCGCTTGAGAATTTTCATCTCACGCAAGCCCGAAACTGCCAGCGGAAGCCCCATCAGTCCGCCTGCGCAGATTGCAATTGCGCCGACCGCTCCGAAAGACTGCTCCAAAAATGTATAATCCGCGCCGTCGTAAGCAGGTTTTCTTCCATATATAATGCCGAAAATTATGAATATTACAAGCGGCATGATTACGGCGAAAATCACCATGTTCATGTCCCGCAGGCTGAGCTTCAGCTCGGTTTTCAAAAAAGTAAAAAATCGTTTCATTCGTCCGCCTCCTCGTCCGAAAGTTTTAAGTATGCATCCTCAAAGTTTTCGCAGCCGCACTTCGCCTTTGCCTGTTCCACAGTTCCGCGGAAAACAGCAGTTCCTTTTTTCAGGATGCAGATTTCATCGCACAACGCCTCAACTTCGTCCATAAAGTGCGAGGTCAGAAAAATCGTAAGCCCCTGTTCTTTAAGCGATTCAAGAGTTTTCCACACGCCGCGCCGTGCCTTTGCGTCAAGCCCGGTTGTAAGCTCGTCAAGAAAAACAAGCTGTGGCTGCCCAATCAGCGCAAGCACGATGAAAAGCCGCTGACGCTCTCCGCCCGAAAGACTTTTTACCGCAGTTTTTGCCTTGTCGCCGATTCCGAACTGATTGCAAAGCGTGAGCCAATCGGCAGGATTGCGGTAAAGGCTTGCGGTTTCCTCGCAAAGTTCACAGACC
Organism: Spirochaetales bacterium; assembly: GCA_030540405.1. GTDB lineage: Bacteria > Spirochaetota > Spirochaetia > Treponematales > Treponemataceae > Treponema_D. The sequence continues at coordinate 19,818 of JAUNWH010000027.1, forward strand.
TTGATTTCCTTATGATAGTCGCCCTCCTGAAACTGAACGCCGATTTTCTGGAAAAGCTCGCGGCGGCATTTTTTCGGGTCTTGTCCCAAAAGACGGACTGTTCCGCTTTCAGCCTGCTTTGTGCCGAGCATACATTCAATCGTCGTGCTTTTTCCGGCTCCGTTCGCGCCCAGAAGTCCGAACACAGTTCCGCTTTTTACCGAAAGGTTCAGATGATTTACAACGGTTTTTCCGCCATAAGATTTTGTAAGTCCCTCAACAAAAATTGCTTCGCTCATTTTTTAATCCTCCCATAAAAAGTCAATGAGGAAATATCAATTTCCGATTTGACTTTTTAGCACAATTTCGCAACAAAGTGAGAAATTGCAGTTGATAAGAAAGTTTGCAACGCAAACTTGTGAATAAAAACTTTGACGCCATTTTAGGCAAAGTTTTTATTACACTCTCTTAATTGCACGCAGTTCAATGTAGCCGCGCTCTCCTCGTGGTTCCAGCTGAATCCGCGGATTTTCGTCATCCCACTGGTAGCCGATGACGGACGGATTGTAGCAGTTCATTGCCGCCTGAACTGTGCGGATTGCCTCGCAGTAATCCTCCTCGCGGAATGGCTGACCTTGAAACATCAGGTATTCCGCTTCCGGCAGATGAATTGTGTCGAAGCCTTCGGGAATCATTCCCATGTAGCCGGTTTCGACTTCCACGCCCTGAACGTAGGTTGATGTTTCAGGCTTTTTGTACTTTTCGGGCAGCCACATTGAAACAGGTTCTCCGCAGAGCGACTTCATGCTCATAAGAATTCCCCAAACGTCGCAGCTGACTTCCTCGCAGTATGGAAAATAGTCTTCTGCCTGCTTGCCGCGTTTGATAATGCACAGGCGTTCAGGCTTTTTGACGACCTGAATGAAAATCGGTTGAATGTTGGACACGTCGATGTTCTCCTTTTGTAATTCACGGTATTTTGCGCCATAAGGAATGAAGAACGGAACGGGAACTGGATTTTTCATATAGTCGCTCGGATTCAGCCCGAATTCCCGGTAAAACGAGCGCGTAAAAGTGTCCACATTGGAAAAGCCTGCATCGAATGCCGCGTCGATGACCTTGACCTTTCCGCTTTGAAGCTGCTTTGCCGCCTGCGTGAGCCGGTATTTTCGGATATATTCCGTCGGCGTAAGTCCAAGAGCTGCCCGGAACAACCGGTAAGAATGCCAGGGAGAAAACAGCGACGCGCGCGCCAAATCCGACAAGCTGATTTCTTCCGCATTGTTCTTTTCGATATAATCCTGCATCCGCTGGACAGCCAAAATCTGTTCCTTCATTCTTTTTCCTTATAGACGGATATTATACTGCGGCGGAAAATTATTCTCTCGACTTTTTTTGCTGTTTTTCTTGTTTGTTCGGTAGATGTCAGAAAGTGAGATTTCTGTATTCACTGGAATTCACTAAGTGAGGCGTTGTAAATGCGAATTAGAAGTTCTGAGTCTTCTGGTTTTGCTTGTCGATATTCTATTTTCATGGTCTGTCTATGTAACTCAAAGTTACTTTATGCAGTGAAAATATGCCATCGAGCCGTCAATGTGAAAATCGACTTCTTTATACATTTTCTGCAAAATATTTTTCAGTTCTTCCTCACTCTGAAATGGCGGAGTAAACCAGCCTTTCTTTGCAAGAATGTTTTTTACAAGCCAGTCCGTCCTTTTGGATTTTCCTTTGATATAGAAGCAGGCGATAAAATCACCGCCGGATTTCAGAACGCGATAGGTTTCGCTGAATGCTTTTTGTTTGTCGGGGAACGCGTGGAAACCGTTCATGCTGACAACGACATCAAAAGTTTCATCGTCCGTTTGAAGATTTCCCACATCGCCCTGAATGAACTTGATATGCGGCTGACTATCAAGTCTTTTCTTTGCCTGCTCAAGCATATCTGTGCTGTAATCAAGGCAAGTGATGTGCGCATTTTTCAGGGATAACCATTTGCGCTGCGTGAACACAGCCGTTCCGACCGGAACATCAAGAAGCGTGCCGGAAAAATCGTCAGGAATATACGACAAAACTTTCCGCGCAATTTCATTGTCATCCGTTCCGCTCCAGAGCAGCTTGATATACATTCTGCTGAAAAAATTCCCCTGCGTGAGAACATCGTCATATATATTCTTTGACGATTCGTAGGCGGTTTGTATTTTGTCTGCCATATTTCCTGCTCCAATTTTCGATTTACAAAGCCGAGTATATCATATTCGGCATGACGGATAAATAAAAGTCTCCAAACCGAAAGTTATACATCACTTTTTTATAATAAAATTTAGACACCCATTAATGGTATGGATTATGAAAAATAGGGAAACTGTACCGTTTCTGTTCCAGTCGTAAAACCATTTTAAGACTTGAGGCAATCCGTGATATTCCGGACCGTAGCACTCACTGTAAACAATATCATCCGCAAAAATGTTTTCTAACAGTCCGATGTTTTTGTCAAGCCACGCTTGGAAATAGCTTTTTACAATGTCTTCTTTTTGCATTTAATCACCGCTCCTTCTTCATATTTTTTCATTTCAGCAAAAACGGCACGAGATAAAACGGTTTCAGCAGCAGGTTTTCTTCGTTTCCCACATCCTTTTGTGATATTAAATATGCCTTGTTGATATTCTGTGAAAATTTTTTGCGGAATTCGTTTATTGATTCATGCTTTCCTGAGCCGGAGGATTTAATCTCAAGCGCGTCTATTTTGCTTCCGTCGGAAATCAGAAAATCAACCTCGTAATAATGCGTGCTTCCGGATTTTTCCCAAGTGTGATAATAAAGTTCCCTTCCGGCCGCTGCAATTATCTGCGCTACAAGATTTTCATAGAGATAGCCCAGATTTGCCGGCAATTTATCCGAAAGGAGTTTTGCGTAAAGTTTATTTTCCGTCACCGGTCGGTCAATAAACATCAGCGTAACAAACAAACCTGTATCAGAAAGATACAATTTATAGCTGTTGAAGTCCTTTGTGTCGGCAATGCTTGCTCTTGGATCTGTTGAGTTGTAGCACGGCAGAACTGTTTTTGAATCGATTAACTCATATAGCAGTTCATCCGCTTTGGTGTTATTTCTTTTTCCGATTGCCGTGGCAATCCTGTATTTTCTTGCGTCCTTTGCCAGCTGAGCCGGAACCGCATGATACAATGCCGATATTCTTCCCGACGGATCAATCTTTTTGAAATCTTCTTCATAAAGACTGATTATCTGCCTTTTCACCATGTCAATTTCCGAAAAATTCTTTCCATTTATATATGCTTCTACAGCCTGCGGCATTCCGCCCACCGCCATGTAAATTCTCAAATCCCTCATCAGTTTGCGGTTTGTCGTCTGGCCGATTGGTCTTGCGGAGTCGAAAATCTGACGCAGAAGCCTGAAATTTCCGCCTGTTGCATCGCAGAATTCCTCGTAGTCCATAGGATAGACTTGAATTTTCATTTCTTCTGACGGAATCAGAATGTCCTTTACATTTTTTCGTATCGAAATAAGCGAGCCGGTTTCCAGATAACTGTATCTTCCGTCCGCCACAAGGTGCTTAATCGCCTGCCGTGCCTTCGGAAAAAGCTGCACTTCATCAAAAATTATAAGAGATTCATGTTCGTAAAGCGTTGTTCCTGTTTCCGCCTGAAGACGCAGGAAAAACACATTCAGATTCCATATATCATCAAAACAGCTGCGTATTGTATCCGTTGTCTTTGAAAAATCTATCAGAATGTAGGATTTGTATTCATTCTGTGCAAAGTTTTCCGCAATTGTTGATTTGCCGACACGCCTTGCGCCTTCAAGCATAACGGCGTATTTGTCCGCATATTTTTCTTTCCATTCTAAAAGTTTTTGGTATGCTTTTCTTTCAAAATACATAATTACATCCCGGATATAATTATGTTGTATCACAAAATGTGCGTTTCTTCAATTTGTAGATGTGTTATTTTGTGCATTTCTTCAAGATTATATGTGCCGTATTTGTGCGTTTCTTCGTTTTTTTTATTATGTTTCGCTCTTCAGCTGTGTTGCAAACCGGAATACAGTTTCTTTTCCATCAAATCAAAGCGGCCTTTTCTCCATTCGGCAAATCCGCGGGCTTCGTAGCCGTTGTTGCGGTACAGCTTTTGCGCATACGGATTTTTTGTAAAGACATCAAGCCGGAGCGAATCATAACCCATGCTCCTGATTTGCGATTCAATTTTGTTTAGCACTTTTTTTCCGATGCCTCTGTTCTGAAAGCCGGGAGAAACACAAAACCTGTGGAGAACCAATGAAGTTTCGCGCGGATATTTCCATTCAGCATTGTTGTACGCTTCATCTGATTCACTGCTTATCACGTACAAAGCAACGATTTTTTCATTTTCCTCCGCAACGTACAGATTCCCTTTTTTGATGTCAGCCTCAAAATCCGCTGTGGCAGGGTAGAGTTCGTCCCACTGATATATGCCATGCTTTTCCATTTCCTGAATCGCTTCCTGAATCAGGACGGTGATTGCCTCAATGTCTTCGGGTTTTCCCAATCTGTATTTTATGCCGTCAAGGGCTGAATCTGTCATTTTTGTAATGTCTCCTTTTTAGTCCATGAAGATTTATTAAAGCTGAAAAAATTAACCTTACTTTCTTCAGCTATGTGGCGAATCGGAATCCGGCTGCTGAAAATTCGCAAGATATTTTTCCAACGAATCAACAAACATACCGATGTGAATTCCATCAACAAACGAATGGTGTGCCTGAACGGAAACAGGCATTATCAATCTGCCGTCTTTTTCACTATATTTGCCCCAGTCAAACAAAGGTGTGGCATTGTCTTTCTTCCCAGAGTTTGTGTGGGAAATATGAGTGTACTTTACCCAAGGCATTGGCGAGCACTGAAAAACATCATTTTCAAGCGGGCCGGTAAAATAGGTTTTCTGTTCATCGGCAATTTTCTTTGCGCGGATGCAATATTCTTTAAGGTCATCCGTCATGGGAACATTAACAACTTTGAACAGATTCGTTTCTTTATTCAGATAAGTGAATGCTGTATCAATCTTGTCAAACAAGGCGACTTTTCCATCCACGAATCGATAACGGAAAGCTTCAATTTTATTTGCGCATTTGCACACCGCATATACCATAGCCAATGTGAATGAAAGGTCGTTGTCTTTGGCATATTTTCTCAAGCCTGATACATCCGCCTCAAAAGTAACGCAAAAAGCCGGTTCTACACAGTTTCTGAAAACAGCGCAGTGCATTGCTCGTTCCCATTTGGTTTCGTCTATTATTTTGTATGAATTTGCCATGTTTTTACTCCAAATTATGCTTTGTAAAGCCGAGTATATCACATTCGGCAGGGCGGATAAACAACACTAACACTTAAAAATTCCCTGTAGTTTTCTGTCAAATCTTCTTCAATCCACATGGTTCTGTATCTTAATTTTGCCAAGGTAAAAATTCAACCGGCGGATTTCAATAAAAGTATCTGATTACTACTTTTTTCAATACCAACAAGATTGTCATTCCACTGCCACGACACAGGAATCTATGTTTTGTGAGATTGCCGAGTTAAACCCGACAATGACAGAGAAAATGAAAGTCTGATAATGATAAAAGAGATTCTCCAGTCGGGCTGGAAGATAACATAAAGGACAAATGCGATAATGGAAAAATTATGAAATTCCAAATTTTGCACAGAATTTTCTTGCATTTATCATAGTATTATCTTATATTATATGTATAGAATATTATTTTATCAGTAAAACACAATATATCGAGGACAATATGGCGGCAATAACTGTAAATGTGGAACAGAGCGACAAGGACACATTCAATTCAATCTGCGCAAAAATGGGAATGAACATTTCCACCGCAATCAATATTTTCATCAAGGCGGTAAACCGCACGCGGACGATTCCTTTTAAAATCAGGGCGGAAGAGGAATACAACGACGAAACTCTTGCGGCCTGCCAGGAAGCACTGGACATAAACAGCGGAAAAATCAAGGCGAAAAGGTATGATTCCTTTAAAGAGGCGGTGGCGGACATGGATTTGTGCGTCGCCGAGCCTGAGCCGGAATACAAGGCATGAGAAAATACAAACTTGTTCTGGCGAACTCGTTCAAAAAAGACTACAAACTCATAAAACGGCGGAATTATGACATAGACTTGCTTGACGAGGTTGTGGAACTTCTGCTTTCCGGTCAAAAACTTCCCGAAAATTACTGCGACCACCAGCTGAAAGGCAAGTTGAAGAAATTCCGGGAACTGCACATTCAGCCGGACTGGATTCTGGTCTACATAAAGAACAAGACGGAACTGATTCTTACGCTTTCAAGAACTGGAACTCATGCTGATTTGCTGAGGCTGTAGAAAAAATAAGCGTTGCTTTTATTCCACAACGCTTATTTTGCAAACTTTTGGTTTTGTTTTATTCCAAATCGGCAAGCAATTTATCTGCCTTGTGGTCTGTCATCGAAAGAATAATGCCACATTCTTCTTCATTTGCCCTGCGGAATTCTTTCTGAATTCCAAGCGGATTTGCACTTTCCTGATTTTCCGGAATTTTTCCGCGCAACTGTGCAACGGCTTTCATGTAAAGCTGCTCTAGGTTGTAGAATCCCTTTAATTCTTCAAGGTAGCTCTTTATCCGCCTTCTGGTTCGTTCTTCTTTTTTTGTGTTTAAGGTTGAAAGATACGTCCCCAAAAATGTGACCAGAGAGCCGAGCAATGCAAAGATTCCGCCGATTATCGCCTCTTTCATTTTATATCTCCAATACGTCTGGTCAAGGCACTCTTATGCTCAAGACCTTGAGTCAGCCGTTTTTAAGGTTTGTATAAACTTTAATAAAAATGAGTGCATTACCCATGCACTCATAATTTCTTTATCTTGCCGATTAAAAAATACGGAAGACATGCTTATTTAACGAAAGCGTCTTTATCTTTTCCCCATACGAATTTTGCATTGTCAATCTTTACTTCTGGAAGTGCAGCGCAGCCGTTAAAAGGAATTCCGTTAATTTTAGTCAATGATGCAGGAAGTGTAACTGATTTTAAATTTGGACAATCCATGAACGTGCCGTCTGGAACATAATCATCATAGCCCAAGGATGTTACTCCTTCTTCAACAATGACAGCTGTAATTTTTGTCTTTCTGAATACGTCAGGTCCTGTAAACTTCATACCTTTTGAAATTTTTATTGTACCGGCAATGTCTGATTCCGCAAAAGCTTCTTTTCCAATTGAGGTAAGATTGCTTATATCAATATTGATTTTTCCTTTTACACCTTTAAAAGCGTTGTTTCCTATAACTTTTACACTTTTTGGAACTGTTATTGTGTACGGAGTGTTGCAAGAGCTTTTATACATTGTATGTTGAAAAAAGCGGTCCGCCCACTCGGTCTTTTCACCAATCTGAGTTACTGGCAAGCCTTCAATTGCATCTGGAATTACAACCGTTGTAGACTTTCCTTTGTAACTTTTCAGCATTACTCCCTGCCCGTCAGGCGCCATATCATAGTAAAAATCACTTGCAGGATTTGCAGCAAAGCAGGTGAAACTTGTTGCAAGAGCAAGACTTAAAATCAATAAGATTTTTTTCATAATAAAATATCCTCCGCGTTTATTGTCCGCCGACTTTTTTGAGGCAGAACCTCTTTATTCTGGCAAAATTATACAGTCAGACTTTTTTCTTGTAGTCAGTAAAAACTCACTTTATTCCTGTGAGTTTTCTCTATGGAATTTTGCAGTTTTCTGAACTGTGATTTTAACGATTTTGCGACAAATTTCGCTTACAAATTTAACGATTTTGTGTTAATATGCCATTGTAAAATTAACGATTTTGGGGTTTTATGACATTTAAGCGCAAAATTTACGATAAGTTTTTGGAATGGAAAAAAAACTCGGACGGCAAAACGGCTCTGCTCGTTGAAGGAGCGCGTCGTATCGGCAAATCAACCATTGTTGAGGAATTTGCAAAAAACGAATACGAATCATATATTCTCATTGATTTTACGAAAGCGTCGCAGGAAGTTTTCAAGATTTTTGACGACATTTCTGATTTGAATTATATCTTCATGCGGCTTCAGCTTATCTATCATAAAGAGCTTCGCGAGCGGAAAAGCCTTATCATTTTTGACGAGATTCAGTTTTGTCCAAAGGCGCGGCAGGCAATAAAGCATCTTGTTGCTGATCATCGCTATGATTATATGGAAACAGGCTCCCTGATTTCGATTCGGAAAAATGTAAAGGACATTCTTATTCCAAGCGAGGAACGCACGGTTCAGATGTACCCGATGGATTATGAAGAATTCAAATGGGCTTTGGGCGACACTGTTACCATAAAACTTTTGCGGGAATCTTTTGAAAAATATCAGCCGCTTGGCGATGATTTGAATCGTGCTATAATGCGCGACTTTAGGCTTTATATGCTTGTGGGCGGAATGCCAAAGGCTGTGAGCACTTACATCGAAACAAACAATATGAGGCTTGTTGACGAAGAAAAACGCGATATTCTCAGGCTTTATGAATCTGATTTTATGAAGATTGATTCAAGCGGTAAGGCTGCGCTTCTTTTCAAATCCATTCCGTCCCAGCTTGAAAAAAATGCCTCGCGGTATCAGGTTTCTTCGGTTCTGGCAAATCAGCGCAATTCGACAGTCCTTGAGCTTGTCTCGGAAATGGAAAGTTCCAAGGCCGTTCTTGTGTCTTATAAATCAGATGATCCGAACGCAGGACTTACGCGGACAAAGGATTTGGAGAACTTCAAGCTTTTTGTTTGCGATACAGGACTTTTTGCAACCATGCTTTTTATGGATAAAGATTTTACGGAAAATATTATTTATGAAAAACTGCTCAGCGACAAGCTTCCTGTGAATCTTGGGTACCTTTATGAAAATGTTGTCGCACAGATTCTAAAGGCAAACGGAAACTCTCTTTTTTATTACACATTCCTTGATGAGAAATCAAGGCACAATTTCGAAATTGATTTTCTTCTCGCGCGAAAGAACAAGGTTTGCCCGATGGAAATAAAATCGTCGGGCTATAAAACCCACGCTTCACTTGATGCCTTTTGCGGAAAGTATTCGTCCCGTATTCTGAATAAATATCTTGTGTACACAAAGGATTTGGGAAAGGACAAGGATGTTCTCAGCATTCCAGTTTATATGACAATGTTTTTGTAATTTCCTGTGAGTTTTCTCTGTATATTTTTGCGTTCTTCTAAGATAAAATATGGGCATGATCAGCGTAATAAGTGTTGACGACCATGAAATGATAAGTCTTGGCCTTGCGCAGGTGTTTTCGGAAACTGAAGACATCCGGGTCTGCCATTTCTGCAAGACAAAAGATGAGGCCGCAGCGTTCATCGGCTCAAAATCTCCAGAAGAGCTGAAGCAAACGGTCGCGATGGTTGATATAAAGCTTGAAAACGGAAGCGGCTTTGATGCGGCGGACTTTCTTATCCGGCGTGGTGTGAACTGCCTTATGTACTCCTCATTTTCAAACGCGGGCTTTGTTGTAAAAAACATGGAGCACAAAATCAAGGGCTTTGTCTCAAAAAATGCCGGAAAAGCGGAAATTCTGGATGCAGTCCGGACAGTCGCACGCGGCGAAACCTACATCCAAAAGGATTTAATCCCCGGCATGATGTATGTAAGCTCAGTCCTTGTTTCCCTCACCAAGAAAGAACGCGAACTTCTGGATTTGATTTCCGAGCATCTTCCGAACGAGATAATCGCCGCTCGTCTTGGAATTTCCAAACGCACCGTAGAAAACTACGTCTCCCGCATTTTCGACAAATTCAACGTGAAGAACCGCTACGAGCTGGGAAAGTATTTGTAGAAAGTTACCGAGACGCATTCAACAAGAACATTCATCAGCATTGATTATCACTGTTAACCGTTATATACTGTTAACGGTGATGATATGAATCTATCGGAATATATAAAGCAGCAGGGAATCTCTGTATATAGCCTCTCAAAAAAGAGCCGTGTTCCTTATACAACTCTTTGCAGTATTTGTAACGGCACGGCTGATATGATGGAGTGCCGTGTAAGCACTCTTGTAAAAATCGCAGATTCCTTGAGTGTCAATCTGCTCGATTTGATAAATGCCTCTCTCTCCGTTCCGCCAAAATACAATTTCATAAGCAGTGAAATAATTATTGATTCTTCAGATTTGCCAAAAGCACTGAAAAATACAATCACTGAGCTTGAAGAATACGACAGGAATAATGACACAATGTTTTATGAATGTGCTGATATGCTTTATATGATGGCAGACCGCTTTTTAAAGGACGGTGCCATTGACAGCGAAACTCGCGAAAAGCTGATTATGAAATATCCGATTGCATAGCAGGGAGATTTTTATGGAAATTTATGATTTTTCAAATTCTGAGTACAGCAATAGAAACGGCTTTTACGGAGGAGCTGCGGGGGACAAAGACGGAATAGTCATTAACGGTGAGCCATGGATTGCAAAATATCCAAAATCAAATGAAGGTATGGCAAAAAATGACAAACTTTCTAAAAACTCACAGACACCGTTGTCGGAATATATTGGAAGCCATATCTATGAGATTCTTGGTTATCCGGTTCATAAAACTCTTTTAGGAATCAGAAAAAACTATTTAATTGTTGCCTGCAAGGATTTTTGTGATGATAAGACTCGTCTTTTAGAGATGAGAACATTAAAGAATATTCATATTGCCGAGATGAAAGAGAACTTTGATTTGGATTTGCACGAAACTGACGACGACCATCTTGTAAATTTAAATGAGCTCTTTGTTCATTTTGAATTGAATCCTGAAATTTCAAAGATAGACGGTGTTGCCGAGCGATTCTGGAATCAAGTTGTAATCGACGGTCTGATTGGAAACAATGACAGAAACAACGGCAACTGGGGAATTCTTTCTTGCGATGACAAAAGGGAACTTGCACCAATATTTGACAACGGCGCGTCCTTTTATCCCCAAAAAAGCACACTTGCCATAGAGCATATTTTGAAATTGCCGGAAGCAGATCAGGCAAAAAACAATGCCAATGTTCAGGAACCTTTTACAATTGACGGAGAGCATCATCTGAATTATCGCTCAATGCTTGCTCTGACTGAATCGGAAATTCCTGCCGTTCAAGCAGAACTTTTGAACAACGCAGTCATTAGGAATTCAGAACTTGTGGAAAGCAGACTGCCTCAGATAATAAACTTTGTAAAATCAATACCTTGCCGCTATGACGGTTACGAAATAATCAGTGAAAGCCGCAGGGAGTATTATCTGAAATCATTTATTACAAGATTTACAGATGTGTTACAGAAGAGAAGCCTTGAACTTTTGAAATAATCAGAAAAACCACTTCTCCCTCTTTTTCGACAGCTTGTTTGATAGTAACAAAATCTTACGGAATGACATAATAATTAACCTTAATTTCGAGTTTTAAATTTTAGTGTCATTATCGGGCTTGACCCGATAATCTATTGAAAATTTCCAACAGATTCCCGTGTCGTAGCACGGGAATGACACTTAAATTACTGTTCTTATCAAAACTCGAAGTTTGGGCTATATAAAAAATGTGTTATAATCTAAAGATGAAAAAAATTACGGTTTTTATCCTGTCTGCGCTATTCACTTTTTCGGCTTTTGCTCATAAGGCTCAGAAGCAGACCGAACCTCTTATGATGGAAGGGCTTACTCAAAAGTGGCTGGAATGTGAATCGGCGGAGGAAGCTGAATTCAAAAAATATCTTGAAGATTTTCGTGCCGAAGTGAAAAACGCCTCTCCTTCTGATACCGTGATTTATTATTTTCCTGAAGCAAAGGTCATCTACGAAAACATTCTTGACGGAATCAACGAAGACGACAGGCAGAAGATTGCGGAAAACGTTCGCGGCTGGGAAATCTTCCAGAAAAATCTTGCAAGGTTTCAGCTTGAGCAAGTCTATTATTCCTACAGGATTTTGATTTTTGTAATCATTATTGCAGTGCTCGCCTCTCTTGTGTTTTCGGTCATGTATCTTTTGTCGTCAAAACTCCGCAAGGAAAATCTTGCCTTTACAGCCCGGATGATTAAAACCCAGGAAGCCGAGCGCGAACGAATTTCCGGCGAGCTTCATGACACGGTCTGTCAGGATTTGGGTGTGCTCCAGTTCCGCCTAAAAGACGAGGAATCCGCCAGCCTTTGCAGAAAAATCGCCTCCGATGTCTGCGGCGTCTGCTATGCGCTTACTCCGTCTGATTTGGGCGAAGGAATTCTTGAATCGCTGATTTCCCTGTGCCATGTCCTGCAGAAACAGAGCGGCGTGGAAATTGTCCTGAGCATTCAGGATGAAGTCAAAAATAACCCAGCCTTTAAGACTTTTCCAAAAGACAAAAATCTGAACATTTATCGAATAGCGCAGGAAATTATCACAAATGCAATAAAACATTCGGGAGCGGAAAGCATAAGCGTGCTGGTCAGAACCGTTGATGAAAAAAGTTTCAAGATTATCGTTTCTGATGACGGAAAGGGCTTTGATTTGAAAAACGCGCTCAAAAAGAAAAATCATTTCGGACTGAAAAACATTCAGACCCGCGCGGAAGGACTCGGCGGCGAAGTCAGCTTCAATACGGAAAAAGGGGCGGGAACTCAGGTGACGGTTGCAGTTCCTTATTAGAACTGAATTCTGCAATCCGGACAGCAACATTCACCCTGACACTGTAATAATTGAAGTTACAGCAAAAATCTGTTAAGGTTGAAGCATGAAAGTAAGCAGCAAATTTACGGTGGCGGTTCACACTCTGTTGTGCATTCACCGGTTCGGAAAGGAAACTAAAGTTACTTCGGATTTTATTGCAGGAAGCACGGGCGTGAATCCTGTGATTATCAGGCGGACGCTTCTTTCGCTCAAGGCGGCAGGAATTGTGAAGGTTGCGGCCGGAACTGGCGGAGCGGAAATCATTGCAAAGCCGTCGTCGTTCACGCTGTTTGACATTTACAAGGCTTCGGGCAGCATGGAAGAAAATGTTTTCGGCTTTCACGAGCAGCCGAATCCCGCGTGTCCAGTCGGCGGAAACATTCACAAGATTCTTGACTCGCACCTTGCCGATGCGCAGAAAGCATTTGAGCAGAGCCTTGCGACGGTGAAATTTTCCGAGCTTGTAAAGGAGCTTGAAGAAGCGGAAAAAGCCAAAGCGTAGGCTCAAAACGCAAATAGATTTACTAAAAAACATTTGATAATCTATTGATAGACTACCCGAATAGGTCAAAAAATGACAATTTTACAGAAGCAAACAAACCGGCTAGGAATGAATTCGATAAACTGAAAATACTGGAGCGTGTGAAAAATCAGTAAAATATGTCAGTTTTACATAGAAGAAATTAAAAAATCTGACCGCACTGAAAATCTTGTGGCGAGTCTTATTGAACTTTGGGAAAAACTCCGTTAGGGCGACGCACAATTTTTTGTCGGAAGCGGAAATCTTAAAAATCAAGGAATATGTTCCGCCTGCGATTTGTAATGTTGAGATGCTTTTTCTTTCGCCTGATGAGCGCGGAAAAGGATTCGGCAAAATGATTGTTCGGTATGGAATTGAAAATTATTCGGCGGAGAAAGTTACCGTGAACGAGCAGAATCCCAAAGCAAAAGGATTTTATGAGCATCTCGGATTCAAAACGTACAAGACAAGTGAAACCGATGAGCAGGGAAATCCATATCCGATTGCCTGGATGAAATTAGAAAAAACGCGGAGGGTTGAAAATTTGAATTTGGGAAAAAATAACTTTGCGTGAATAAAAAAGTAACGGTGTAAAAACTATAATAACTTGGCTCAAAGATGAATATGCATTCAGGCATTGGTGGCAGTTCGCTATGAAAATTTTCCGATAACGGCGGACGATATGAACTCACTTTACTCAAATGCCAGCGTCATGCCTTTTACTTTTTGGCATTGGAAACGAAGTTTCGGGGGGGGCATTTCATAATTCGTTATCCGAGCAAAAACCGTGATGAAGTGTGGCTGCTCGGGTTCGTGATTGTTGATGACAAAAAAACTGGTCATGGGTTCGGGAAAAAGATGATTCAGCTTACCTTAAAATATTCCCGCAAAAAAAGTTTCATTCGGCGTTTTTGAAAGCAATTCCGGCGCGCTCAAATGCTACAAGTCCTGCGGATTCAGGGAAGTTTCGCAATCGTCTTACACTTGTCTTGGCGAGCAGTGGAAAAGCATTGGAATGGAAATCAGTTTAGAATAGGGCAGTGGGATTCTGCTAGAGTTTGGTTTTGTACAATGTGATGTATGCTGCCCTTGCATTTTAATGTGCGGCAGCGGTACAGTGTATCGCTGTGATACATTGAGGTGTATTATGTTGGTGCAAGAATGATTCCCCGATTCCCAAGGGGAATGACAGATAACCAGCTGCGATAATGACAGAAAATTTTTCCTACAGCCCTTTCACGTTCAGGGCGCGGACGGCATTCAGGACTGCCAGAACCATTACGCCCACATCGGCGAAGATTGCAAGCCACATGTTTGCGATTCCCAGCGCGCCGAGTACAAGGCAGGCGAATTTTATTGCGAGCGCGAACGTGATGTTCTGGTAGACGATTCCGATGCATTTGCGCGATATTCTGATTGCCTTTGTGATTTTGAGCGGGTCATCGTCCATGAGAACAACGTCGGCGGCCTCGATTGCGGCATCCGAGCCCATTGCGCCCATCGCGATTCCTATGTCCGCACGCGAGAGAACCGGCGCGTCATTTATTCCGTCGCCCACGAACGCAAGCACGTCGTTCTTTCCTTTTTCCGCAATCAGCTTCTCAACCTGATTCACCTTGTCCGCCGGAAGAAGCTCCGCGTGAACCTCGTCGATTCCAAGATCCGCCGCCACTTTCTCCGCAACCTTTTTCGCGTCCCCGGTGAGCATTACGGTCTTTGCGACTCCGGATTTTTTGAGCGCGGAAAGAGCTTCCCTGGATGTCGGTTTTTCAACGTCGGAAATCACGATGTGTCCAGAATATTCTCCGTCAATCGCCACGTGGATTATCGTTCCGACCGAATGACATTCCGCAGCCTCGATTCCAAGCTTTTTCATCAGCTTGAGGTTTCCCGCAGCGATTTTGTGTCCGTCAACTTCCGCAGTGATTCCGTGTCCGCTGATTTCCTCGATATTTGCGACCCTGTTCCTGTCGATTTCCTTTCCGTAGGCCGCCTGAAGACTTCTGCTGATCGGGTGGGATGATGCACATTCTGCGAGCGCGGCGTATTCAAGAAGTTTTGTCTCCCCGATTTTGCTGTGGTGAACCGCCGTAACCTCAAAGACTCCGCGGGTCAGCGTCCCGGTCTTATCGAACACGATGATTTTTGACTTGGAGAGCGTCTCAAGATAGTTCGAGCCTTTTATCAGGACTCCTTCCTTGCTTGCCCCTCCCAGTCCTGCAAAGAAGCTGAGCGGAATGCTGATTACAAGGGCGCACGGACAGCTGATTACGAGGAATGTAAGTGCGCGGTAAATCCAGCCGCTCCAGTTGGGAGAGGATTTTGCGATGATGCAGACAAGAGGCGGAAGAACGGCAAGTGCAAGCGCGCTGTAGCAGACGGCAGGCGTGTAGATTCTTGCGAATTTGGAGATGAATTCCTCTGACTTGGATTTTCTTGAGCTGGCGTTCTCCACAAGCTCAAGGATTTTTGAGACGGTTGACTCGCCGAAATCCTTTGTCGTCCTGATTTTAAGAACTCCGCTCATGTTTATGCTTCCGCTGATGACTTCCGTTCCTGTGCCGACCTCACGCGGAAGGCTTTCACCTGTGAGCGCGCTTGTGTTCAGCGTTGAATTTCCTTCTATTATAATGCCGTCAATCGGAACTTTTTCTCCGGGCTGAACAACAATTACGGTGCCGGGCGCAACTTCGGAAGGGTCAACCTGAACAAGCTTTCCGTCCTTTTCGATGTTCGCATAGTCCGGGCGGATGTCCATAAGTTCCGTGATGTTCCTGCGGCTTTTTCCGACCGCATAGCTCTGGAAGAATTCGCCAATCTGGTAGAAAAGCATTACGGCGACCGCCTCGTTGCAGTCGTCAATCAGAAGAAGATTTCCGTGCGCGTTGTAGATTTCAAGCGCGAACGCTCCCACAGTTGCGACCGCCATCAGGAAATTCTCGTCGAATACCTGACGGTTCCAAATTCCCTTTCCGGCCTTCTTGAGAATGTCGTATCCGATTATCAGATAGTCAGCCACGTAGAGAATCATCTTGAGCGGAACTTTGCCCGGAATGGCGGCGAAAACGTTCAGCCTGTCAAGCACGTTCAGAACCAAAAGCAGCGCGAACGCCACGATGATTCTTGCAAGCATTTTCTTCTGTTTCTTCTTCATAAATTCTTCCTATGATTAGTGTCAATTACAACACTAAGTTTTTGGGCTCTCCAGCCCTCTAA
>JAUNWH010000028.1 GCA_030540405.1 Spirochaetales bacterium
TTTGAATTGAAAGCAAAAGTATTGTGTTTAAATGTAAAAAAGAAAATAAAAATACGAATACAACCATAATAATGGATAGTAAAAAAGGACCAAGAATATCACAAAGTTGTTCTCTTAATAAATAGTTTAAATATTTTTTTGCAGGAATCATATTTAGTATAGAAGAAATAAGTCCTGTTAGTACTTCTCCGACTATCATGTAATAAATACCAAATGGAATTGTAAATGTAATTGTTATTATAATTACAATTTTTTTTATAATTTCATATTTTAGATATACACCACTTTTTCCTAGAGAATTTATAGCTGTCATGTTTGCTACGTTATAATTATAAAAAATAAAATATAAACAACACAATCTGAGAAATGGAACTGAAGGAATCCATTTATCTGTCAAAAGAATTTTTACAATTGGCTCAGAAACAGCGGCCAGTCCTAAAAGAAGGGGAAATAATATATAAGCATTTATTTGATTTGCTCTGCGGAGCATATTTTTTAATTCTTCAATATTATCATTTTTCGATGAAAATGTTGGAAAAATAACATTCCTAAGTGCTAAGACAAAATTATTTGCAACTAATCCCGGAAGTTGTTGACCTCGGTTATAAAAACTTAATTGTGTGATATTTGCTGTTTTTCCAATTATAAGTGAATAAATGTTTTTGAAAATATTTTCAAGAATTCCTGTTGCTGTAAACTTCCATCCAAAGGACATAAGTTCTTTCAATCTTTTATAAGAAAATTTTAGAGTCGGCTTCCATTTTATACATATTAAAAGTATAAATGCATTTAATATTCCGTAAATTAATTGCTGGAATACCAAGGAATAAACTCCAAAACCTTTCTTTGCAAGCAAAATAGCAATTGTTCCAGAAACAATAAGGCATATAAAACTTCTTATTACATATATTTTGAACATTAAATGTTTTGCGATATATGCATATTGGCAACTTAATAGGGGAGTATAAACTAGGGATAAAGAAAAAATTCTAAGAACCTTAATTAATTCATTTTGATTATAAAACGAGGCTATTAGTGGCGATAAAAAAAATATTATAATATATAATAAAAAAGCAATTATGCAAGTGGCAAAGAATACTGAAGAAAAATCTAGTTCGTCCGAATCTTTCTTCTGAATAAGCGCTGTGTTAAAACCATCTACAACGAAGACATTTGCAATTTGAATAAAAATTTGTATGAGCGCGACAATTCCATAATCTTCTGGCAATAAAATTCTTGCTAAAATAACAGAAATTATAAACTGTAGACCTTGTGAACCAAATTTTTCTAAGAGACTCCAAATAAAAGATTTTGCAATTTTTTGTTTTGTTATCATTTGTGCCATAATTTTCAAATCTATTTTTAGTGCTTTGATTCATAAATCACTAATTAAAATTATATTTCAGTCCAAATGCTATATAGTTATTAAACTGCAGTTTTTCTTTTTTATACATAGGAAACTTAATCCATGATAGATTGTATTCCCAACCTAATATAAGTTTATTTGTTAAAAAATATTGAATATTTACTCCACATGTTCTTATACTTTTATAAAGTCCCCATTGCTCATGACTTCCTTTGTAGGTATCTTTCCAGTCATCATACTTCGTATCAAGTCCGATATTATCTATATAGTTTGTATCTGGTCTGTTAAAATGTATAAATGCAGTTATTTCTCCTTTTGAAAAATAGGTTCTAAGAGCGATATATTGGCTGTTTCCAAAATATCCGCTACCAGCTCCAATAATTTGACCGTTTTGAGTGTATCCCTGTGAAATTAAACTATGCGAGTAATATCCCATATATCTCCACTCAAGCTGAAAATCTTGAGACATTCCGAAATTACTCCACTCAAATATAATTTCTGATGCTAATTTTGATTTAGTAACTTTTTTTATAAAAGTTAGTTCCTTTATCACACCAACTGTATAAATCATAGTGTGAAACGGATCTGCAAAACCTCTTCCATTGTAATCATCAACTCCAAGCTCGCCATAGACTTTAAATCCTACCGTAGGGAAGAGTAAGTCTGCTCCAAATGAAGCTTTTTGATCTTCAACTTCGTTTGAACCATAAAGAGGATTTAAATATTTTGCTGATTTTTCATCCCAACGTGCAAGGCTAATTTTATTTATTGATATAGTGAGTTCCGGCAAAATAGACGGTGAGTATGCGACTGAAAATCCTGTAAGCTGACGGTGGTCATTTGTGCTGTCATTGTCAAAATAATCTGATTCTGTCAAATATCCAAGCCAGGCTCTTCCTTCTATTTCTCCAAGATACCAGTTCGTATATGGCATATAGACTTTTGTTTTTCTTAGTCCTATGTCAAATTTCGGGTAAGTTGCAGCATTGTTGCTTCCGAGCATTGGATTTAACCATGCTGGTCCTAGCCACGGCGACTGAAATCCTAATCCCACTGTAAAATTATTCCATGAGTATCTGATTTCTGTGTCGCCCCAATCGAATGTCCAAAAAGAAGAGTCCCCATAACGCTGCACAAGATCTATGCTGCCTTCCCAAAAGTATGAATATTCACTTCCATATTTTCCAGGCATGAACTCAAATTCCCTGTTCTGGCTCCAGCTTATCTGCGGCTTGAATGTCAGTTCGAGTCCGTAGGCTTCTAGTCTTGCGCCGGCTGTAAGGCTTGTGTTGTAGCCTTTTCCTTGCCAGAGCGCGCCGTCGTTTTGTCCGTAAGGGGCCTTTGTGTTGTAGCTGTTGAACCATTCAGGGCCGTAGAGCTTGAGCTTTATGCTGCGGTCGATTCCTGCTGTGAACCAGTTTGTTTCTGTACTGTCAGATTCGTATAAAGTGCGTTTTGTTCCGAGATTGTTGTCTTTCCAAATATTCTGGCTTTCATCTGTAATTTGCCATTCGCTGTCGCTTAAAGTGCGGTAGTTTAGTGTCGGGCGTTCTGCCGCTCCTGTAAGGCTTAAAAAGTCGTAGTATTCTTCTTCTGTTGATTTTAAGGCTTCTTGGGCAAATACCGCTGAAAAAATAGAAAGCGCAATTGGCATTATAAAGTTGATTTTTTTCATGCGTAGATTATAACTTTTTTGCCCTGATAGAATCAACTGTAAATTTCTTTTATAAATTGAAAAAAGTGAAGTTTTTCTATTGACATAATTTATTCAGATTGATATAGTGTTATCACGCTTTGCAAAAAAGCAATGCGGGGATGGTGGAATTGGTAGACACGCCAGCTTGAGGTGCTGGTGGCGCAAGCTGTGCCTGTTCAAGTCAGGTTCTCCGCACTTAAGGACTGCTAGAATGCAGTCCTTTTTTTATAGTTGGAAATATATTGTAATGAAATTTGACAACTATAAATTTGCTATGATAAGTCGAATGTTGAGTTTTAAATTTTACTGTCATTATCGGGCTTGACCCGATAATCTGTTGAAATTTTCCAACAGATTCCCGTGTCGTAGCATGGGAATGACACTTAAATTGCTGTTCTTATCAAAACTCGAAGTTAAGGGACTTAGTATGTCTTTATGTGTTTTCCCCGCAAATAAAAATCATCAATTATTTATCTTTTGTCGTTGGTTTGGTTTTCCCGCCAGTTGAATTTTCCGGAAACTATGACTTGGAAAGAAAAATATATTTTTTTATTGTCATGGCTGTTATTTAAATTTTCTTTTTTAAAGCACGATTAAAAATCTGTTGGTTTTCTGTTAAAACGCAAAATTAAAAAACTTCTTGCTATTTTTTTTGACGGGTTTTACAATTTCAGCATGAATGCAAAAAAACTTTCGCTCCTTATAAACGCTGCTTTTGGAAAATGCGAGGCGGAGCTTGTAATAAAAAATTGCCGTGTTGTAAATCCTATAACGCGGACTGTAAAAAATGCTGACATTGCGGTGGAGCAGGGCTTGATTGCGGGCATTGGCTCTTACCGTGGAAAAACTGAAATTGATGCGCACGGACTTTTTGCTGTTGCGGGACTTATTGACGCTCATGTTCATATAGAATCTTCAATGTGCACGCCGGAATCTTTTGCGCAGCTTGTAGTTCCAAAAGGCACAACTACGGTAATTGCCGACCCTCATGAAATTGCAAATGTCAGCGGCTCTGAAGGAATTCACTTTATGATTAATTCCTCGCGCCGTGTTCCGCTAAAAGTTCATTTTATGGTTCCATCTTGTGTTCCTGCCACTGGCTTTGAAGATTCAGGGGCTGTCCTTGATTCAGAGGCTGTTGAAGAGCTTTTAAAAGAGCCTGAAATTTTGGGGCTTGGAGAATTGATGAATGCGCCCGGTGTTTCATCCTGCGATTCTGAAGTTCTGGAAAAAATTTGCGCGGCAAAAAATGCTCATAAAATAATAGACGGACACGCGCCTGGCTTGAGCGGTTTTGCTCTTAATGCTTATTCTGCGGCGGGAATAAAAACTGACCATGAATGCAGTTCTCCACAGGAAGTTTTGGAGCGGCTTGAAAACGGAATGTTTGTTCTTTTGCGTCAAGGTTCTGCTGCCCAAAATCTTGCGGAAATTCTTCCTTCCGTAACAAAAGAAAATTCCAGAAGATGCGCGATGTGCACCGACGACAAGCATCCTCAGGATATAATTGAATCCGGTCATATAAACGCAAATCTTAAGCTTGCTGTAAAAAACGGACTTGACTGCTTTACGGCGATTGCAATGGCGACCATAAACGCTGCGGAATGCTACGGCTTGAATGATGTCGGGCTGATTGCGCCAGGATATTCCGCGGACATTGTTCTCTTTAATAATCTTGAGAATTTTGAAGCTGAAAAAGTTTTTATAGACGGAAAACTCGCTGCTGAAAACGGAAAGGCTGTTTTTGAAATCCGCAATAGGGTAGACAAGGCTGTAACTCATTCTGTTCATATAAAGCCGTTTATAATAGAAGATTTAGAAATAAAATTGAATTCTGAAAACGCAAAAGTCATAAGTTTAAAAAATCATGAGCTTGTAACAAAATGCGAAATTCAGAAAGTGAATTTGACAAACGGAATTTTTGACTGCAAAAAAAATCCGCAGATTCAAAAACTTATTGTAATGGAGCGGCACAAGAAAACTGGAAAAATCGGAAAAGGCCTTATAGAAAACTACGGAATTCACGACGGAGCGATTGCCACTACAATTGCCCATGATTCCCACAATATTATTGCCGCAGGAGACAACGACAGCGACATTTTTGTTGCGGTAAATGAACTTAACAAAATGGGCGGCGGAATTATTCTTGTAAAGCGCGGAACTGTCATTGGCTCTTTGTCTCTTCCGATTGCGGGTTTGATGTCTGACAAGAATTTTGCGGAAGTAAGCCAGACTCTGAAAAATCTTTTGGAGCTTGCTTGGAATGAGCTTGGAATCAGCCGTGAAATTGAGCCTTTTATGACACTTTCATTTTTAAGCCTGCCTGTGATTCCTGAAATAAAGCTTACTCCGCGTGGACTTTTTGATGTCAAAAAATTCGAATTCACGCCGATTGAAGCTGACTGATATTCTTTTTTGTCATTTGTATTTTTCTAAATTTTTGATTATATTATAGTCTATGAAAAAACAACTAAACGAAAAAGAAATTTTAGGACTTCCAGCTGAAACTCAGCTTCCTTTAAAACTTAATATTCTTCCTATTGGCGGCCGCCCGATTTTTCCGGGAATTTTTACGCCGCTTATGATAAATAATTCAGAGGACATAAAAGTTATCGAAGATTCTTTGGCAGGCGACGGTTTTATTGGAATCGTCATGCTAAAAGAAGACAAGGAAAATCCTACTGTTGTTGATCTTCATAAAGTTGGAACTGTTGCCCGCATTATAAAAAAAATAAATTTGCCGGATGGCGGCGTGAATGTTTTTGTTTCGACTTTGCAGCGTTTTAAAATCCGCAAGGTCTTGAACAGTTCAAATCCTATTGCTGCGGCTGTTGAATATCTTGAGGACGAAGAGGACAACACTTTTGAAGTAAAGGCTCTTACGCGCGCTCTTATAAGCGAAATGAAGGAGATCAGCGAAAACAATCCGATGTTCAGCGAGGAAATGCGCCTTAACATGGTGAACATTGATCATCCTGGAAAAATCGCGGACTTCATTGTTTCGATTTTGAATATTGACAAGGAAGAGCAGCAGAAAGTTCTTGAAATGACGAATGTTCACAAAAGAATGGAGCAAGTTCTTGTCTTTATAAAAAAAGAGCAGGAAATTTTCCGTGTTCAGAAAAAGATTCAGACTGAGCTCAATGAGAAAGTTGAAAAAAATCAGCGTGAGTATTTTTTGCGCGAGGAAATGAAAAGCATTCAGGAAGAACTTGGAATTGCAGGAGACTCAAAGACAAGCGACTACCAAAAGTTCAAATCGAAAATCGAATCATTTAATTTTAAAGGCGAAGTGAAAGAAGCGTTGGACAGCGAGCTTGAAAAATTTCATTTGCTTGATCCGCATGACCCGGACTACAACATGAGCCGCAACTATCTTGAGACTGTTTGTTCTCTTCCGTGGAATGATGAGCCGCTTGAAAACTACAATATTGAAAAGGCTTCAAAGATTCTTGAAAATGACCATTACGGTCTTGAAGATGTAAAAAAACGCATCATTGAATATCTTGCTGTACGTATGCTTAAAAACGACGGAAAAGGTTCTGTGCTGATTCTGGTTGGACCTCCGGGAGTTGGAAAAACAAGCGTTGGACGTTCAATTGCAAATGCGATGAACAAAAAATTTTTTAGATTCAGTGTGGGCGGCGAGCATGACGAGTCCAAGATAAAAGGATTCAGGCGGACTTACATTGGTTCTATGCCAGGACAAATTATTGAGGGATTGAAAATTACAAAGTCAAAAGCTCCTGTTTTTATGATTGATGAAGTTGACAAGATGAATGCAAGCGCGCAGGGAGATCCTTCGGCAGCGTTGCTTGAAGTTCTTGACCCTGAGCAGAATTCAACTTTCCGCGACAGCTATTTGAATTTGCCGTTCGATTTGAGCAAGGTTTTCTTCATTCTTACTGCGAACACTTTGGACACAATTCCTCGGCCTTTGCTTGACCGCGCTGAAATAATTGAGCTTTCAGGCTACATAGATCAGGAAAAAATTGAAATTGCGCGGAAATATTTGCTTCCGAAAAATCTTGTTAAAAACGGATTCAAGAAAAATCAGGTGAAATATTCAAAGCAGGCTTTAGCTTTGATTGCGACTGAATACGCGAGGGAAGCCGGAGTCCGCAATTTTGAAAAGTGCATTGACAAAATAAACAGAAAACTTGCTGCTGTGGAAGTAAGCCAGCTTGAAAAAAATGGAGCGGCTGATTCTGCAAAGATTGGCGAGGCAGTTGCAAAGAAAAATTTCAGCATTGATATTCCAGAAGTCAGAAAATATCTTGGCAAGGCTGTTTTTGATGAAAGCCAGATAAAGACTGCTTCGGTGCCCGGAACTGCGATTGGTCTTGCTTGGACGAGCATGGGCGGCGACACTTTGCTTTTGGAATCAATTGCGATAAAGTCTTCAAAAGGAGGACTTCAGCTTACAGGACAAATGGGCGATGTTATGAAGGAAAGCGCGCAGATTGCCATGAACTGGAGCCGTCAGTTTGCAATAGAAAATAAAATCAAGGACAGCAAGTGGTTTGAAGAAAACACAGTTCATCTTCATATTCCAGAAGGCGCAACTCCAAAAGACGGGCCTAGCGCGGGAATTACAATGGCGGTAACTTTTACTTCGCTTTTAAAGGGAAAGAAAATAAAGCCGAACCTTGCAATGACTGGAGAACTTAGCCTTACAGGACAGGTGCTCCCAATTGGCGGACTTAGAGAAAAAACTGTTGCCGCAAAACGCAACAAAATAAAAACGATTATAATTCCAAAGGCGAATGTCCGTGACCTTGACGAAATTCCAGAACACGTAAAAAGCGGAATAAAATTTATTCCAGTGTCCCATGTTAAGGAAGTGATTGATATTGTCTTTTAGTGTATGAAATTTGCTTTTGCTTTTTTTGCCGGATTTTTTGCACTTGTTTCTGCTTCTTTTGCTTTTCCGTTTAATTCGAAGCTTTCGGAGCAGGAGCTTGATTCAGCTTTAAATGGTGAAATTCTTATTCGAAATATCAGCTCATACAAAAATATTTGCCTGGATGTGGAAAATGCGGAAATAAATTCTTGCCTTGATGAATTGAGAGAACTGAATCCGCGCTATTTTGTGGAAGTTCTTCAGATTAGAAAATCAAGTGATGGCGATGAAGTTATAAAAAAACTTTCTGAGCTTCTTTCAAATGTTGAGTCTTATACAAAAATTCCTTATTATTCGGAGCGGCACAAGACGACAACTCCGCTTTATTCATACTGCAAAATTCTTTCTGATTCGCAGGCTGATGGAATGCACAATTTTACAGTTGATATGGAAATGCCACCTTTTGAAGTTTACACTGCGGATATTTCTATAAAAACAGATTATGAAAATTTCCTGCTTTATAAATCAAAAAACTTAAATGACATGGCTTGCATTTCTTTTGTGCGTGTAAAAGAAAATAATCTTAGGTCTGTTGTTACTGCCTTTAAATATGACGGATATTGGATTATTTATGGAATTGGAGCTGCAAAAGCACCCAAAATAAAATTCTTGACTCACAGAATTGAAGTTGCCTTTATTTCGCGGGTAAAAGCATTTTGTTCTTTTGCGACATCTTTTTTAGATTGAAATAATAAGGTTTAGAAATATAAGAAAAACCGTTTGGAATGCTCCAAACGGCTTTTGTGTTTATGGGCTCGTGAGCCCGTGAAAATATGAAGCGAAGCGGAATATTTTCACAAACAACCACCCGCTATGCGGGTGCGCGACAGAAGCTTATAGCAAGAAAGCTTTCCCCGAAGGTGTACAATAGGATTGTTCAAGTCTGTTGCAAAACACCAAGGAGGAAAGCAGAATGGCAAATATAAGGGACTCGCTGAGCCATACAAAATGGCTGTGCAAATACCATATAGTATTTACACCAAAATACAGAAGAAAAGCAATATACGGACAGTACAAGGAAAGCATCGGAAAAATACTGCGGCAGCTGTGCAACTACAAAGGCGTGGAAATCATAGAAGGACATCTGATGAGCGACCATATCCACATGCTGGTCAGCATACCGCCAAAGTACAGCGTATCGCAATTCATGGGATACCTGAAGGGCAAGAGCAGCCTGATGATATTCGACAGGCACGCAAACCTGAAATATAAGTTCGGGAACCGCCATTTCTGGGCAGAGAGATATTACGTGAGCACAGTCGGCATGAACGAGGCGACTATTGCAAAATATATCCGGGAGCAGGAAGCCCATGATATAGCGATGGATAAGATTACAGAAAAAGAGCATGACGACCCTTTTAAGGGTGGCAAGTAGTACAAACGGCTCTTCAAGAGCCTGCGAGCGACAATAAGCAATAGGCTTGAACGAATGTGAAAGCATGGGACTTAAGTCTCAGCTTGAGAACCTAGCCTTATAGGCTAAGTGCAAACCACCCGTTTGACGGGTGGTTTGTGATTTTTACCTAAAAAAGTGCTTTCAGGTTATTTCTTGAAAGCCTCAGCAACCGCAACGGCGCAAGCAACAGTACAAGTATTCATCCGTCGTTTCCTCCGGATGAAACACGAGTTTTTATTTGCTCGCAATGTTCGCATTTTTGCTGTGCAAAAAACATAAAAACTCGCCCGGCTGCTAGCAGTCGCCTTTGCAGAAGTTATTCAGACTATTTCTTGAAAGCTTCCGCTACTGCAACTGCGCAGGCTACTGTGCAGCCGACCATCGGGTTGTTGCCCATTCCCATGAATCCCATCATCTCGACGTGTGCCGGAACTGATGAGGATCCTGCGAACTGAGCGTCTGAGTGCATACGGCCCAATGTGTCTGTGAATCCGTAAGAAGCAGGACCTGCTGCCATGTTGTCCGGATGCAGTGTGCGTCCTGTTCCGCCGCCTGAAGCTACGGAGAAGTAGTTCTTTCCTGCAAGGAGGCGTTCCTTCTTGTATGTTCCTGCGACAGGGTGCTGGAATCTTGTCGGATTCGTTGAGTTTCCTGTGATTGAGACATCGACATTCTCGTGCCACATGATTGCGACGCCCTCGCGTACATCGTCAGCGCCGTAGCATTTTACGATGAGGCGGTCAGGATTGTTTCCGTAAGGAACTTCCTTTACGACTGTAAGAGCCTTGTCAGTTCCGTTTCCGTTGAAGTAGTCGAATTTTGTCTGAACATAAGTGAATCCGTTGATACGGCTGATAATCTGAGCCGCATCCTTTCCAAGACCGTTCAGGATAACGCGGAGCTTGTTCTTGCGGACCTTGTTCGCGTTCGCGGCGATCTTGATTGCGCCTTCAGCTGCGGCGAAAGACTCGTGTCCTGCGAGGAATGCGAAGCACTGTGTCTCCTCGGAAAGAAGACGTGCGCCCAAGTTTCCGTGTCCGAGACCAACCTTGCGGTCATCAGCTACTGAGCCCGGAAGACAGAATGCCTGGAGCCCCTCACCGATTGCGGCGGCAGCCTCGCTTCCTGTCATTCCGCCTGCCTTCTCTCCCTTCTTGAGGGCGATCGCAGAGCCGAGAACATAAGCCCATTTTGCATCTTCAAAGCAGATCTGCTGTGTTGACTGGCAGATTTCATAAGGATCAAAGCCCTTTGACTTGCACAGATCACGCGCAGCCTGAAGTCCGGCCTCGCCTTCAGCGAATCCGTATTCCTTGAGAGCCTTGTTTACCTGAGGAATGCGACCTTCAAAATCTTCAAATAATGTTGCCATTGTATTCCTCCTTATTCCTTTCTAGGGTCGATGAGCTTGACCATGCCCTGATCTTCTGTAACGCGTCCGTAGTGTGTGCGTGCCTTTTCAATCGCCTCTTTAGGATCTGTTCCCGCCTTGAGAGCGTCCATAAGTTTTCCGAAGTTGATGCAGTTGTAGCCGATAATCTGGTTGTCCTTGTCAACTGCGCAGCTTTCAACGTAGCCTTCAGTCATCTCAAGATAGCGCGGACCTGTCTTGCGTGTCGCGAACATTGTTCCGACCTGTGAGCGGAGGTTCTTTCCGAGATCCTCAAGGGATGCTCCGACTTTGAGTCCGTCCTTTGAATATGCGGACTGAGTGCGTCCGTACACAATCTGAAGGAAAAGCTCGCGCATCGCGGTGTTGATCGCGTCGCATACAAGGTCTGTGTTAAGGGCTTCGATGATTGTCTTTCCGATGAGAATTTCAGAAGCCATAGCTGCCGAGTGTGTCATTCCTGAGCATCCGATTGTCTCGACAAGAGCTTCCTCGATGACTCCGTTCTTGACATTGAGAGTCAGCTTGCAGGCGCCCTGCTGAGGTGCGCACCAGCCGATTCCGTGTGTGAAACCGGAAATATCTTCCTGAGTCTTTGCCTGAACCCATGCGCCTTCCTCAGGGATGGGAGCAGGTCCGTGATAAGCACCTTTTGCCAACGGGCACATGTGCTCCACTTCTGCAGTGTACTTCATACCGTTTACCTCGAGATATGTAGAAATATGAATCTGGCTAAAAATGTAAGCCTGCCAGAATCTTGGCAAATAGTATATCACTTTGAAAACTGAAATTCAATTGCCAGAATATTCGTTGCTCATCCATTGCTCGCGTTTTTTAAGGAAGCCAATCATGTAGTCAACTTCGCTTTCGTAAGTTTTGCGGTTTTTCCAGCCGGGAGCATGAGGCCATTGCCGTTTTCCAAGATTGCGCCAGACTGAATCATTTAGCATTACAAATGGCTTTACATTTTTTGACTCGTTTTCAATCCATTCGAAAGACGCAGTAAGTTCTGGTTTTGTTTCGTTCCAGCGTTCGGCGACTTTGTCTGCAAAGTATTCATCTTCAAAAAGCCGCTTGTACCATTGATCTTTGTTTACCCAAAATCCTTCCGGGTCTTGGCAGCCGTCATAGCTTATGTTTCCGCATGAAATATCCATGTCCCAGAGTGGTCCCATGAAAATCTTTTTTTCCTGTGAATCGTAATAAAAATAACACGAAGCCTGAAATTTTGCGTCGTGGTTCTTTGTAAATTCGTTTATAAGATACCAGTCAACAAATGAATCTTCGTCAATTACACTTTGCCAGCCTTTTTCTGCGGATTTGAAATCAGGTGAAAAAATCACATCTTCGGCATTTTGAATTATCTGCTCCATTTGCTTGTATTCTGCCTCGGATTTTTCTTCCATCCTTATGCTGATTTTTGTTCCACGTGATGTGCGGAAATTCCATTCCTTGTTTAGCCTTGAATTCACAGTTGCAAGAAATGAACCCTTTGGAAGCGCGAGTTTTTCGTATTCGATTTTTTCTGTAACTTGATAGAGTCCGTTGAATTTTCCGTTTATAAAAACTGCGGCGAATTTTGCGCTTGGACACCATTTCATTCTGTTCCAGACATTTTTTGCAAGAAAATAAGCATATTCGTTTCTAAGCGAAGTTTTGTCCGCAGTGTTCGCCATCAAAATCCATTTTTTCGATTGCTCCATTCCAAAAAGCGGGGCAGATTTGGTTAGCTTTAGAAGATACGGTCTTTTGTAAAGTTCTCTTGTCTGCCATGTTGTGTTTCCGTGTCCGCGGATTTTGCATGATCCTGAAAGTTCTTCGGCTTCATACATTGCTATTACATAGTTTATTTTTGAATTTATTTTTTTTCCTGCCATTGTGTCAATGTGCATGACGGGAAGTCCTATTTCCTTGCATTTTTCGGGTGTAATCTGATTTTTTGATGAATTTGAAAACATCAGTATTAAAACCACAGAAAGAATTGCTAGAATTATTAAGTGCAAAAAAGAGTTTGATTTTAGTTGCATATTTTTTTTATATCATTATTTGCATTTTTCTTCAACTTTTTAGCAGTTTTTACCCCCCCCCGTACCCTTGACAATAAAGTATAATGGTTGTAATATTAGAGTTGGTTACCGACTGTTTGATAACTAATTTTGATGAAAAGACTTTAGATGAGCGCAAAGTACCGCCATGAATTCAAGTATATTTCTCCTGAAATCACGCTTTCTGCGATTGAGCAGCGGCTGGACGCGATTCTTCCGCGCGACAAGAACGCGGGCGAGAAAGGCGAGTACGCAATCAGAAGCATTTATTTCGACGACATCTTCAACACGTGCTATCTTGAAAACGAGAACGGCACTGACCCGCGCGAGAAATTCAGAATTAGAATCTACAACTGCCAGAAAAACAGAATTTCTCTTGAGCTAAAGCGAAAAGAGAACGGAATGTGCTTGAAGACTTCCTGTCCGGTTAAGCTTGAGACGCTCGAGGAGATTATGGCGGGAAAAATCCCGGACTTTACGAGCGAGACTCCTTATCTTCTGAAAAAGTTGATTTGCCAAATGCAGTTCCGCGCGCTTCGCCCGGTTGAGATTGTCGCCTACGAGCGCGTTCCTTTCACTTATGACGACGGAAACGTGAGAATCACTTTTGACAGGAATCTGCGCTCTTCAAGCAACATAGGGGATTTTTTCAACGAGAATGCGGCTTTCCGCTCAATTTTTCCGTTCGGGACAAATATGATTGAGGTGAAGTACGACGAGCTTCTGCCGGACTTTATAAACGAGATGCTTCAGACAAGCGCGCTGCAGTGGAATTCGTTCTCAAAATATTATCTGTGCAGGAAATTTGACATTCAGGGTGTTCGCTGCGGATTTCGTGCATAAGATTCAGCAATTTATTTGGTTATTTTATAGAAAGCAAAAAGTGAGGTTTTTATGGGATTCAAGGATATTTTCAAGAAGTCGTTTATTCAGGGATTCACGAGATACGACGCGACGCCTGAGAACATTATCGTTGTATTTTTGATTGCGGGATTTTTCGCGCTTTACATTTTTTTTGCTTACAGGCTTTTGACGAGAAGGACTTTTTACTCGAAGTCGTTCAACATCGCGCTTCCGGCTCTGGTTCTGATTACGGCGGGCGTTATTCTTACGATTCAGTCGAGCGTTGTGATTTCGCTTGGTATGGTCGGCGCGCTTTCTATTGTGCGTTTCAGGACTGCGATTAAAGACCCGATGGACTTGGTTTTTCTTTTCTGGGCGATTTCAACCGGAATTATCTGCGGAGCGGGGCTTGCTCAGATTTCGTGCGTTCTCGCGTTCATTCTGACAATCGCGCTTTTTGTGTTTGACCGAATTCCTGTGGCGAAAGCTCCGAAAATCCTGATGGTGAGCGGAAGCGGCTACGAGCTTGAAGAAAAAATCATGTCGATTGTAAAAGAATTCTGCAAGTATTACACTGTGAAAAGCCGCGCGCTTTCAAACGGAAAAGTGAATCTCGTTGTTGAAATCCGCTCGAAAGACGATTCCGCGCTCCTGCAGAAAGTTGCGAACACGGAAAATGTCGCTTCTTCGACAATTCTCGCGCACGACGGCGAAGTTACATACTAGATTCTGTTTTGTGTTTTTATTGCAACATTTTAACTAGGAAGAGCGGAAAATGAAAGTTATTCATGGAATAAGAAGATATTCGTATGTTTTTGGTTTTTCACTCTTCTTGCTTGCATTTGGAGCTCTTTTTGCATTTCTTATTTCTTCTGACAGAAAAATTACAGTTGCTGAATGCAAAAATCTAGGACTTCCGATTCTTGAAATTTCCACGGATAAACTCAAGGAAATAAAAAGTAAAGAAAAATATGTGAAGGCTTCGTTCACGCTTGGAAATTCATCTGAGTATGAAGAGATTTCAGGCAAATGCAAAATCCGCGGACACGGAAACTCAACTTGGAAAACGACTTTCACGCAGAAAAAGCCTTATCTCTTGAAGCTTGAAAGTCCAGCGAGCATTCTTGGAATGAAAGGCGCACGCAAATGGATTTTGATGGCAAATGCCTGCGACCGTTCAATGCTAAGAAACTATTACGCCGAATATCTTACGCACAATGTTTGGAACAAAATGCGGTGGAATCCACGATCCCGCTATGTAACGCTTTTTATAAATGGAAAATATCGCGGACTTTATGGAATAACAGAAAAAGTTTAAGTTGTAGAAAACCGTGTACAATTTGAGGGCGAAGGCTTTCTTGCTGAAATCGACAGTCATTCAGGACGACCGTACAGTTTTTCTACGGATTCAAGATTGAAGTTTAATATCCGCTCGCCAAAGTCAACTTTAGAAAACTACAAAAAATGGGCGGCAAAAGTTGAGTCTCTTGAAAAACTTCTTTATTCAGATGCTTGGAATGAAGTTGATGGCTACAAGAAATATTTTGACATGGACTCTTTTGTGGACTGGTATCTCCTTTCTGAATATTCAAAAAACTACGACGCGAATTTTTACAACTCGGTCTTTATGAACTATGACTATTCGACGGAAAAACTTTACATGGGACCTGCCTGGGACCACGACATCGGATTTGGAAACACTTCAAAAAGCTCAACTACTCCAGGAAGCTATGGTTCGCTCTTAAGCAACAATGCCTGGATTCAGATGTTCAATTTTTTTGATCCGTTAAAGAATTCTTCTGCGGCAAAAGACTATGAAGGATTTTTAATCAACCAAAGCAGCTGGTACAACAGGATGTTCGGCGATGATGATTTTGTCTCTCTTGTAAAAAAACGCTGGGCAGAGACGAGAGAGCAGTTAAGGAAGTCTATTGAATGGATTCGCGAGCAGGGAAGGGATTTAGAAGAGGCAGCTGAACTAAACGATTCTGTATGGCACATAATTGGAAGTGCAAACTGGCCGCGTGCGCCAGGATACCGCTCAAGAAAAACCTACAAGAGTGAAGTTGACTTTCTCGTAGACTGGTG
Organism: Spirochaetales bacterium; assembly: GCA_030540405.1. GTDB lineage: Bacteria > Spirochaetota > Spirochaetia > Treponematales > Treponemataceae > Treponema_D. The sequence continues at coordinate 15,728 of JAUNWH010000028.1, forward strand.
CGAAAAAAGATTTGAATGGCTGGACAGGATTTTCTTGGAATAAAAAAAAGTATTCCTTTATTTCTTTTTACTGAAAATTCTGTAGTTTAGCCATGGAAATATTTTGTTTTTTCTTTCGCATGAAGTAAGCCATTCTGTACTTACAGTGTTGCTTGCCAATGAGTCAAATACATGCGTGAATGAAAGAATTTCATCTTTAAAAAGCTCTTCTATGTAGCTTGGTGTTTTTCTATCATGGAGCATTGCCGGCCAGTCTCCGCTTTGAGCTAAAAGCACTTGTTTCGCCGCCATGTTCAAGAGACGTTCTTTCAATGATGTTTCAGAAGGAAATCTTTCTGCAAGGTCTATTATGCGCTGAGTTGCTTTTCTTGTGTAGCGTATCATCCAGCTGTTTGTGTTATCCAAAAGATCTTCCCCGTAGCCAAGACCGTTTGCCGAGCATTGATAAGGCTTAATTTTAGGCAAAGAAAACTGCTTGTCTAAAAGATTCTTGCAAAGCTCGAATTCAAAGCCTCTTTTGCTTGCTCTGCATCTAATCACATTTTCAAGCCATTCAACGCCTTCATGCCATTTCTGCCCAAGAAATTCAGCTGGAATTGCGCATACTAGAACTGCGTCTTTTTTTTGCATTATGTTTGCCGCTTGCTCAAGTTTTTCAGCCTTGGAAGTATAAAAGTTAAGCGCGTCTCTTATAATCTGCTTTTCTGCTTCTGCGGAATTATAAGGAATAAGATTGTCATCTTCGCTTTCATTGCTCCAATATTTGAAGCCAGTTGGAATTCTTGCATCGGTTTTTCCAAAAAAATCGCCAAGTCTTTCCTGTTCAAGGTCGAATCCTATGTCTCGGATTTGAGAGCGGTAGGCTTCGTTTGTGAAAAATCCGTCTTCTCCTGCTATGTCCTGCGGAGTGTCCGGGTCGCTTCCGAAAATTACGAGCGAATTTTTTGTTCTGACAGGTGAAAATATTCCTTCTTGCGGGCATTGCTCAGAAAACAAGATTGCTCTTGCGTCAAGAACTGTATAGTTTATTCCGTAAGAGCGCAGCGGCTTTTCAAGTTTTTTGTCCCATCCCATATATGGAAGCCAGAACCCGTCTCCAGTGTCGCCAAAAAAATTTCTCTGTGAATAAAGCCCTGTTTCAATTTGAGCGTTAATGGCTTCTGGATAGTCGCTGTAGTGCGGAAGATACGAAAAAGTTGCTGCAGTTGGAATAAGTTCAAGAATGCCGAGCTTTTCAAAGTATCTTATTTTTCCAAGAAGATTTTTTCCGTAAGTTTCTGTAAAGTCCGCTTTTGTTCTTTCTATTGATTCAAGGCAGCTTTTTGCTTGTTCAAGGCAGTTTGAGTTTTTGCATCTTGAAATTTCTGCATTTCCAAGCTTAATCAGCTCATCAAGGTATTCTATATATTTGTCTTGAATGCTGGAATCTGAAAGAAGCGCGCAAATTGATGGTGAAATTACAAGTCCAAGCTTGAACGGAACATTCTCTTTTTCAAGCTGGCAGAACATATTCAAAAGCGGAATGTAAGTTTCTGTTATAGCGGAAAAAAGAATGCTGTTTTGAACTTGAAAGCCTTCTTTGCCTTCAGTCTGCGGAATGTAGCCTTGGTTTGCTTCTATTATTAAAACAAGTTTTTTTTCAGACATTGTTGATTCCTTTAGTTTGAAAATGACTGTCTATGGTTTAGGAAATTATCATGCAGAATTTTCTTTATTCCAGAAAGCTGTACTAGCGGTGGAAACTCAAGTTTTTTTCCTGGCTGCATTTCAAGAATTCTTTTGCTTTCCTCTGGAATTTCAATCATTCTGGTTGACGCAAGAATTTCCGCGCTTTTTCCGCTGAAAGAAGCCGCCAAGTCTATTCTTGCGAACTTTTTTCCGCCAGGAATCATAATGTACTGCTCGTTAGGCTCAAGCGGAATTTTTACATCAAATGAATCATCTGATTTTTCTGATTCTGCAGAGTCAAAAAATGAAATATGAAGGAAAGCGCTTTCAAATGAAAAATCCTGCGACAGTACAGAAATATCAGATTCTTTTATATCCCAGAACACAAAAAGCCATGCTGGATTTCTAATAACAGCGTCTATGCAAGTGTTGTTGTATGTTTTGGGAAGTGTGTCTGGAACTGGATTGTCGTCGTCTGAAATTTGAACTTCCGGTTTTTTTTCTGCCGATTCAAACTCTTCTTCCGCCTCCAAAAGCTCTCCAATTATAAAACGGCGGTCAAGATCGCCCGGAATATCTATTCCATATTTATCAGCAAAGGCGATAAGCTGTGATGTTGACATTGCCTCTAGCTGCTGTCGGGATGCAAATTTCATAACTTGCTAATAATCGCTAAAAAAAAAACTTTTGTCAATGTAGATTCCAATGTTCATCCACTGGGTAATGGCAATAAAAGTTTATTGTTGAAAACAGGCGCTTTTTTTTATAGAATGGCGGAATGATAAAAGCTACAGGTTCACAGATTATTTTAAAGCTTCTTGAAATGGAAGGTGTTAAGTATGTCGCTGGAATTCCAGGCGGTCAGATTCTTCCCTTGTATGATGAATTGAATAAATCTTCTATAAAGCATATTTTAGTGCGCCATGAGCAGGCGGCCGGCTTTATTGCTCAGGGAATGTCGCGTTCAACAGGAATTCCTGCTGTTTGCATGGCGACTTCTGGACCAGGTGCAATGAATCTGCTTACTGCCATTGCAGATGCAAGGTGCGATTCAATTCCGATTGTTGCGATTACGGGGCAGGTTAATACATCTTTGATTGGAACAGATGCTTTTCAGGAAGCCGATACATTCGGACTTTCTTTTCCTATTACAAAACACAGCATGATGGTAAAGTCAGTTTCTGATCTTCTGACTGCAATTCCTCTTGCGTTTGAGATTGCCTCTAGCGGACGCCCCGGACCTGTCCTTGTTGATGTTCCGCGCGATGTTCAGACTGGATTTGCAGAATTTGAAGAATGGCCTAAAATCCGTTCCGCTGAGGAAGTAAAGAAATCAGTTTTTGCAAGAAAATTTTCTACTCCAGAAGATAAAATTCCTTGTGTCGTTGAAGAAATGGCGCAGGTTCTTTTGTCTAGTGAACGTCCAGTGCTTTATATTGGAGGCGGATGCAATTCTCCTGTGGCTTCATCTGCTATAAAAACTCTTCTTGAGTCTTTTGACGCTGCGGCTGTAACAAGTCTTATGGGAATAGGCACATTGCCTAAGAACTTAAAAAACAATCTTGGCATGGTTGGAATGCATGGCTCTTATGCGGCGAACAAGGCAATGCATGATGCTGATGTGGTTCTTGCAATGGGAGTCCGCTTTGATGACAGGGCGACTGGTGCGATTGCAAAATTCTGTCCGGAAGCAAAAATTCTCCATATAGATATTGACGCTGCTGAAATAAACAAAATACTTCCTTCAAGTTGCTCTTTAGTCTGCGATGTGGAAGCAGCTCTTCCGCTTCTTGTTTCAAAAATAAAAGAATCTGATGATAAAAAATTTGCCGCTCAAAGAAAGACTTGGCTGGAATCTCTTTGTTCTGTTTTTGAGCAGACAGAAAGCTTTGAGCTTGGACGTGGAAAGAAATCAGATTCAGTAAATCCACGTAAGTTTATAAATGAAATTCCTTTGAATGCAAAAAAAGCGGGGCTTTCTTCAAAAGACATAATTGTTACAACAGATGTTGGGCAGCATCAGATGTGGGCGGCGCAGTATTATCCTGTGGAATATCCTCGTCAGTTCTTAACTAGCGGCTCTTTGGGAACCATGGGCTTTGGTTTGCCTGCCGCAATTGGAGCAGCCATTGCAAATCCAGCGAAAAAGGTTGTGTGCATATCTGGAGATGGAAGCATTCTAATGAACCTTCAGGAACTTGCGACTTTGAGCGAGCTTAATTTAAATGTTACAGTTATTGTTCTTGAAAATGGTGTGCTTGGAATGGTTCATCAGCAGCAGGAATACCTTTTTGAAAAAAACTACAGCGCAAGTGAGTTTATAAAGAATCCTGATTTATTGAAAATTGCAGAAGGATTTGGAATTGAATCTATTGACGCAAATGCAGATCTTTTATGGGCAGAAAAAGCTTTTTCAGAAGGTCCTATGTTTGTGCGCCTTAAGATAGAAAGAGATGAAAATGTTCTTCCATTTGTAAAGGCAGGAAGCGCTAATATTGATGCAATCAGGAACTAAAAAGTTTAAGCATTCCCGTGCACTAAGTTCACCTTGCTGTGCGCTTGTTGCATAGGAATGTAAAATTGGTATTTTGCGTAATAAGAACGCGGGCGCTTGCCTTAAAGTTCTACTGTCGTTTCTGAAAGTTCTTTTCTCATAAAGTGCCTTTCGCTTGGGGCGGAATCTTCCGCTGGGTAGCCAATATCTAGCAAACATACAAGTTCAAGGTCTTTTATCTGCGGAAAAACGTCATAGATTTTCTGGCTGTCGTATCCTCTTGCCCATAAAGTTCCTAATCCTAGTTCTGTGGCTTCCATCATCATTGCTGTTGTTACAATGGCTGCATCGGCTTCTCCTCCGTCATAATCTGGATAATGAGTGTCCGCAGGGTTTTTGTAGCTTATTTTTTTGTCATAGCAAACCATAAGCACAACAGGCGCATGGTAAGACATTGGTGTTGCTCCGTAAATCTTTTCTAGCGCATTCTTGCTTTTTATGATGAATATTTTGTGAGACTGGCTGTTTTTCGCTGTTGGAGCTAGTCGTCCTGCCTCAAGAATTTTTGCAAGTTTTTCATCTTCAACCTTCTGGCTTGAAAATTTTCTTACTGAATACCTTTTTTTTGAAAGCTCAATGAAATCCATTTTTCCTCCTAGTTTTACTATAAAATATATTAAACTTATTGCTTATTATTTTCAATTTTTTTTCTAAAATCTTTTTATTTATGCAAAAAAGTATTAGTATTGTGGCATGGGATTTTCAAGAGAAGAATTGGCTGAAAAATTTTTGAGGACTTATGTAAAGCCTTTCACCGCAAAGGATATGAAAAAAGTATTGAACACCCTTGGCTTTTCTGCTTCGCTGGAAGATGCAGTGGATTTTCTTTGCTCAAGTCCTAATGTTCTTGAGCTTGAGGACGGCAGGTTTGTTACGCACGCAGGAGCTTTTACTGGTGAGATTTTCAGCATAGTTCCAACTGCCGCAGAGGCGGATCAGGGAGTTTTTGTTCCGGGCGACAGATGTATGCCTTTTGTTGAAACAGATAGAATTTCTTCAACGCTTCGTTTTTATGTAAAGGGAAAAAAAGTTCCGTCAAAGGTTGGTGTTTTTGACAGCGATGATGCTATTGATATGTTCATGCTTTATGGTGAAGAATATGCTCCACAGTATATAGCATCTGATCCTGCGAATAAAGACTTGGATTTGGTTTCACGTGACTTTGAGCTTTCAAACACAGTTAAGCTTACGGGGCTTGACTTGGACTATCTTGCAGAAAAATACGGATATAAAAAAGGCGACAGAATCCTTTGCTGTGTTACTGACTGGAATGCAGGCAAGCTTAATATGATGATTCTTCATAGTGATGAAACTAGATTCGACAAAGGCGAAATTGGAGAAAAGCGGATTGAGTGGTTTTCGGAGCTTGAAAAAAGACTTCTTGAATGTTTTGAAAAACGCGGACCAATGACCTCAATAGAAGAACAGCTTGTTACAGTTTTTTTTGAAAATAGAAGGACTCTATGCGTTCCTTACTGCGGCTCAATGGAAGAGTTTCTTTTTAAACATACAAACAAGATTTCTTTTGAGCATTACGGAGTGGAAACAAGACTGTGGAGAAAAGGAGAAGAGGTTCCTGCGTTCGGAAAATGGAATTCTACGCTTGCACTGTTAAACAATGAGCTAAAAAAGAACATTACATTTGCGGAATACACGCTTAACTCTATTCCAGAGTTTGTTTATGACCAGATTGTGCTTGATGCTCTTTACCAGAAGAAAACAGACTATGTAAAGTATGCGCTGGATTTTATCTGCCGTGATGATTTTTCTCTTGATGATATTCAGCTTCAAAAAATTATCTTGTCGCTTAAAGAAAGATATGCTATTCTTCAAAAAGATTACAACTGGTTTGCAGATCAGACCCTTGGAGCAGTCAGAAAAAAAACACTGGAACTTTATGGAAATGTTTCCTCGCTAGTAAGGAAAATTGATTTTCTTGGTGAATTGATTCTGAATCTGCCTAGCCAGGAAGTTGTGGTTCTTGCCCAGCTTCATGGTCATATCCTGCGTATGATTGAAACTATTGCTTCTGATCCAACTGCGGAAGAAACTGCGGATGCGCTGCTTCTTTCATTGGACGGAATGGAATGGAACTTTGAGGATATAAAGGGAATTCTTGAGTCTTCTCTTGCAAAAGAAAAGCAAAGCCAGTTCAAGGTAATAAAGGGCGGTTCATGCGTCGCTGGCAGAATCAGTTCTTTCAAGAAAAAGTAAAAGCGGGTTACGAGGAGTGTTCTATTATGGAAGATTTTGATATTGGTCTTCTTTTTGAGCGTGGAGAAGTTTTAGAGAATGTGCCTGGAAATTCCTGTGCAAAAGTTTTTGAGTATATATGCGACCGCATTGTTGTTCCTTCTGGTCTTACTGCGCACCAGCTTCAAAAAGAGCTTGTTGAGCGGGAGAAGGTTCTTAGCACGGCTGTTGGAAATGGAATTGCAATTCCTCATCCACGTTATCCTCTTGTGAAAAACAGTGCTGAAAGCAAGATTGTTGTTGCGTATTTACGCGAGCCTCTTGATATGCAGGCTCCTGATGTAAAGAAAGTTTACGTAATGTTTATTATTCTTTCTGATTCTGCGCAGTTCCATATAAAAGTTCTGTCTGCCTTGGCGACTTTGTTTAAGAATGAAAAATTCCGCAAGGGAATACAAACTTGCCCTTCAAAAGGCGAGCTTTTGGATTTGCTAAGAAGAATTTCACGTCCAGAACTCTTATAGAAGAAGCCTTTATTTTTAATCTTTTAGATGATTGAAAAAACAGACGCTTAGTTGTAAAATACCACTAAAACTTTCCTTAATTTTAGTGGAGTGTAACAACTATGGACAAAAAAGCTATCGAAGCTGTCGCTTTGTCAATCAGAAGCCTTTCTATGGATGCAATCCAGAAGGCAAATTCAGGTCATCCGGGACTTCCTCTTGGCGCCGCGGAAGTTGCTGCTGTTCTTTATGGCGAGCTTTTAAAACACAATCCTGCTGATTCAAAATGGGCGGACAGAGACCGTTTCATTCTTTCCGCCGGACATGGCTCGATGCTGCTTTATTCAATTCTTCACCTTTCAGGATATAAAGTTTCACTTGACGATATAAAGTCATTCCGTCAAATTGGCTCAAAATGCCCGGGACATCCTGAATACGGTGAAACAGATGGCGTTGAATGCACTTCTGGTCCGCTTGGACAGGGAATTGCCGCCGCAGTTGGAATGGCAATTGCAGAAACAATGCTTGCCGCACGTTTTAATACTCCAAAACACACAATTGTTGACCATTACACTTATACTCTCGTTGGCGAAGGCTGTCTTGAAGAAGGTGTTTCGTCAGAAGCTAGCTCTCTTGCTGGAAATCTTGGTCTTGGAAAACTTATCGTGTTCTATGATGAAAATAAAATCTCAATCGATGGAAACACAGATATAACATTTACAGATGACATTGAAAAACGCTATCTTTCTTATGGCTGGAAGGTTTTGCGTGGCTCTATGTATAATGTAGGTGAAATTGCAGATCTCGTTGAGATTGCAAAGCGCGACACTTCAAAACCTACTTTAATTATTCTTAAGTCTGTAATTGGCAAAGGTGCTCCAAAGCAGGGAACTGCTGATGTTCATGGCGCTCCTCTTGGAGAGGAAGGCTGCAAGGCTGCAAAAGCTGCTCTTGGAATTCCAACTGATGAGCAGTTCTGGGTTGCTCCTGAAGCATATAAATATTTTGAAGAAAAAAGAGCTGAATTGGCAAAAACGGAAGAAAACTGGAACAAGACATTTGCTGAATGGGCAAAAGAAAATCCAGAACTTGCAAAGAAATGGGACGCTTACTGGAATCATAAGGCAACAGGCGAGTGTGAATCTCCTTCTTATAAGACTGGAGACAAGCTTGCTACACGTGATGCCAGTGGAAAAAGTCTTAACTGCATGGCTAAACGCTATGAATGGCTTGTTGGCGGTTCTGCTGACTTGCAGGGGCCTAACAAGACAAAAGTTGCTGATGATGACGGTGTTTATAACAGAACAAACAGAAAAGGTCGCACAATTGAATATGGAATCCGTGAGTTCGCGATGAGCCAGGTTATGAGCGGAATCAACTTGCATGGAGGTCTTAGAGCTTTCGGGGCTACATTCCTTGTGTTTAGCGACTATCTGCGTCCTTCTTTGCGTGTTGCGGCTTTGAGCAAGCTTCCTAATATCTATATCTTTACACATGATTCAATTTATGTAGGAGAAGATGGTCCAACACATCAGCCTGTTGAAACAAATGCGGCATTGCGCTGTATTCCTAATGTGCAGTTCTTGCGTCCGGGTGATGCAGAAGAATCTGCTGTTGCATGGGAAATGGCGCTTGAAAGTACAGATCATCCGGTTTGCATGGCATTTACAAGACAGGCAATCACTGTATATGAAAAAGCCGACAAAGACTGGAAGAATACTGTAAGAAAAGGCGCGTATATAGTTCAGGAAGGAACAAAGAATCCTGATATTACAATCCTTGCTACAGGCTCTGAAGTTGAAATGTCTTTGAATGCCGCAAAGCTTGTTTCTGGCAAAAATATCCGTGTTGTTTCTGTTATGGACAAGACTTTGTTTGAAAAACAGGATGAGGCATTCCAGAAAGAAATAATCGGAAATGCAAAGCGTGTTGTTGTTGCAGAAGCCGGTGTAAGTTTTGGCTGGGAAAGATATGTTTCAAGCAAAAAAGACTTGTTTACAATCGACCGCTTTGGCGAGTCTGGTCCTGCTGCGAAAGTAGCTGAAGATCTCAAGTTTACTTCTGCTGACTTGGCAAAAGTCTTGGAAGGCTAAATTTTTATTAGCAACTATAAACGAAAATCCCGGAGCATAATGGTAATACAGCTATGCTTCGGGATTTTTTGTTTTATTCTTCTATTGTAATAGGAATTTTACTTATTCCTGTTATTGGAGTTTTTAACTCGCTTTTTGTTCCTGTAGATGTACAGATTTGTATAAAGTATTTTTTACCAGATTCTAATGTGCGTGGAAGATGAAATTCAAGAATTCTTTGCGTATTTCTAGTTATAAATTCTTCTGGAACTTTTATCCAGGTAGATTCATCTTCTGCTGGTTCGTTGCTTTCTGTTTCTGGAACAAACCATATTCCGCTTTCTGCGCCTCCGACCTTTAATTTTTTACCGATAAGACGTGCGCTGAATGTGGCTTTAAGTGTCTTGTCCTTTGTTCCATCTACAGGATTTTCTATTTGTGAAATTTGAGGAGCAGGGGCTGTTATAGCTGTTACTGATGCGCTTACAGTTTTTAGCTTTTCGTTTAACTGCTCGTTTGCGCAAAATCGCGCTTCAAAGCCTGTTACAGTTTCCGCTTCTGGTGTAAGTGATTTTATTCCTGACCGAGGAGCGATGTAAAGCTTGCAGATTTCCATAATGTCTACTGCAAAACCAAGCTCTGCCTGCTCAAGAATTTCCTTTTTCAACAGTTCCATGGCATGACCTATTTGATAGCGGTCAATTCCCTGATTATGAGCAGAAACAAGATCTAGAATTTGATCTGTTGTTACTGTTTTTCTTGGAACACGGGCAATGTAGGTGTGTTCCTTAAAATTGCATGGTGTCAATGTTACTGCAAAGTTTGTTTCTCGCTGTGAATTGATATTCATCATAATAAAAACTCCTATGTGTTATTTTTATATGCAAGTCTATTTTTGCTTTCTTGCATTTTCATTTTTTCTTAAAAATAGAATAGAAACCATGCTGCTTCTTTCTATATCTGTCTTGCTGAATCTACGGAGCTTTTTATGATGCTGTTTTGTAAGCCTTTTCTTATCCGTAGACTTGTTTGTTTTTTAGCTGATTCCTATCAGTAAAAATACTTTTCTTCTGTGCTCATTTTATTTGCCTCCTTTTTCATAGCGATTTATTATATATATTTATTCAAAATTTAAAAAAGTGCAGGTTTTTGAAAAAAATATTACAAATTTATATTTTTTTATTCTTATAGACCGCTATTTTTTTTTGTTTTTCTTATAAGGAATGCCGTTTTATTGTAGATGGAATTTATTTAGTTTGTTGATAAGCTACTTGCATTGTTTTTTTACAGTACATAGTTGTTAGTACTGTCAGTCGGTGGATGTTGGTACTGCCAGTCGGCAAGTATAAGTATTGACAGTCGGCAAACATTGGTACTGGCAGTCGACGAGTATGCGGAAGGTCAGTCGGGTAGTAGTGCCGACTGTCTATCGGGCAGGTATGCCGACTGCCAGTCGAAAATGTTTGGTACTGTAAATATTTGTCTTTATTCCGCGCGCCAGTTTTCTCTGATTGCCTTGTAAAGCTCTTTTCTCATGCTTTCTATGACTGTGTCTGTGATTATGCGGATTTTCTGCTCATCTTTTTTTTCGATTTCTGATTTTTTGAAAAGTATTTCAGGCTCAACATTCAATGCGGCGGCGATTTTTTCGATTGTGGAAAGTTTGGGCACGTTTTTGTAGGTCTCCATAAGCCCGATGTAGCTTGTCGCTGTATTGCACGCTTCTGCCAGCTGTTCCTGCGTGATATGTTTTTCCTTGCGAATTCTTTTTATGTTGTCGATTACTGTCTTTTCTAAGTCCATTTTATATCAAGATAGATATATTTATATATAATTTTAATTGATTAATTTGATATAGTAGTATATTATTTTTGATATAATTATATATTGGGAAAAAATCCTAATTATTGGAGGAAGAAATGAAAAAACTTGGATGCTTGGCGTTTGCCGCTGTGCTTGGATTGATGGTTGTCGGATGTGCGAGTACTAATTCTAAAGAAAACAAACCAATTGAGCTAAAAAACAAGGAGGTTAATTTTAATTCTGAAAAAGGCTCTTTGTTTATTTCTAATAACACTACAGAAGACGTTGTTGTTTTTGTTGGTAAGGTTGAAAAAGGAAATCTAATTGGTGGAATTCATGCTAACTCATCAAGGTCATTTGATATTTCAAAGATTCCTGGAATTCCATCTAGCGGTTCTTTGCTGATTCGTGTTGCTACTGCTAATGTATACAAGGAAAAGGCTAGAATTACAGAAGAAGATGTTATTTATACAGGCCTTGTTGTATATGACTTGAATGATTCAGGAGACAAGATTTCTTTGTCGATTTACAAAGGTGTTGACGCTAGTCAGAAAGAATGCATTTATGTAAGCAATGAATCAGAAAATTTTGTTCTTGAACTTAGGTTGGGTAACCCTTCTCAAGGTGAAGTTATTGCGACCTTAGCACCATTAACAACAAATAAAAGAATTTATTTAAGTTCAAGAGATGATAGTCTTTCTTATGATTTTTATCCGACTTTTATTTATGTGAATCCTAAAACAAATGAAAAAACTTCAATGAATAATCCTGGAAGAGCAGATAGAAAGCGAGCATATCCAGAGCCTATTGGTGGTGATATAACTCCAATGAGATTTGAAGGTCCTTCTGCTTCAAGGGTTGGATATGATGTTGCATTTGTAAGTATTCAGAATGATACAAATTCTGGAATTGAATTTAGAAACGCTGAAACTCCTTTAAAAAATCAAAAAGGTAGAAGATTCACAGCTTCTGGCAGGTCTGATGTATATGAGATTGAATCTAAGAATGGTGAGGCTGGCAAACTGTATACATCTCTCACTTTTGAATTTGATAATTTTACAAAGAAGAAAGTATCTCCTTTTACATTCCTTCCAGGATATAAATATGATGTGATTGTTACAGAAATTGATGGCAATTATCAGTATGACATCCGCGAAGTAGGTAAGAAGAGCCTTGTTGAGGATGCTCGCATCCAGCTCTTTATGGAATAAAGCTTATAAAGTTTTCCCTTCTTGTTTAGAAGGGAAAACTTTTTTCTATATGAAAAAAATTATTTTTATTTACAATATATACATTTTTTCTCTTGTTTTACTAGCTGCCTGTGTAACCGCGAAGAATTCTACATTCCAGAAGAATGCATACATCGACAATTGCTTTGAGACTTTAATAAAAAATAATTCTAGCTTTGATATTGAAATTGACGGAACTACAGTTTCTGCAAACTCTAGCGTGGCCCATAAATTCCCACTTCACGATTCTGCTCTTTATGATGGTTGGGAAGTTTTATATAAAATTCCTTTTACAAAAAATATTTTTTTCTATTTGCGTAATAAAATAGCTATAACAGATAATCAATCTGAATTACTGATAGAAAAACCTGTTGAAAATCAAAGTTTGGACAATTATTTGATTTTGAAAAACAATTCCAAAATTTCTGTTCAAATTTCAAACGGAATATCATTGCTTCCATGTTTTTTGAGCGGTCAGGTAAATAGCAGAAATTCAAATCCCGAATATTATATTTCTTCTGGAAATGTTGCGGCTTTAAGAATTCCTTCTGATAACACAAAGTTGTTTGTTCAAGAAGGAAATAAAAAATCTAGCAGCTGGAAAATACCTTTAAGTAAAAATAATAAGGCAGATTTTGTTTACACTTATACTTTTGATGGAGAGAAAGTTGTTTTTGAAGATGTTCGCCCGATAGTGAAAATAAGTGAGCCTCTGTGGAGTAAAGATTATTCTGATACGGTGCTTTTAACTGCCTTTGGCTCAAAAAATGAAAATTCTATATTTTGCATTGGAAACAAAATAGAAGAGGATAAAAATAGAAATAAGTTTTGGAGCGCATATTTTGGTTGCTTTGAAAATACTGGAACAAAAAAATGGGAGTCTAGTTTTTCTGAAAAAAATACTGATAACAGAATTTATGACGGAATTTTGCTTGAAAACAAGATAGTCTGCGTGGGGCAAAGCATGAATGAAAAATCTGAATCTGGTCTTGTGCTTGCTGTAGATTCTAAAAGCGGTCATATTGGGGCGTTTAAGATTTCAGAACTTTCAGGTCTTTTTTCTGTAAATTCATTTGGAGAAAACATTCTTGCGGTAGGATTTGACTGTGGTGGTAGTCTTGTTGTTCTAAAATTTTCTTTTGAAAATGACAATCCGATTTTTTCTTTAGTGCCATTGGAACTTCCTATAGCAGAGTCAAGTCTTGTGTATCATGCATTATGTCTGTATAGCACTGAATCTGATAAATTCTTTTTATTTTGCAACAGACAAAATGAAAATGGGGAAGTTCTTTCTTCTATATTATATAAATTTTCTTATGCCGGAAAACTTGTTACAAAAGAAGATTTTGCAGAAAGCATAAAGTCTGTGTCTTGCATGGTTCAGAATATAAACGGAGAAATTTTTGTAGGAGCAGAAACTTTTGGAACTGAGAACATATCTGCTGTTGTAATAAAAGTTCTTCCTAATGAAAGGTGGACTTACTTTTATCGTAATGAAAATCCGTCATCATTTATAACATCTATTTGCCTTTCTGAAAATGAAGATTTTATTGCTGTTTCTGGTGTTCAAAATGCATCGGATTCTTACGGATATAATGGAAAGTCATTTTTTGCTGGCATGGATTCTAATTCCGCTGAAAAACTTTGGTTTACTGAATATGAAAAAAAACAGGGTATGATGCTGACAAATTTTTCTTTAGTGCCTGAATATGGCTTTGTAGGAATTTTCTGTTATACGGATGAGAATGGAGTTATAAAATTTCCGTCAGCTTTAAAAAGAATGACATTAAACGGAAGTATTCTAAAAAAATAATTGGAGGATTTTATGAAAAAATATTTTAGTTTTGTTTTTTTATTTATGATTTTGGCAGTTTCAACTTTTGCACAGAATTCTATTTCTGACGGAATACGCCGGTTTGACAATGTGCTTTTTGAAAAACAAATTCAGCGTGCAGAAACTGCAATCGGCTTTATCTATTATTCTGATTCTGAAACTTGCGGTTCTATTGTTCCATGGATTAAAAATGAAATAAAACGAGCGGCTGCAAGAACAATGCGTATAAAGATTGTAGACACTTCTTCGCTTTCTTCTGATGGGCAGATTGTTGCAACTCGCGGTGTTTCTTTTGGACAGATGAAAAAGACTTCAGAACAAAAAAAATACATTATATTAGGAACTTATTTTCCAAATGCAGAAAATCTTGAACTGTTTTTGGATTTGAAGGATTCTACAGGTGAACTTGTTGCTTCTGAAAAAATTCTTATTCCAATGTCAGAAATAAAATCCTTAAATCTGACTTTATTGCCAAAGAATTCCATGCAGGCAAATCAAATTCTTAAGGATTTTGAAGATGTAAAAATTGCTTCCGTAGTTGAAAAAGATGTTTCTTCTGTAAAAAACGGCTCATCTGAAAAACGTAATATCCCCAAGCCTGACTACCTTATTACTGCGGCGATGCTCGACAGCGAGGATAATCTTGTGAATATGCTTTATCCGAATGACATTGTGAAGTTCATGATTTCTGTGGAGAAGGATTCTTATATTGCGATTCTGTGCATTGACGCTAACGGCGACAAGAACTGGCTTCCTGTTGAGAACAATTTTATCCGCGCAGGTGAAGTCCGCACTTTTCCTGATTTGAAAGACACGGTTTTTAAAGTTATTGACGGCGTTTACGGAGCGGAGCAGATTCTGATTTATGCCTCAACTTCGGAGAAAGGACTTCCGAAGCAGACTTCTACCGGAAGATACGCAAAGAACGACATTCAGAAAATCACACGCGGATTTATGGCTGTAAAACAAAGTTCCGCCGAAAACTACGAAACCAGTGTTTTCAAGATTACGTATACTGTGATGGAGTAGAAGCATGGAAAGGTCAGATTATTGGAAAAAAGATAAGTTCGATGAATTTTCTGCAAAAGATGCAGGCTCATTTGCAAAATTTACTATTGAAAACAGATTTCCCAAAATTTTTAAGGAAGTCTGTTCAGAAGAGTATGAGTCTTTTATTAAGGATCATAAAGTCGATGATGAAAAAATATTGCATTCAAATATTCCTGGAGTTGATGAATTAAAAAAGTCAATCTCTTCTTATAAAGATTACACTATAAAGGATTTCTTTGAAAAAGCTCCATTTTTTCTTGTTGAATTCTATTTTTATCATCTGCTTCTTAGTCTTAGAAATTATGATAATTTGAAGTTTGATTTTTTTGCAGCAAAAAAAGATGCAGACTGGAAGGATAGAGCGGAAGATTTCAGTTCTAAACTTTCTGTCTTGTTTGATGATTTTGAAAAATTTAATAAGAGAAAATTCTCGAAAAAAGAAAAACAGGAATTTAATGAGCGAAAGAATGAGCATATAAAAAGCATTCTTTATTATTCATTGACTTCCAATACTGGAGATTTAAGCCAGCTTCATGAAATCCGCTCTGAATCCGTAAAATGTCTTTGCAATGAAACTGAAATATGTCAAAACTATTTGGATGTGACTAAACCTTATTCAAGATTTGACATCATTTGTGATAACAGTGGCGCGGAACTTTTTAGTGATATTTATCTTGCGGTTTTCTTTCTTGTGTATGGACTTGCAAAAAAAGTTGTTTTTCATTTAAAGCCATGTCCGTTTTTTGTTTCTGATGCAACAATTGATGATTTTTCAAAACTTGTTGCTGCTCTTACAAAAAATGGAAAAAATACAGAACTTTTGGATTTTATCAGCAAAAAGAAAATTGAAGTTTTTTCTCCTAATGATTTTTGGGTTGAGCCATATTATTTTGACAAAATGCCTAACGGCTTGAAAAATCATTTTGATAAAAGTAATCTTGTTATAATAAAAGGAGACTTAAATTACAGAAGGCTTGTAGGTGATTTTAACAAATATGCTAATGAGACAAAATCTTCTATAAATTTTGAAACGCTGGAAGAGCGTTGTCTTTTCAAAAATAAATCAAATAAGAATATTCCTTTAGTTGCTCCTCGTGTTCTAAAGTCTGATGTGTTTGTAGGAATTGATTCTGTTTTTGAAGCAATCGGACGAAATTCTGATTCTCAGTTTAAGACTGATGGAAAATGGGGTGTTATTCAGACTACTTTACCAAGAAAAACTGCTGGCAGAACTAAAAAAAAGGAAAAATCTGTATCTGATAAAAATGTAGAAAAAAAGGATAACAACTCTGATTCTTCAAAAGATAAAAAATCTAAACACTCAATTAGTGAAGTCTGTTTTTTTATTTTATTTGTGCTAGTTGCTCTGCTTCTCATCGGTTCTCTTGGTGCGATTTTGCTTATTGTATTCAGCAAACCTTTGGTTGAGAATTGGAACTGTAAGTTTTTAGAAAATATTGCAAATTTTTCTCCAAAAGAAACTGCTGAGCGAATTGACTTTTCAATTATTCTTACATCTCTTTCATTTCTTGTTGGCGGTTCAATTTTTGTTCCAAAATTTCTTCTGAAAAAAGAAGTTGATGAATCAGTTCAAAAAAAGTTTAAAGATGATATTGATGAGATTCTGGAAAATAAAACAACTGAATTTATTGCTTCAAAATTTAGTTCTGTGTCCAATTCCTTAAACAAATGTGATGCACACCTTTCTAGAATGATTGCTTTTAATTTAAAGGAAGAATTTCCTGTGTGGAGCATTGGCTGGTCAATCCGTTCTTTAAAACGCTATGAAAAACTTGACCCGAATTCTGTGGGTTTTGTTGAATATTTTGATTTTGTGGATTTTTTGAGAAAAACTGTTATAGAAGGCTCCGTTCAAAAATTCTTTGCATTAGTAAAAAATGTGAAAAACGAAATTAATCCTGTTATAGCTGCATTGGAAAAAGAAGCAGAAGAATCCGGCAATGATTCAAAAAGGCTTGCCATAAGAACGGTAAAAGACATTGTTGATTTTGAGTATTCCGTTCAGTTTAAAAATAAAAACTTGAAGAATAATGAAATTCTGCTTCCGATTTGTAAAGTTATAGGCGGACTGGCAAAGTGTCTGTGTAGTGCAGTCATGGCAAATTCTCAAAATGAAAAATTGTCTGAACAAAATCTTTTATATCGTGAGCTTTTAGAGCAAATTCTTCAAATTTCTGATTACGGTAAAAAGTGCAAGGACTTTGATGCTAAAAAAGATTATGAGAATCGATTAATACTTGTTTTAAAAGAACTGGAAGACTGTGTAAAAAGCAAGAATGAAAATTATATAAAAGATTTTGCAAAGTGCGATGTACTGTTTTTTCGGAGTAAATAATAAAAGAAATAGGATAGAAACATGTTAAGAATAAAAAAACTTTTTAGCATATTTGTTATTGCAGGACTTCTTTCATCTGCTTTCTCCCAGGAAGCTAAAAATGCTCTGCTTATTGCCAACGGTGATTACAGCGAGATAAAATCCTTGAGCCAGCCTGTGCCGGAAGGTGAGGACTTAAAAAATGCCCTTGAAAGTATCGGTTTTTCCGTAACATTTGTGAAAAATGCAAATCGGGATGAAATGTTTGATTCTCTTTTGGAATTTAGAAACAAGACAAAAAAGGCAGGTGGAATTGCGTTCTTTCATTATGGTGGTCATGCGGTTCAAATTGACGAAAAAAACTATCTTATTCCTGTAAATTCAAAAATCGATGATGAAGAGCAAATTCGCTACAGATGTGTTGAACTTGATGAGGTTATGGACAGCATGACAGGGGAATCCAATGTGGTTGTTCTGGATTCGTGCCGCAATGATCCGTTTCCGAATGGCAAGCATCGCGGCGGAGACACTCGTGGACTTGCAGCCGTAAGTCGCAAACCTAAAAATTCGATTATCGTTTATTCTGCGGAAGCCGGAGAAACGGCTCTGGACGGAGTTTATACTCCCGCGCTTACAAAAAGAATTACGGAAAAAGGTAAATCCATTGAAGAAGTTCTAAAAGAAGTTAGAAATGATGTTCTTCGTGCTACGGCAGGTCAGCAACTTCCTGGAGAATACCGCCAGCTTGTAAGCGATGTTTATCTTGCAGGTCGTTCAAGTTCTTTAGTGAAGCAAACAGGTAGCATAATTGTTACTAGCGACATCGAAGGCGATTTGTACCTTGACAGCGATTTTAAATGCCATATAAGGGAAAACGGACCTCAAAAAATAGAAGATTTGCAGTCTGGAAAGTATTATCTTGAAATCCGTTCTGGCGAAAAAAAGTTCTTTGAAAATATTCTAGTTGAAGCGGATAAAATAATTGATGTTTTTATAAAGTCTGGTGGAATTAATCTTTTAAGCAATGTTTCTGGCGAAGTTTACTTGAACGGAAAAAGATTTGGATATGTAGAGACAGAAAAAGAACTGGAACTTTCAAAACTTGGCTCTGGAATCTATAAAGTTGAGGTAAAATCGGCAGATGGATTTGTCTTTATAAAAAATGCAGAGGTAAAAACTGGTGAAAAAACTTCTGTGCAGATTCAGGCCGCAAAAGCTACTGTTCAGGTAAGCAGTCTTGGAAAACTGACTATAAATGGCAAGGATTTTGGAGAAATAAAAAATAATAAGATTGTTTTTCTGCCTAATGGTGAGTATAAATTTTCTTTTGCCATTGGAAAACAAAAGCCTAAAGAGGAGAAAATTTCTACTACTAATAAAAGTTCATTTGAAATAAACTTCAAGACTACAAAACTTGCTGTTGAAAGTCTTATTGATGGAAGGCTTTATATTGATGGTATTTATTATGGCTATGTAACTAAAAATAGAATTTTTAATGTTGATTCTCCTTTATTTGAGGGACAGCATAATATAGAAGTTGTGTTTGGAAAAACAAGAAACTGGAGCAACTCATATATAAGCGGAAAATCATATTCTGTTAAGTTAAATAATTATAAAAATGATTCATTCTTCAATGTGGACTCTTATTCTTGGGCAACTCTTTCTATTGGAGTTGGAATATTTGGCGGTTATAGAACTATTCTTGACAATGATAATGTAGGATTAAATGCAGGAATTGATTTGGAATATTTTAATTTTTTTAAGGTAAAAGGTGGATTCAATTATTATATAAATGATAATGCAGAAAGCGTTTTTGACTTCTCGCCATGTGGTGAAATTTATTTATTCAATAATAAACGTATTGCATTTTCTGCTGGTGTAGGTGCAGATATATCTACGCAATATACTTCGATATATTTTCCATTGAATTTGGAATTAAGAATAAACAATAAATTCTTGCTCTATGGAGATTATTGCATAAAATCAAATGCTGTGAATGTTGGTATCCAATACAATTTTTTACGTTTGTAGCTTTATTTTTTTGATGAAGTAATCCTGCCTTGGTTGTTTTATATAGAACTAAGTTCTGGATTTAAATTGGAGTAGAAAGATGAAGAGAAAAGTTCCTAAAGTATTGCTGACATTATTTTTCTTTATGTTGATAGTAAGCATTTGTTCTGCCCAAAATACAGCAAGAGGAATTGCTGCAGAAAATATTGCCGTTGAACAAAAAGATGAGATAGTGCAGACAGAACCTAAGTTGTATTTTCCTACTGGGCATTATATGGCTGGTGTTAGGATAGAAAGTATTATTTATAGTCCTGATGGGCAGTTTATTGCTACTTGTGAAGGCAGGCTGATAATAATTTGGAATGTGAAAACTGGAAAGGAGGTAAAAAAAATAGAAGATAGTGCAGAGTTTATAGTATATAGTCCAGATGGTAAGTATATTGCAAGTTTAGATTATTATGGAGTAATAAAAATTTGGGATATTTTTATAGAAAAAGAAATAAAAAGAATAGAAACTAATAGGAAACTTTCTTCGTCTAGTGAAATACTGTATAATTCTGATGGAAGTTGTATTGTTTTAAAAACAGAGGACTCTGTAGATGTTTTT
>JAUNWH010000029.1 GCA_030540405.1 Spirochaetales bacterium
TATTTCAGCTCTTAGGAATACTCACTTAGCCTCTTAGGAAGTATTCCTTCAGAAAATTCAAATAATAATCTGTTAGAAGCGCGCAAAAATTCTTGAACATCCTGTTGAATAATTGTAAATTTCAGCCATGAAAACAAAAATCCTTGTAATAGAAGATGTTCCAGAAATGGCAGAACTTATTTGCATGTACTTGAACAACGCGGATTTTGACTCGCTGGCATTTGACACAGCAGAAAAAGCTCTTGAAAAACTAGGCGCAGGATATTCGCCTGCTCTGGTAATTCTTGATTTAAATCTTCCTGGAATGAGCGGATTTGACTTTTTAAAGACTTTCAGAAAAAGCTACAAAGCCACAATTCCTGTCATAATTGTTTCTGCGCGGGATGCAGATGAAGATATAATAGAAGGGCTTGGATTTGGCGCGGACGAATTTGTAACAAAGCCATTCAGCCCGAAAGTTCTAGTTGCAAGAGTTCAGTCCAAGCTCGCGCGGCTTTGCGCAACAGAAGCTTCGGTGGAAGAAACAATAAATTTTGGTCCGTACACGCTTTACTGCAACAGCTGCATCCTAAAAAAAGGAACTGAAAAAATTCCGCTTTCAACAAAAGAATACGAAGTTCTTGAATATCTTGTAAAAAACAACAGCAAGCCTGCAACGCCGGAACAAGTCTTCAATGCGGTATGGAAAACTCCGTTCGGAGACATGACTGCGGTTGGAGTTTATGTTCAACGGCTAAGAAGAAAAATCGAGGAAGATCCTGCAAAGCCAAAGTATATAAAGACAGTTTTTGGTCTTGGCTACCAGTTCAGCATGGAAAGCAATGAATGAAAATTAAAAATCAAATTTCGCTTTTAATCACGGGAATTATAATACTTCCAACGCTATGCATGATTTTTTTTCCAATTTACACATATTACAATTCCCCGCGAAGATTTTTAATGAAAGGCTACAAGGAAATCAGAAAAATAAATGAGGCGAATCTTTCTGAAAGCAACTGGAACCAGATTCAAAACTATATTGAAAAAATTCCGCCAGAAGTCCAGATTCTGATTTTTTACAACTCAAAAATCATTCTTTCTACAATTCCTGAATTACAAACAGGAAGCACGCACAATCCCAAGGAACTTTTTGATTTTGTGCAGACAACAAGTTCTTCTTACGACTATCAGTTTCAGTCTTTTTTTCTTGAAAAACAGCCGCAAAAAGATGCGCACGACGTAAGCCACAAAAACAAAGGCTTGATTATAAGCAGATTCGATGCAAAAGAAAAAAATTCGCTGAAAAGAATTCCAAAATTCATGATGCACATATTTTTTGTGGTGCTTGTTTTTGAATCATTGTCAATCACGGTGATTATTTTAATTGCAAAGTCAGTTTCAAATTCAATAGAAATAATTCAAAAGGCAACTCAAAAAATTGCAAACGGAGAGCTTGACACAAAGCTTGAAATTTCAGGCAAAAGGAACTCAAATGAAATTTTGCAGCTCACAGAAGACTTGGAGCGCATGAGAAAAGCATTAAAGGAAAATCTTGAACGCCGCTCGCGCTTTATAATGGGAATAAGCCACGACTTGAGAACTCCGGTCGCGCTGATAAAAGGATATTCAGAAGCGGTTTCAGACGGAATTGTAAACAGCATTGACGACATAAAAAAATCGGTTTCAATAATAAACACAAAAGCCGGCCAACTTGAATCAATGATAAATGACTTAATCAACTATGTAAAAATGGACAACATAGAATGGAAAAAAACTTTAAGACCTGTTGAGCTGAAATCATTTTTAAAGGACTTTGCAGCAAATATGGAATGCGCCGCAGAATTGTATAAGCGGAAAATTTCAAGTTCTATAGAAATCGATGAGCAGCAAGTTCTTATGGACAAAAATCTTTTTACGCGGGCTTTGGAAAATATCTACGGAAACGCCTTGCGCTACACAAATGACGGAGATTCAATTTTACTCGAAGCAAAAAAGAATTCACTTGGAAAAACTGAAATTTCAATAAGCGACACTGGAGTTGGAATTCCAGAAGAAGACTTGGAAAAGGTTTTTGAGCTGTTCTTCCGCGCGTCAAATTCCCGGCGTGAAAACGGAATGGGCATAGGACTTTCTGTAGTCAAGTCAATTATAGACAGCCATGGCTGGGGCATAAATGTAAAATCCAAGCCGAACAAAGGAACAACATTTACAATAACACTGAACTAAGAAAACTTGAAATTATTTGCTTTATTTTTTCTTTGTCGTCAGCATCCACAATGCAAGCTTCAGGAATTCCGCGCATAAAGGTGTACTGTTTTTTTGCATAACGGTGGCTGTTGAATTTTATTTTTTCTTTTATCTGTTCTAAGGTAAGACCTTCAATAAAAAATTCGCTGTAGCCAATGGCTTTCATCGCAGGGGCATCTTTTGTAAGCCCTGATTTTTTCAAGGCCTCAACTTCCTGCGCAAGTCCGGCTTCAAACATTTTTTCCACACGCAAATCAATGCGCTTGTAAAGTTCTTCCCTGCTCCGATTTAAAATCAGTGTGCAAAATTTATACTGCTTTCTAAGTTCGCATGGAAGAACGAATGAACTTAAAGGTTTTCCGCATGAATAAAAAATTTCAAGGGCGCGGCAAATTCTATACTCGTCATTTATATTTATTTTTTTTGCGCTCACAGGATCTAAGATTTTCAACTCGGCATAAAGACTTTCTTTTCCTAAATCGGAAAGTTTTTGCTTTATCTGCTCTCTGATTTCCGGGCGGCTTTCTGGAGTTGACGGCGAACCTAGCAAAAAATTTCTTATATAAAAACCAGTTCCGCCAATCACCAAAGGAATTTTTTTTCTACTCCAAATCTGCGCACACAAAGAATCTGCGGACTCAAGAAAGTTTCCAAGCCCGAACTGTTCCTGCGGACTAGCAACATCAATAAGGTGAAAAGGAATTTCCTGCTGTTCTTCTTTTGTAGGCTTGGCAGTTCCAATATCAAGACCTTTGTAAACGGCCTGGCTGTCTGCGCTTATAACTTCGGCTTTTCCTTTAAAAACAAAAGAACTGCTTTTACCGAACAAGTCTTCAGCCAAAGCAGTTTTTCCGCAAGCAGTTGGTGCAAAAACAACAATTACCGGAATCAATTTTTAATCAATGCAAAAAGCAAAATTAGTGCGCCGGAGCTTCAATAGCATATTTAACTTCGCCTGAAAAAAGCTGACGGGCTGCAAGACTTACAACTTTTCCGTCGTTATCTTCTACAAGCTCAGAAACAGAAGGATCCTCTATCATAGCAAGTTTTGCAAGCTGATATGCGCGGCGGCTGGCAGCAACAGTAATGGCGTACATTCCGCCTTTGAATTTAGCAAGTTCTTCAAGTGGAAAAATCATAGTTTACCCCTCACAAAAATTGTAATAATTATATCAAAAAATGCAGGCATAGTCAAACAGATACAAAAAAAGCTGAACAGACGAGGGTTCATCTGTCCAGCTAAGGTTGGGTTATGAATTAGAGGTTCTAAAGAAATTACTTTCTAAAGATTCCTAGTTCAACTAAGTTAGCGTTTCAAACCTAAAACAGTTTCAAGCATTGAATCTCCGGTTTGAATTGTCTTTGCGTTAGATTCAAATCCGCGCTGAGTTACAATCATGTCTGTGAGCTGCTCTGTAAGGTCAACGTTTGACATTTCCAAAGTTCCAGAAAGCATGCTTCCTTTTCCCTGAGTTCCGCTTTCGCCGATGTTTGCCATTCCAGAGTTGATTGATTCTGCGTAAGTATTGTCGCCTTTCTTTTCAAGACCGCCCTGGTTTGTAAAGCTTGCCATTGCGACTTGTCCGATTGTGCGGACAGAACCATTTGAATAAACGCCTGTGATTATTCCAGACTGGTCAATCTTAAAGTTGTCAAGATAGCCGAGCTTGTAGCCATCCTGATAGTTTGCTTTTGTTGTAGATTTTGAGGCAGCCTGAGTAATTGTGTTTTCCATTGAGCCGATTGTTCCAAGATTCAAGTTGAAAGTCTGGCGGTATGGATTTCCGTTTGCATCAGCATTTGAATCAGCAACTGCATAAGAAGCCTGAAGAACGATTTCGCCCTGAGGGTTAGACTGATTTCCTGCGCTGTCAATTACAGACTGAAGTTTTCCTGTATTGTCAAAATTCAAAGTGTAAGTATTCTGCACGCCGTCTGTTGTTCCAAAGCCAATTCTTGTCTGTGTAAAATCAGCATTGTCCGGGTCAACATTTACAGTAACTGTCCACTGGTTTGGATTTCCTGGAACTTTTGCAAAATTCATCTGAACCTGATGAGCGTTTCCATAAGTATCATAAATATCAATTTCTGTCTGCCAAGTTCCTTCAATAACCTGATCCGCAGTAGGATTGTCCGGGATTTCTGGTGTGTTCTTGTTAAGGTTGCAGAAATATCTTACATTTTCTGTTGCTTTAGGCGGGTCTTTCTGGCCAACTGGAATCACCAAATCTGTAGGAGTTGCGGAAGAGCGCACAACCTGACGTCCGTTTACTTCTTCTGCCATCCAGCCCTGAACACGAAGTCCGTTAGCAGGATTTACAAGAGTTCCGTTTGAGTCTGTTCCAAAGACACCTGCGCGTGAATAGAAAGTTTCGTCTCCGTTTTTAAGAACAAAGAATCCGTTTCCTTGAATAGCAAGGTCAGTTGTGTTTCCTGTTGTCTGAAGGTTTCCCTGTGTAAAGATTGTGTCGATTGTAGCAACACTCATTCCAAGTCCAACTTCCTTAGGATTTACACCGCCCACTTCTTCTGTAGGACGAGCAGCACCGTTAATCTGCTGGCTTATCATGTCCTGAAAAGTAGCGCGGCCTTTTTTAAATCCGTAAGTGTTTACATTGGAAATGTTGTTTCCAATTACATCCATTCTTGTCTGGTGATTCTGCAAGCCCGAAACGCCTGCATAAAGCGATCTCATCATAAATTTACCCTCTTATGATTTTTTATACGAGTTCCCCAACCTGAACTCATTCTCCGTAAACTGCGGAGATTTGTTTCATGTCATAATACATATTGTTTACGCGCACCTGCGGATTCGCTCCGTAAGTTACGGCTTCAACAACTCCAGTTGTCTTTGTGTCGCCAAGCGTAATATCAACAGTTTTTCCGATTGTTCCTACAGCCTGAGAAGAAACAAGCATTGAATTCATTTTTGAAAATTCTTGATTCATGTTTGTCATCTGCTCAAGAGAACTGAACTGTGCCATCTGAGCAATGAACTGCGTGTTTTCCATAGGAGAAGTAGGATCCTGATTCGAAAGCTGAGTAATCAAAAGCTTAAGGAAATCATCCTTTCCCAAGTCGCGCTGAACTTTTCTTCCTTCAATTGTAATTGACTTGTTGAAAGAATCTACCTGCATATTCAGCTTTGCCATTTCCTGATCGCTAAGCCTTGTATTCAACTGAATTCCGTCCATCTTTTACTCCTATGCAACAACGCTGATTTTTCTGTCAGAATCCGCGCTATATGCAGCTTGCGAAGAAGCCGCTCCTGAAATTTCAGCGGAAGACGCATAATCACCGTAAACCTTGTTAGAAAAGAACTGTTCGCTGCTCTGCTGCCGTTCTCCCTGAGCAAATGAGCCAGAAGAAGTGTCGGCATAGCTAAGACTTAAATTTGCATTTTCAAATCCGCTGTTTTGAAAAGCCTGCTTTAAAGTCTCCATATTTTGTTTAAAAGCTTCGAAAGCTTCCTTGCTGTTTACAGTAATCTGCCCTGTAATCACATTATCGGAAAGATGAAGATTTATTTTAACATTTCCTAAATTTTCTGGCTTTAAAATCATGTTTATTGAGCCGGAATTGTTGTCTTGCAAAACAATGTTTCCAGCGCGAGCAAAATCAGGCGCATTAAACTGAATCTGCTGAGAAAGCATCTGCTGGAAAGTAGAGCCGGAAGCTCCTGCGCTCTGGTTATTTGAAGAAAGAATATTCTGCTTTGCAGTTTCAGATAGTGAAAGCGAAAGATTCAAACTGTTGTCTTGCTCTGAATAGTCAGACTTCATCTCGGATTTAAAGTCAGCGATTTTCTGCTCAACGGAACGCTCGTCTGTAACTGTAAAAATATTTTCAAAAAGAGACGGAACTTCTTTTGCGCCATTTTCATCAGAAGAAGAAAGCTCAAGCTTGAAAAAGTCAGGTTTCTTTTCGCCGGATTCTGAAGAAAGCGCAAGCTGTGCAAACTCTGCGGAATTCTGCAAAGCTGCAATTTCATCCGGAACAGACTGGGAAGATTCAAGTTTCAGATTTGCTTCAACACTAGAAAAATGCTCGGCAAATTTTGTGTTTTCTAAAAATTTTTCAGGCTCATCAACAGAAAGATTCTGCGCCTCCTGCAAATTCTGCATTTCATTTAATGGAAGGAAAAAACTACTTTCAGCTGAAAAATCATCAGTTTTATTTTCCAATGAAAAATCTTCAGAATGCAAAAATGCAAGCTGCTCGCTAGAAGGCAAAATTTCAGAAATAGAATCGGAAGAAAGTTCAGTTTGAAAATCTAAATTAACAGAAGATTCTGCCTGAACAGAAGGCTCTTCTTTAACAACCGCAAATGAAGCAAAAACAGCCGAGGATTTTTGAGCTTCTGTGCTGTTTTTTTCTTCTACAGAATTTGAAGCCATTTCATCAGAAGCCTTTGAAACTTTTTGAACTTTTTCTTTGGAAGGAGAATTGTCTGCCCGTTCTTTTCTTGAAGCGGATTCCACCATTTCTTTAAATGACGGCTCTCTGTCTTCAGATTTTGCAGTCGGAATTTTCTTTACAGAAACATCGCGTTCCTGCTGTGGATTTACAATCTGTAAACTTAATGCCTGCATGGGCAACCTCCGGATTCTATAAACACCGGCGCGCCGCATTGACAGGCAATCTTGCTAATTTATTGAAAGCGGTTTGTTTGCCATCTTGCGTGAAATTTCAGCAGCACGATCACTAGGCATTAAGGAAAGCCAATATGCGACTGTAGAAGATTCACCAGAAGCGGCGGCAATCTCATCGGCACGGCGCAGAACATCAATTACGTCCTGATCGTCCATTTCAACAAGAATTCCAACTGCGCTTTTTGGCGGCATACCGTTCAAATTAGCAACAATTTGCTCGATGTTTACACTTCTATCATCGTACTTTTTTACTAAATTATTAAATGTTTTTTCGCGTTCAGCCTGAGTTTTTTCTTTGTCTTCAAGCTCCTGCGCAACCTGGGCATTCGCATCCTCGCGTTCCTTTACTTCAGCCTCTCTTTTTGCAAGCTCCTGCGAACGAATATCAAGCGCCTCAAGTCTTTTTGCAAAACGGTCATTGTCAAGATCAGCCTCAACAAGTTCCTTTGAAGACGAAGCTGAAACAGAAGTCTGCGGAGAAAGTCCGGCTAATTTAAATAAAGGCGCAAAAGCTCTCTTAGCCTGAATTATTCCCAGATAGTCAAACCAAAGAAGTCCGAACAAAACAAGAACTACAATAAGAATGATGAGGAGAATTGATTTTCCTAAAACTTTAGCGTTTGACATATATTGCTCCAGTTGATTATCGGACTTTTTTTATAAAAACCTAAGAAAAACCACGCCCAAAAGAAACAGGGAAAACTTTAAAAGCTTTCCCCCATAAATTTCATTAGAGAAGACCGCCAATCGCAGTGCCAAGAGTAATGTCGTTTTCACGGCTGATTACATCAAAGTAAAGTCCGCGTTCCTTTACAAGAAGCTCTTCAAGATAACCAAGAACACGCTGGCGAACTTTATAAGTTTTAAAGAATGAAGTTCCGTTGCAAAGAATGCACACAGGCTTGTCAGCAGTCTTGCCCTCCCCGCTCTTTATTACACAGGCAGACAAAATTGCGGCGGCCATTCTAGCGCAACGTTCTACAAGAGCGTCAAGCAACTGGAACAAAACATCGTAGTCATCTTCTTTTGCGCATTCAGCCATAATTGAGCCGAGCTTTGAATTTGTTGAATATGGCGCATGAAGGAACGAATCCATTTCAATTTGCGTAAGAGAATCAAGTTTGGAAAGTTTTTCTGAAAGTTTTTCTGTAAAAAGATTTTCCTTGCCGGCAGTTGTTACAGCTTCAAAAGCAATCGGTCCCATGTATGCGCCTGAGCAAAGTTTTTCCATTATACCGATTCCAGGCTTTTCACTTTTTTTATCAAATGAAATATCAAAGTCGCTTCTTGCAACCTTGTCAAATTTTCCAGACTCGCAGTTTATAATCTGTGTCTTTAAATTTTTGTATTCCGGAGCTGCAGTCTGAATATACGCAGAATTCATTCCAGTACCAAGGATAAATCCAACATAAGAAGAATATTTCATTCCTTCATCCGGGTCGGCAGCTCCAGCAAGCAAGGCGGAAACTGTGTCGTTCAGCATTGAAACATGAAGCTTGTTTTTCCAGCCGTGTTCTTTCAATGCCTTTTCAAGTTCTTTTCCGATGTGGGAACCTTCAACTTCAGGAGCTTTTACTTCTTTTGTAAAGTTGATAAGAACGCCGTCTCCGTCTTCCTGAATGTCAACTGGATAAGAAAAGCAGAATCCAATGCTAGAAGACTTGTCTTTAAGATGCTCAAGGTTTGATGCAATCTGGTCAAAGAATTCTTTTTTAGAAAGCTCGCGGTCAACGCCAGGCATTCTTGTTTTTTCCATAAAATCAATTGAAGGATTTCCGTTTGAATCAAAAGTTACAAGGCAAGAACGAAAATTTGTTCCGCCGGCATCAATTACAATGACACTTTTTCCAGCTGTAGCCTGAGACGGAGGATTCGCATAAGTTCTAATCATATCCTCGCCAGAAGGACGGCCGCTCAATCCTTCATTCATATCAAAAAGCATGGCTTCAACAACTGAATTAATGTCCTGATGGATGCTGAAATTGTGTCTGCCCAAAAAGGCTGCAACTTTCCGGTTCATAAACGAACTCCTTGTAAACTTGAAATTAAAAATGTTGCTACTATTATAAATATAAAACTAAGAATTATCAATCTGATTTATATGTTCAAAATGGAAATTATCGTATATAATATATAGAAGAATAAGAAAATAGCAGAGAGG
The DNA here is from genome assembly GCA_030540405.1 of Spirochaetales bacterium. Lineage (GTDB taxonomy): Bacteria > Spirochaetota > Spirochaetia > Treponematales > Treponemataceae > Treponema_D. Next base: position 9,040 of record JAUNWH010000029.1, read on the forward strand.
TATTTATGAAATTTGCAAATTCCTACAAATTTAAGTTCTTGGTATTTATATCTTTTTTTATAGTTCTTATTTCAGTTATTACCACTATAATAGCGATGATAAACATAAAATCAACAGCATTCAATGTTTTTTCATCACAAGGAGAATCCTTAGTAAAGCGCGCGCTATACAAAATAGACGCAGATCGCTTTTCAGAGCTTGCAGAAAAACTTGACGAATCACATCCGTACTATACAGAACTATACAAAGAACTTAGAATCATAAAATCGCAGACGCAGTGCAAATTTCTTTACACAATGATTCCAAGCGGCGGAAACAATTTCACTTATATTGTAGACGGAAGCACAACTCCCTCTGACACAGACAATTTTTCTCCAATCGGAACTGTTGAAGACTTGACAAGCTACGGCGACTATCCGCACATTGTACTGAATGAAAAAGAAATCATAATTTCAGATTTCAGAGAGCAAGATGGATGGGGCTGGATGATAACGGCTTATGCGCCAATTGTAAAGGACAATAAAGCAATCGGATTTGTTGCCTGCGATTTTGAAGCCGCTTCAATAATAAAATCTATAAAACAAAGCCAAAGAACAATGACCGTTACCTGCCTGGTACTTTTAGTAATCTGCATTGTTTTTTCGTATATGTGGATTTCCTCATTTTTTATAAAGCTTTCTACAATTTCATATAGAATGGACGAAATCGCCAGCGGAGAAAGTGATCTTACAGCGCGTGTTTTGGAATACGAAGAAAAGGAAATTGCTGAAATTTCCAAGGCCTGCAACAAAATAATTGAAAAGCTCCAGAAAATGATTATCTCCGAAAAAACAGCCGTTTCAAAGTTAAGTGAAAATTCAAATGTGCTTTTGAGCCAGACGCACGAAACGACAAGCCTAATTGAAACAGAAGGCCAATTAATAGAAGATATTTACTCAAAGGCAAAGGAGCAGACTGAAAAAACGCAGGAAGCAAACGGAACTATTGACGATGTTGTAAATTCCGTGATTGAGCTTGACGAAAAAGCAAGAAACCAGCACGTGGCAATTCAGAATTCTACAGACGCTGTTAGCCAAATTACAAAAAACATAGAAGAAATCAACGAAAAAATTTCTGGAATCAACAGCGAATATGAAAATATCGTTCAAAAATCCAACGACGGAAAACAATGCCAGTCCGAAGTCGCAAAAAAAATTGAAGCAATTCAGGAACTTGCGACTAAGCTTTTTGAAGCGAACAAAGTGATTTCTGAAATTTCTGCGCAAACAAATTTGCTTGCCATGAATGCGGCGATTGAAGCGGCGCACGCAGGTGAAGCAGGAAAAGGATTCAGCGTAGTTGCAAACGAAATCAGAACTCTTGCAACAAATTCTGCCTCCCAGACAAAATCGATAAAGGAACTTGTTGAAAATATTGAGTCGGCTGTAGAACAGATGGTTTGCGCTTCTACAAATTCCACAAAATCATTTGACGCGCTGGAATTAAGCATAAAAAGCATGAACAGCTCAATTCAAAGCGTATGCGAAAAAATGAACGAGCAGAATTCAGAGTCAACCAAAATCCAAAGCATGATGCAAATTCTCCATGAAGACTCCGATGCGATTTCAGTTTCGTCAGGGTAGCTCAAGACAAAAAATTCGCTTCTTGAAGAGCAAGTTTCAATTCTTCAGGAAAAAGCTTCGGAAATTCTTGACAGCTCAAGCACCGCTTCCGAAAACCTTGACAAGATGAAAAATTTTGCAGGCAAAGTAAATTCACATTCAGAAGAAAATCTTACGCTTTCTGAATCTGTAAAGAAAATTGTTGACAGCTACAAAACTGAATAAAAAAAGCTAGTTAACCTTAATTTCGAGTTTTTATAAGAACAGTAATTTAAGTGTCATTCCCGTGCTACGACACGGGAATCTGTTGGAAATTTTCAATAGATTATCGGGTCAAGCCCGATAATGACATTAAATTATAAAACTCGAAGTTTGGGCTAGTTAAAAAAGGAATAAAAATGTCTCTTGAAAATGATTTAAAGGACAAGCTCAATCCAGAGCAATACAAAGCTGTGTCTACAATTGAAGGTCCGATTTTAATAATTGCAGGCGCAGGCTCTGGAAAAACACGCGTAATCACTTACAGAATTGCAAATATGCTTGAAAAAGGAATTCCGCAAAGCCAGATTCTCGCGCTCACTTTTACAAACAAAGCCGCAAAGGAAATGGAAGAGCGCATAAAAGAACTTACTGGGAAAAAACTGAACAATCTTACAGTAAGCACTTTTCATGCGTTCGGAGTCCGCATTCTAAGACAGGAAATTACAAAGCTTGGCTACCGGGAAAATTTTTCAATCTATGACGAAACTGACAAAAAGGCTCTTATAAAAGAAAGCGGACGTGAACTGAAATTTTCAGCAGACGCAATGGATCTTTACAAAATAAGCACTCTGTTCAGCGATATAAAAACCGGGCGCAAAAACTGGAATTCCGAAAGCGATATGTACAGAAGCCTTTACGAAGAATATCAGTCGGGACTTAAGCTTTTTAATTCCGTTGACTTTGACGACTTGATTGTGCTCCCGATAAAACTTTTCAAAGAGAACCCGGAAGTTTTGGAAGCGTACAGAAACAGATTCCGCTACATAATGGTTGACGAATTTCAAGACACAAGCCATCAGCAGTACGAAATGATGCATCTTCTTGCAAACAAAAATATCGCAGTTGTTGGCGATGACGATCAAAGCATTTACAGCTGGCGCGGCGCAGATTTTCAGAATATAATCAACTTTGAAAAAGATTTTCCTGAAGTTACAGAAATAAGGCTTGAGCAGAACTACCGGTCAACTGGAACAATCTTAGCGGCGGCAAACGGAGTAATAAAACACAACACAAACCGTAAAGACAAAGAGCTTTGGAGCGGAAACGGAAACGGAAAACCAATCGAGCTTTATTCGCCGGAAAACGAAGCCGCAGAAGCCGACTTTATTGCAGAAGGAATTCTTGGAATCAGTGTAGACGAAAAACGCAACTATGACGACTTTGGAGTTTTAATCAGGGCAAACACACAGAGCCGTGCAATTGAAGAAGCATTTCTTGAAAACAACATTCCATACACTATGAGCGGCGGCACAAGTTTTTTTGAGCGCAAGGAAATAAAAGATGTAATCAGCTATCTGCGCATAATTGCAAACCATGACGACGACATAAATCTTTTGCGCATAATAAACACACCGCGGCGTGGAATCGGAAAGGCTGCAATCGAATCAATAAACAAAGTTGCCTCCACAATGAATTTTTCTCTGTGGGAATCTATTCAGGCAATTTTGTCGTCTTCGGAAGAAGAATGTCCTGTAAGTGAAAAAACAAAAGCGGATCTTGAAGCCTTTTCAAACATAATAGAAAATTCAAAAAGCATGCTTTCTGGAAAAGGGCTTGCAAAAAAAGTACGCGCCTTAGTAGATGAAATAAATTATTTTGACTATTTGATTTCAGAAAATCCCAAGAGTGAAAAATCCGCAAGATTCAAGTACATGAACATCGAAAGCTTAATCAAGAGCATGGAGCAATGGGAAAACAATCCAAACTATGATGACACAAGTCTTTACGCGTATTTAAACAGAATCACTTTAATTTCAAGAGACGACATGGACGACGAGCAGGACAAAGGCAAAGTGAACCTAATGACAATCCACGCAAGCAAGGGGCTGGAATTTCCTGTTGTATTTATTGCCGGAGCAGAAGAAGGACTTATGCCCCATGCCCATGCTGTAGAAGAAGGCGGAGATGTGGCGGTTGAAGAAGAACGGCGGCTTTTTTACGTTGCAGTTACAAGAGCAAGGGACAGGCTTTTAATTTCCTCATGCTCACACAGAAGAAAAATGACTTCCACAGTTGAATGCGAGCCAAGCCGCTTCCTTGATGAAATTCCCAAAAATCTTGTTGAATACCATGAGCCTTCAAAAGAAGTTGACGCAGAAACAGCTCACGAGCTTTTGCAAAACATGCTGAAAAACATGGCAAAACCAAGAGTTCCAAAGATTTAAAAGTTCCATGCAAGATTGACATTTGCAAATGCAAAGTTCTTGTGCTATAATTAAAAAATGAGAACAATTTTATCGAAAACAGTTTTTACTATTTTAACGGCAGTATGCACGCTGGCATTTTTTTCCTGCGCAACATCACCTAAGAATTCAGAATTTCTGAAAGTTGAAGACAAGCAGACACCGCCTCCGATGTTAACAGAACTTCCTGTTATTGAATATTCTGGAATCGGAATAAAATACGAAGTTGAATCAATGCTGCTTCATCATTTTCTTGTTGTTCAGGACAAAGATGCAAGCGGACAGTTTGCAGCACGGCTTCTTGATGAGGCGGCAACTGCAAAACTCAAAGTAAAGTTTCCGGCTGGAACTTACGAATGCCTTATAAAAGAAAAAGCTACAGATTCCGATCACAGCGCATTTTATGTTTATATAGACAACACGCCATTCCGTGTTTATCCAAGCAATCCGCCGCTAGGAACTTGGGAGCTAACAACAAGAGCGCCAATTTATTTTACAATCGACGAGCCACGTACAATCCTAATTACAATTCAGGCAAATTCAGAGCAAAAAACTGGAGATGTCGGAATGAACTTGGACTTTATACAATTTGTAAAAAGACAGTAAACAATATTTTTACGCATAAAGAAAGCCTCGTTTTCACGAGGCTTTTTCTTTTCTTTAACTTTATCTTGACTTGTAGTTAGCGTCTATCCATTTTGTGTATTCACCGCTAAGAATATGGTCAACCCATTCTGTATTTTTTAAATACCAGTCAACAGTCGCATTCAATCCGTCCTCAAAGGTCATTTTTCGCTGCCAGCCAAGTTCCGTTTTTATTTTTGTGCAGTCAATTGCATATCGCTTGTCATGTCCCGGACGATCTTTTACATAAGTGATTGTTTTTTCAATTTCAGAAACAGGTTTTCCAAGTTTTTCAGCAGCAAGCTCAATCACTTTATGAAGAAGCTTTATATTCTGCCATTCATTTTCACCGCCAATGTTATATTTCTGACCAGTGCGTCCTTTGTTTACAATAAGCCAAACTGCGCGGTTGTGGTCTTCAACATAAATCCAGTCGCGGATATTGTCGCCCTTTCCGTAAACAGGAAGAGACTTGCCATCGCGGATATTGCTAATCATAAGAGGCAAAAGTTTTTCCGGGAACTGATAAGGTCCGTAATTGTTTGTGCAGTTGCTTAAAGTAAGAGGCAAACCGTAAGTATGAAAATACGCCATTGCAATATGGTCGGAACTTGCCTTGCTAGAAGAATACGGAGAGCGAGGATCATAAGGAGTTGTTTCTGTAAAATATCCTGTTTCACCAAGAGAACCGTAAACTTCATCAGTTGAAATATGATGAAAAAGAACATCGTCCCTGAATGTTCCGTCCGGCCTCTTCCAAAAATTGCGGGCAGCATCCAAAAGTGTGAAAGTTCCCATCACATTTGTTTTTATAAAAGCTTCAGGTCCCAGAATAGAACGGTCAACATGGCTTTCCGCTGCAAAATGAATGATTGTATCGATGTCATACTGCTTTAAAATCCGCTCAATTTCTGAACGGTTGCAAATATCCACTTTTTCAAAGAAGTAACGTGTTCCGCCGAACTTTTCCTCAACATCCTTTAATGACTCAAGATTTCCGGCATAAGTAAGACAGTCAACATTCACAACGTTTCCGCTGAAGTTTGCATCGTTAAAAAGATTTCCATTTGCCGAAGAAAGTCCGAACAAATAATGAATAAAATTCGAGCCGATAAAACCAGCTCCGCCAGTTACAAGAATATTTTTTAGTTTGCGCATTTTATTTTCCCTGCCATTTTCCATTTAAATCAAAGTAATCCGCATCAAAAGAGAATGCCGGATGTTTTTTGTCTTTTTCGCTTAAAAGTGGAGATTCTCCTGCGCCAACAGATTTCCAGTCAACTCCAATTGAAGAATCATTCCACATCAAGCCGCCTTCATCTTCCGGATGATAAAAGTCCGTGCATTTGTAGGCAAAAACCGCCGAATCAGAAATCACATAAAATCCGTGGGCAAAACCTTCTGGAATGTAAAACTGATTTTGCTTTTCGCTGTCAAGGACAACTCCGTAGTATTTTCCAAATGAGGCAGAACCTTTGCGCAAATCCACTGCAACATCAAAAACTTTTCCCTGCAATGAGCGCACAAGTTTTCCCTGAGGATGCTTTGTCTGAAAATGCAGTCCGCGCAAAACGCCTTTTGACGAAGACGACTGATTGTCCTGCACAAATTTCATTTTTAGGCCGGCTTCAAAAAAATCTTTTTCACTGTAAGTTTCCAAAAAATATCCGCGGCTGTCTCCAAAGACTTTTGGCTGAATTTCATAAAGCCCAGAAAATTCTGTTCCGTCAGAAGAATAGCATTTTTTAAAGTCGAACATCAGTTTTCTCCTGCTATATATTCAAGATATCGGCCGTATTCTGTTTTGTAGCCCGAAGCAAGAGACAAAAGCTCTTCTTTGGAAATCCAACCGTTGCGGAATGCAATTTCTTCAATGCAGCTTACATACATTCCCTGGCGTTTTTGAATTGTAGCAATAAAATTGCTTGCTTCCAAAAGCCCGTCGTAAGTTCCAGTATCAAGCCAAGCCATTCCGCGTCCAAGAAGCTCAACAGAAAGCTGGCCTCTTGAAAGGAATTCGTTGTTTACAGAAGTTATTTCAATTTCTCCGCGGGCAGAAGGCTTTACATCAGTGGCGATTTTTACAACGTCATTTGAATAAAAGTAAAGTCCTGGAACTGCATAGTTTGACTTTGGAACTGAAGGTTTTTCTTCAATTCCAAGAACTTTTCCAGATTTATCGAATTCAACAACTCCGTAAGCAGAAGGCTCTTTTACATAATAGCCGAAAATCACACTGCCCTTTCCAGACTCAACAGTTTCTTTTGCGCGCTTTAAAGTTGAAGTAAACGACTGACCGTAAAAAATATTGTCGCCAAGAACTAAGGCAACGCTGTCATCTGCAATAAAATTTTTTCCAATAATAAAAGCATCAGCAAGTCCGCGCGGCTTTTCCTGAACCTTATATTCAAATTTCATTCCGAGCCAGCTTCCGTCTCCAAAAAGCTCTTTAAATAAAGGCAAATCCCTTGGAGTTGAAATTATAAGAACTTCTTTTATTCCCGCAAGCATAAGACAGCTTAACGGGTAATAAATCATCGGCTTGTCGTACAACGGAAGAATCTGCTTTGAAACAGCTTTTGTAATTGGATAAAGTCTAGTTCCAGAACCGCCTGCTAAAATAATCCCCTTCATTTTAAACCTCTAAAAAATTATTTTCCTTCATCCCATGCTTTTTTTATAATATTTGAAGCATAAGGATCTGTTTTTATGTTTGCCACAGCATTCAGCAAGAAAGCAATAAATACAAATATAAAGAATGCTGCAAAAGCAACAACTATAAATTTCATTGCTCGGCCCGCAGGATCTTTTATTACAAATGCGTCATCCAAAGATTTTACAAATTCATCATGCTTTGATTTAAAAGATTTTATATCAGCTGAAATATCTGCATAATTTACGGAAGCGGAAGCGGAAGCGGAAGATTTTTTTTCAGACAATCCAGAATCACCATATTTTTCAAGAATCGTATTCGCATTATCTTCCAAAGTGTCAATTTCCGGCATTAAATCAGCTTCAATATAATCAGATGCCATTTTTGCTATTTTCTTAATAAAAGCATCTGCGAATTCTTCTTTTTCCATAGAAACCTTTAAAGTAACAGCAATCGTATCAGCAATAGGAGAATTTCCTACTACAAACTTTTCTTTATCAATCGCATCTTGAATCTGCCTATTATAAGCGCTAACAGAAGAAGCTTTTTTTTCATCTGCAAAAATTGAAAATTCCCGCTGCACATCAGCAAGCACTCTAACATCTTTCATATAATTTATTGCAGTCGATAAAATGCTGTAATTAACAGAAGAGGCAACACTTGCTGGCAAACGTTCAGTTTTTAGCGCATAGGAAATCGTAAGTGTTTTTTTATTCAACGAAGGAATAAAATTTGGCAGAACAAAAAGCCATGCAAAGGCAGCAAGCGCAACAGCAAATGTTCCTATAACAACAAGCTTTCTATAGCGGATAAGAACCGCAAACAAATCAATCAAAGAAATTTCATCTTCATTATTATTTTCGTACTGTTCAGTCATAAATATATTCTATTATTTATTATGTCAAAAATCAACAATAATCTTTTTCTAGTCAGTCAAACCGCTTTTTGGAATTCCGACACGGTTCAACGGCCAAAATCTAAAGCAAGCTTTTCCAAGCATACGGCTTCTGTTTACATACTGAGGCGCAATGCTTGTATAGTAAGTTACAGACATTGAATCCATCGGTGAAATTGAAACTAAAGTCTGCTCGTAGCTATGGCGCATATCAAGAGAATTGTAGCGGTTGTCTCCCATCATGAAGTAGCAGTTTTCTGGAATGTACTGAGCGTTTCCATTTGCGTCATTTGCAGGAAAAACAGGAAGATTTCTCAAATCCATTTCAAGAATGTAAAGGCAAAGTTCCTGGGCCGCCTTAAGATATTCCGTGCGCACAGAATCAGACTGCCATTTTGAAACTGGAATTTCCGCAGACAAAAGACCTGCATTTCTTACAAGAATACGTCCAAACAAAAGTTTTGCCATTACATTGAGCCTAAAGCTTGATTCCATATATGCGTCGCTTCCAACTTGACTGGAAATGTCATTTTCTCGGTGCCAGCTGTTCAGGAACGAGTCAACCCAATCAGCGCCGCCGTCTACAGTTAAAAGCGAAATCGTTTCATTGTTTATGTTTGAAAATAAATTGTAGACAAACAAATCGCGTGCAGAAAAAATTTCTTCTATAGATTTGGACGAATTTTCCTTTGGACGCGCATAACGAGCAAATTCCTTGGAAAGTTTTTCACATTCAATTTTTGCGCTGTTCAAGTCAAGAGTCCTGCGCTGCTCTTCAATTTTTAAAGTCGATTCAGCCTGAGATTCAGAAAGAGGAATTGTCTGAATTTTTGATTTTACCTTTGAAGAAAGCGGATTTAAATTCCAAGCGGCCCAAGAAGAGTCCTGTTCTACAGGCTTAAATTCCTGACTTTCTTTTGTGCGCGAATAAAGAGTTCCGTCAAGCATATAAATCTGTTCGCCCGGAATTGCTGTAACACGTTTTACAAGAGGGTCAGCCTTTATTTCGCCGTGCTCGTCTGTATTCGTCTTTAAAAGCGTAAGGCTGCACATATAAATAAATTGGCTGAAAAAAGTTTTTACTTCATTTTCGCGGTCGCTTCCATAATGGGGGTTCCTAAAAACAACAATGTCGCCTCTTTTGTATTTTTGAAGATACGGAAATCCTGCATTGCTAAGCGGAAATTTCGGACCGGCAAGAGATTTAAAAACAACAACTCTGTCTTTTATAAGGAAAGTCGGAACCATGCTTTCTGAAGGAATTTCGTAAAGCTGAAAAATAAAAATATTTAAAAGCATGATTGTAAACACAGCTTGAAAAAGCGCGTCAACCCATTCAAGAATTTCAACGGCAACACGCTTTATTCCCTTTGGCTTTTTGCAAGGATTCGCCTTTAAAAATTCAGCCCAGCCAGAATCAAGAGACGCAATCCGCTTTTCAGCAAGAAAATACTGTGCCAAAAGTGAAAGGACAAGAATCACAATCCAAGCAAAAGCGCACAAAAAATCAAAGGCGGCAGGAAAACCAAATTTCCCAGAACGCTGAATAACAAAAGCTGTTATAAAGACAAAAGGCTCATACTGAAAAACACGGCGCACAGAATTCAAATGGCGCACAGATTTATTTTTTACAAGTTCAATATACGAAGCAAAATAAAGCAGAACGGTAAAGCCCGCGGAAAGAGGAAATGCCACAGCGGAAATGTCCAAGTGCATATAAAGGCACAGAACAGAAAAAATTGCAGAGCAAATTAAATTCAGTTTTATAATCAACGAAAAATTTTTCATGCAGATATTCTATCACAAAACAAAATCCGTTGCCACAATTTTACTGCATGAAAAATTTATTCAAGCTATTTAGCCTAAATGTCGAGTTTTGATAAGAACAGTAATTTAAGTGTCATTCCCGTGCTACGACACTGCGATGTTTACGCAGTAAACTTGGTCAGGAATCTGCTGTAAAATTTCAATAGATTATCGGGTCAAGCCCGATAATGACGCTAAAATTTAAAACTCGAAATTAAGGGTATTTAGAAATAACTTTTATTTTTCGTGTTTTTTCAAGGACGCTTCTTTTTCGTTGATTTTTTCCTTCAGCTCGTTTATAGCAGAAAGTTTTTCGGAAACAACGAGGGAATCTTTTGAAATTGAACTTCCGTCTTCCGCAAGCTGATCCGCAACAGCCTGTCCAAGCTCCTGATATTTTTTTTCAAGGCGGCTTTTCAGCTGGACAATATCAATTTTGTTAACGGACTTGTCGCCAAATTCACTTATTGCAGAACCAGCAGTTTTCAATCCTTTTTTAGAAGCTTCAACTCCTTTATCAAGATACTGCTTTAGAGTTTTTGCAAACAGTTTTTTACCAGAAGCAGTTTCTTCCGCTTTTTCTTCATTGATTTCTTCTGACATTTTTCGCCTCCGCTTTATTTCAGTTTATTCTATTGTAATTGCCATTCTCCATATTCGTCAATAAGTTCAGTCTTAAAACTAGGCATTGGGTGCCAAGAAATTGCAAAAGTTATATACGGATGATAGTCATAAGTTTTTGCGCCGCTTCCATTTGTAACAAGGCGAGGTTTAAATGAAATTGAGCCTGTCATATCCCAGTCATGCAGATTTCTTGTAATGCTGACTTTTAAAGTCTTGAGCTTGAATCCAGAAGAGCGTCTGTTAAGCTGGCTTGAGTCATAAAACTGTCCGTCGCCCCAGAATGCAAAAGAATTCCACAAGTCGACAAACATATTTTCTTCGCCGGAAATAACATTGTCGTATTTTGTAAATCTTTGGAAATATCTGAAAATAACATTGTTCTGAGTTTCCGCGCTGAATGAAAGTTCAAACGCCTCATGGATTTTAAAAGTCAAAGACGGAACAAATCTAAAATAGCTGTTTGTTGGGCGGACGCAGTCATAGACAATTCCGGCAGTAAGAGAAGGCGCCCAGGTAATCCGATTTTTCCAGTACCTGAAATTTTTCCCGGAAGTTGAATACGCAAGGCTTAAAGTGTAAGGAACAAAATCCTTGTCTTCTTTTGCGACCCAGCCTTCGCTTGAATCAAAATCATAGCAAGTCGTGTACTGCATTATGTACGATAGCTGAAAATCTTTCCAAGAAAAAGAAAGCTTCATTGAATCCGAACGCTTTTCTTCCATTTCATAGTTGAAGGATTCTGAAAATAAAAGTTTTCCGTTAAAAAATTTCAATGTGGCGGACTGCTTAAAAGGATTCCAAACAAAATTGTCGGTATCTTCATTTTCCTGCTTTATTCCGACTTCCGCAGAAAGGCTCGCATAAGGAAAAGAAAATGCAGCGTTGAAAGTGTACTCGTCAAGCTGCGGCGGAAGGTTTGAAGTCAATGTGAACGACTGCGAAAAATCATCGGCTTCTTTTGCGGCAAGTTTTGCGCTCACGGTATGGGAAGTTACAGTTTCTTCATCAGTAAGTTTCATAACTGCGTATTCCCATTCAGGCTTTTCAGCGTCTCCAATAAATTCTGTCTTGATAAGTTTTATAGAAGATTTCCACACGATGCTTGAATCCTTGAACACATCAGAATAAGCAAACGGCTTTATAGAAAAATTATTGTCATTTACCAAATCCATTTTTTTAGCTTTGTAATCCGAAAGCCTTACAGAATTTTTCGAAGACTCGGAAGTGTAGCCGTCAAGATTCGGGTGGCTTTGATAAACAGGATTGAAAGTAAAATCATTCTTTGAATACACAAAAGGATTTCTAAATCCCAGCTCGCTTGAAATTGTAGCAGGAACTTTTATCTGATAATAAGTTGAATAAAAATTTCCCCATTCAAAATCAGAAGGCTCAAGAAGCTCGGAAGAATTGTAGTTGACTTGAGAAGTAAACTGCGGAACTATTGAGTAGCCAAGTTTGTATTCAATTCCTTTCACATCAACAATATTTTCTTTTGGCTTTGGCGCAAGTTCCTGTATTGAAAAAGCAAGCGCATCATCTTTTTCTGATTTTTTTTGAGACACATCTTTTGATTCTGGATTTTCTGAAGTGGCTTCTTTTTCTTTTTGCTTTGGACTTTTTAACTCTTCTGGAATTTCAAGTTCGATTGGAAACGAAGGCGAATCGAATTTTTCATAAACATTTTCAAACGGATATTTAAAAATAGTTCCTTCAATTTTTGCTGCGATTTTAAATGGAACAACTTGCGACGGAAAAAAGAACAAACGCTCAGGACTGTAAATTTGCCAGTCAGATGCGGCAGAAGAAAAATCAGAATCAGTTCTGGACTTTGAGTTAAATGAAATGTCCGCCGACAAATTTGTAATGGACAAAGTTGAAACAAACGGCTTTACAAAATCCGGAAGCGGAACAGAATAAGAAGCGTTTGCTGTCCATTCAAATGAAGAAGTCTGAGCAGATGTATCTTCCGTATCGTTGTCATCAGTTTTTGTCTGTCCCAAAAGAAAATTTATCCAGTCAAGATATTCAGAACGTTTTTCAAAATCTTCTGTAAAAAACGGATCGCTGTAAACTGGCATGGAAAGACTCAATGAAAACGGCTTTTTTATAGAAGCTTTTAAAAGTCCTTTATAGCGGAACGGAGCTTCAACTCCAAGAAAATTAGATTTATCTTTTTCAATTTTTCCAGCTGAAGAATAAGGAGTGTATTTTCCACCTGAATAAAAAACTGTATTTGTAAACGCAAGCTGCGCTCCGGCTTCAATAGAAGAAATGTAGTCAGAAGAAGACGTCTTATAAACGCCAGAAAGTCCAGTCGTAAATCCCATGTTCGCATAGTAGTCCGCCATGAACTTTAAATAGCTTGAAGCGTCTCCTTTAAAATCCTCATCCAGATTATGAAGAATAAGTCCTTCCCGCTTTTGTTCCTTTAAAGTTGAAGGGCGCATAAAATTGAATATTCCGGCTGCAAGATTGTCGTCAGAAGAAGTATCAGCCTCTTGCAAAGGTTTTCTTCCAAGCAAATAAGTTGTTGTTTGAAAATAATAGCCGAACCGCTCATCATATCCAAACGCCGGGTTAAATAAAAGCTCGTCTTTTGGATAATAAAAAGCCGGAAGATATAAAACCGGAAATTTTCCAATATAGACAACTGCATTCAAAAACGCAAACTCGCCGCCGGGAAGAAGCCAAATTCTTGAAGCCTTTACCCGCCAATGAGGATCTTCGTCATCACAGAAAGTAAGCGAGGCATTTTTAAAAGCAACAGAACCAGAAGAATCCCTGCCAAAAATTTCAGAAGCGACAATCATTGTTGAGCCGGAAGGAAGATTTAAAGAGCCGTTTCCTGCATTGAAAATTCTTCCATTATCAAAAACGCCTTCTAAAGTGCTTGTGTTCAACAAAACGGTTGAAGCAGAAATATCTTGCTCATCTCCGCTTGTGCCGGACTTAATAATGCGCACGCTTCCTTTTGCATAAAGCATTTGAGTTGACCGGTTGAAAGTTACATCGTCAGCATTTATTTCTGTTTTTGATTTTTCCTTTTCAACAGAAAGCTTTACGTTTCCAGAAAGATGTATTTCATCCTCGCTTGTATTTTCATTTTTTTTATATTCTGAATAATTCGCGCTTATGATCGTTACAACTGTAACACCGCTTTGAGAAAACGCAGGCTTCAATAAAAAAAACAAAGCAAGCAAAAAAAGAGCAGCTCTTTTTCCGAAAGATGAAAGACAAAAAAACATTTTTTACAAAAGCCTGTCTCTTTCTTTTTCGCGCTCAAGAAGCTGAGAAACATATTTTCCTGTATAGCTTTCTTTTGACTTTGCAACTTCTTCTGGAGTTCCAGTCGCGATAATTGAACCGCCGCCGCTTCCGCCTTCAGGACCAAGATCTATCAAATAGTCCGCCTGGCAGATAACGTCAAGATTGTGCTCAATCATCACAACAGAATTTCCTTTGTCAACAAGTTTTTGAATAACGCTCATAAGCTGCTTTATGTCAACAAAGTGAAGTCCCGTTGTAGGCTCATCTAAAATATACAAAGTTTTTCCAGTTGAAGGGCGCGAAAGTTCAGATGCAAGTTTTACACGCTGAGCTTCCCCTCCGCTCAAAGTAAGCGCATTTTGTCCAAGCTGAATATAGCCAAGCCCAACGCTTTTTAAAGTTTCAAGTTTTCTTGCAATATGTGGAATTCCAGAAAAGAAATCGGCGGCTTCTTCAATCGTCATATCAAGAACATCGCTTATGGATTTTCCCTTGTAAAGAATGTCCAAAGTTTCCTGATTGAATCTTTTTCCGTGGCAGACATCGCATGGAATAAAAACGTCAGGAAGAAAATTCATTTCGATTGTCAAAGTTCCAGCGCCTTGGCAAGCCTCGCACCTTCCGCCTTTTACATTGAATGAAAAACGTCCGCTCTTGTAGCCTTTTGCCTTTGCTTCTGGAATGCTTGCGTAAAGCTCGCGGATTTTGTCGAACACGCCAATGTAAGTTACAGGATTGCTTCTCGGAGTTCTTCCAATCGGGCTTTGGTCTATGCTTATTACTTTGTCAATATTTTCTAAGCCTGAAATTTTCTTATAAGCTCCAACAGGAAGCTCACTTTTCATAATCTTATTGCTGATTGCAGGAAACAAAACATCATTCAGCAAAGTTGACTTTCCGCTGCCAGAAACTCCAGTTATGCAAGTAAAAGTTCCAAGAGGAATTTCAACGCTCACATTTTTCAAGTTGTGCTCTGTAACATTCTGAATCTTTATAAAGCTTCCGTTTCCAGTTCTTCTTTGCTTTGGAATTTCCATTCTGATTTTTCCAGCAAGATACTGACCAGTAAGGCTTTCTGGAATCTTCATAACTTCCTGCGGAGTTCCTGCCGCCATAATTTTTCCGCCGTGAACGCCAGCTCCAGGACCAATGTCAACAAGATAATCCGCAGTAAGCAAAGTCTGCTCGTCGTGCTCAACAACAATTACCGTGTTGCCAAGATTCCTAAGATACAAAAGAGAATCAATGAGCCGCTGATTGTCCCGCTGATGCAAGCCGATTGAAGGCTCGTCCAGAATATACATAACCCCGGTAAGGCCTGAACCAATCTGAGTTGAAAGCCTTATGCGCTGAGCTTCGCCTCCACTTAAAGTTGCAGCCGAACGCTGAAGCGTAAGATATTCAAGCCCTACATTTTTCAAGAATGAAAGGCGCGATTTTATTTCCTTTAATATTTGCGCGGAAATCTTTTTCTCTGTTTCTGAAAGCTCTAACTTTTCAAAGAAATCTATAGTTTCTGTAACAGAAAACTCGGTCAAGTCCCAGATATTTTTTCCGCCGACAGTAACGCCAAGAGATTCCGGGCGAAGGCGTTTTCCGTGGCAGGACGCGCACTCTTTATGCGACATAAACTTTTCAAGAGATTCCCTTGCATTTTCTCCCCAGGCTTCATTGTAGCGACGGCGCAAATCACCGAAAATTCCAAGCCAAGGACGGTTGTAAGAACTTGTTCCTTCGCCGCTTTGCTTTTTGTAAACCCACTTTATGTTTTTCTGCGCATCTCCGTTCCACAAGAAATCGCTTTGTTTCTTTGTAAGCTCCTTGAGCGGAGTTTCAAGAGTAAAGCCTGCTTCATTTGCAACAGCCTCGAACATCGCATGATTCCAGGAACTTTCAGGATTGTAAGCCTGAATTCCGTACTCATTAAACGAAAGTGAAGAATCCGGCGCAATCAAATTTTTGTCGTATTCCATTTTTTCGCCAAGACCAGTGCAGTCGGGGCAGGCTCCAAACGGATTGTTAAAAGAAAACATTCTAGGCTGAAGTTCTGGAATAGAAATTCCGCAGTCAGGGCAGGCATTCTTCTGTGAAAAGAAAACTTCTTCTTCTATAAAATCCGCGGCAGAATCAACAGACTTTCCTTTTGCAGAAAGCTCATGCACAACACTTTCATAAACTTCATCCGTTTTATTTACGCGGCGCAAAACAATTATAACGCCGTTTGAACTTTGAAGCGCAGTTTCAACTGAATCGGCAAGGCGTTTTCTAATTTCAGGCTTTAAAACTATTCGGTCAACAACAATTTCTATTGTGTGCTTTTTCTGCTTGTCCAGCTTTATGGAATCCTCAAGCTCAACCATAAGTCCGTCAATTCTAGCGCGCGCAAAGCCGGATTTTTTTGCATCGTCAATAACTTTCTGATGCTCGCCTTTTTTTCCGCGGATAACAGGAGAAAGAATTGTAAGCTTAGTTCCCTGCGACCAAGAAAGAATTGTTTCTATAATCTGGTCAACCGACTGCTCCTTGATTTCCCGGCCGCAATTCGGGCAGTGGGCTTTTCCGATTCTTGCATACAAAAGACGGTAATAGTCATAAATTTCTGTTACCGTTCCCACAGTTGAGCGCGGATTTTTGTGAGTTGTTTTTTGCTCAATTGAAATTGCAGGAGAAAGCCCCGTAATCAAATCCACATCAGGCTTGTCCATTCTTCCAAGGAACTGCCTTGCATATGAAGAAAGACTTTCCATATATCTGCGCTGGCCTTCAGCAAAAAGAGTATCAAATGCAAGTGATGATTTTCCGCTGCCAGAAAGTCCGCTTATGGCAACAAGTTTATTGCGTGGAATTTCAACACTGATATTCTTTAAGTTATGCTCGCGCGCACCTTGAATTACAATTTTGTCATCATTGAATGCGTTCATAGCGTATTATTATAGAAAAAAAGCAGACAAATGAAAATGCCTGCATAAACAAAGTCAAAGCTAGTATTCAGTTCTTGTAATGTTCTTTAGCCACTTCTTGCTTTTATAGAATGAGAACACCCAAGGCCACTTTACAAATTCGTCCAGGCACATAAAAAAGTAAACCCATACAACAGGAAGTTTAAGCACAAAGGCTGTAAGAACTCCGGTAACAACTCCGTAGCCCCACATATCAACCGTGTCGCAGATAAGACCGAATTTTGTACATCCGCCCGAACGGAAAATGCCTGCAATAAGCGTTGTGTTAACAGCAGTTCCCATAATATAGTAGACATTTATAAAAAGCATCTGCTTTAAATAGTACATTGCAAGACTGGAAAGCGAAGCATATTTTATAACAAAAGGAATTGAAGCAAGCACTAAAAGTCCGCCAAAAACGCCTGCGACAACTGTAATCTTAAGAAATTCCTTTGCGCCTTTTTCTGCCTCTTCAATCTTGTCCGCGCCAATTAAGTTTCCTACAATTATACCGCCAACTGCGGCAACTGCATAACAGAACACTGTAGCAAAATTGCGCACGACACAAACAATCGAATTCGCCGCCACAACATCAGAACCAAGACGCCCCATAATCGCAACATACACAGAAAAAGCTGCTCCCCAAGAAACATCATTCAGCAAAGCAGGCAACGACATTTTAAAGAAGTCTTTGGCAAGAGAACGGCTCTTTAAAAACATATAGGAAAACTTAAGCTTTATATCCTTGCTACGGGCTGAAACTATAAGACATCCTGCAACACAAACAGCCTGAGAAATGCAAGTAGCAAGCGCAACTCCGCGGATTCCCATTCTTTCAATTCCGAAAAATCCAAATATAAAAACCGCATTAAGAATGATATTCAAAAAAAATCCTACGCCATTAAAAAAAGTCGCCACCGAAACACGGCCTGCGCTTCTAAGCATGGAAAAGTAAACATTAGAAACCGCCCACAAAAGATAGAACACCCAGATTATGCGAAGATATTCCGCTCCTTCTGCAATCAAAACTGGATCAGGCGTATAAACACGCATAAGTTTTTCCGGGAACAAAGACGCGCCAATGGAAAAAGCAATGGCAACTGCAAAAGAACATTTAAGCGCAATTCCTTCAATCGCTTCAAGAGCCTTAAAATCTTTTTTACCAAAGTACTGAGCCGCAAGAAGAATTGAACCAGAGCTTATGCCGGAATAAAACATAAAGACAAGCCCCGAATACTGGGTTGCAAGAGAGCCTGCCGCAATAGCGTTCTGTCCTACACTGTTCAGCATGATAACATCAACAGAGCCCATCATCGCTGCAAATATATTCTGAAGAATAACAGGAAGAAGCATCTTAAGCGAATCTTTGTAAAACTGTTTATTCATAATTTTCTCCTTTTTACGTCATTATCGGAGTTTATTCGATAATCAGAAACACATATATAACATTTGTTCTAATATAATGCAAGATACACGAATCAAACTGAGCAACAAAGCACAAAATTGAGGAAGAAATTATCCAGTCACGCTGGATAATGACAGAAAAACTGGATAGTGGCAGAAAAAGTTAGATAATCGAAATGACAAAAAAATCTATTGGGGGATTACAATATCAAGTACGGAAATGACAAAAAAAACAAGAGATGCCTAAAAAACACCTTCTATGTCATTTTCAGGCTTGACCCGATAATTTCCGTATCAAGCACGGCAATGACACTTAGAACTTATTAGACACCCCTGTTATGGTAAAACTTTTAACTTAGTCGGAAAATAATGGAGTTGAAAGGTATCGGTCTCCAGAATCCGGAAGAAGAGCCACAATAACTTTTCCTTTGTTTTCAGGACGCTGGGCAAGAATTTTTGCAGCCTTTAGAGCAGCACCGCTTGAAATTCCAACAAGAATTCCTTCTGAATGCGCAAAAGTCTTTTCTTCCGCAAAAGCGTCATCATTTTCTATGGCAATAATTTCGTCATAAATCTTTGTGTCAAGAGTTTCTGGAACAAAGCCCGCGCCTATTCCCTGAATTTTATGAGAGCCGGCAGTTCCTTTTGAAAGAACAGGGCTTGAAGCAGGCTCAACAGCAACTACTTTTACAGCCGGATTTTTTGACTTTAAGAATTCTCCTACACCTGAAACAGTTCCGCCAGTTCCTACGCCAGCAACAAAAATGTCAACTTTTCCGTCTGTCTGATTCCAAATTTCAGGACCAGTTGTCTCGCGGTGGGCTTTAGGGTTAGCCGGATTTACAAACTGACCAAGAATAACAGAGCCTGGAATTGACTTTTGAAGCTCTTCCGCCTTTGCAATTGCGCCTTTCATTCCTTTAGAGCCTTCGGTAAGAACAAGTTCAGCACCATAAGCCTTTAGAAGATTGCGGCGTTCAACGCTCATTGTCTCAGGCAAAGTCAAAATAGCCTTGTATCCTTTTGCAGCGGCAACAGCGGCAAGCCCAATTCCTGTGTTTCCAGAAGTAGGTTCAATTATAGAAGCTCCAGGCTTTAAAATGCCTTTTTTTTCTGCATCTTCAATCATTGCAAGGGCGATTCTGTCTTTTACGCTTCCGGCCGGATTCAGATATTCCAGCTTTGCAAGCAAGGT
Source organism: Spirochaetales bacterium (assembly GCA_030540405.1). Lineage (GTDB taxonomy): Bacteria > Spirochaetota > Spirochaetia > Treponematales > Treponemataceae > Treponema_D. The sequence continues at coordinate 28,492 of JAUNWH010000029.1, forward strand.
TGCGTTTTCAATGCCGCTAGCCTTTGAGTAATTGTTGAGCTTTAGAATTGGTGTGTTTCCAATCAGTTCTACTACGCTTTCCTTAATGTCTGCCATATCCGGCCTCCTGCTAGTTTATATTCCTACTTAAAATATAGGTTTTATGCGATTATACTAGCCTTTATTTCCTATTAAGTCAATAGGTTTTTATAATTTATTATTATTTTTTCCACACGGATTGAATGAAGAGTCATTCCTGTGCCTCGACACAGGAATCTGTTGAATATAGAAGCTAACAAGATATTTATATTACCCAGTCGCTTACGCTTTCCGGCTTTAAAAGGTCGGAAATTTTTATGCTGTATAGATAGTTGGAAATTATAGTGTCTAGTTTTTCCCACATGGGGAGTGTCTTGCATTCAGCGGAGCGGGGACAGGATTCTGCATTTTCTTCAAGGCAAGTAACAGGGGCTAAAGTTCCTTCTGTGAGCTTTAAGATTTCTCCAACGGAATACTCGTCAGCGTCTTTTGTAAGCCTGTAGCCGCCTTTTTTTCCGCGCAAGCCTTCAACAAAGCCCGCCTTGACCAAAAGAGCCACAATGCTTTCAAGGTATTTTAGCGATACATCCTGATTTTCAGCAATGACATTTAATGGAACAAACACGCCTTTTCCATGCGAACAAAGTTCTATTATAACACGGAGCGCATAACGCCCTCTTGTTGAAATCAGCATAAACCTAACCTCTTTTTTATTTTCCTATCTTACCACAAGGATTATTTAGTTTCAACGTGCTTTCTTAAAGAAAAGACAATTGCGATAAAGAGGGTCGTCCTTCCTCCAAAAACTAAAAAAAATGAAACTTAACGGCGCGGAATGTGTCTAACAAGGCATGGAAAACGGAATTAACACAGTCTCTGTATATGGAGATTCAATTTTAAAGGGCGCGGTTACAGGAACAGGAAGCGGACACCTTTTTGACATAACAAAGAATGACAGCCTTTCACTTGCAGCAGCAAAATTAGGATTCAAGCTGAACAACCAAAGCGTATTCGGAAACATAATCACCAAAAGCTACAAGAGGTTTTTGCGTGATGTTGAGCGGAATGCGCTTGGCGACCTTGGAATAATAGAATCCGGCGGAAACGACTGCGACTATGACTGGGCGCAAGTATGCTCCGGGGAAAACTTAAATCCACGTGTTGGCATAGACGAATTTATCAGCACAATAGACACAATGGTAAGCACTTGCCGCAAAAACGGAACAACTCCGCTCATTATGACAATGCCGCCTCTTGTTCCAGACCGATGGCTTTTGCACATTTGCCGAGGATATGACGAACAAAAAGTAAAGGCGTTTGTGAACTCGGACATTATGACGCTGTACCAAAACCACGAAACATACAATGCGCATCTTGTTAAATACAGTTTTCAAAACAACGTGCAGATTGTGGACATGAGGCTTGCATTTCTTGAGTCCAAAAAAGACAAAGAGCTTATGTGCCAGGACGGAATCCACCCAAACGAAGCCGGCTACAGATTCATGGCGGAAATCTGGGAAAAAGAGCTTCCAAAAATCAAAAACGAGTTTTCAAAATAGTGAAATTTAAGTTTTTTGTTAATTTATGCTAATCACTGTTCATTTTCTTGACTTTTTGAAATTGTTGCTTTATCATTTATAAAACTAAAAGGAGAAACAAAAACTTTATGGCTTTGTTTTTCTGAAAAACTTTGGAGGCTCTTATGTTTAAGGGTAAATTGGCTGCTGCAGTAGCTGTTGTATCATTGGCACTTGCTTCTAGCGCATTTGCTACAAAGGTTGGACCTGGTCTTGGTTATGTTGTTTTCGGAGATCAGAACGGACCTGTTTATGACTTGCTTGCCGCAACAACAAACGGCACATTCTGTTCACAGGGATTCGCTATTACATTCGGAACTTCTGGATATAGCGGAGGACTTATCGGAATGGAAGAAACAGACAAGTTCATCGCAGACAACATGGATGCACTTGCAACAGACATCGCTATGGGCGAAGGCGAATATGTTGACACACTTTCAACAATGCTCAACGTTTCTGACAGTGTAGCTTTCAAAGCTGCTCTTCAGGCAAACTTTGACAACATTTTCTCTTCTTCAGACGTATCTGCAACTGAAGTAAGCGGAAAGATTTACTCACTTGTTGGCTAAGTTGGACATTTCGTCTAAAAGAACAGGGTACGGCCGCAAAGTCGTACCCTGTTTGTTTTTACTTGCAGCTTCGTTTTTCCTGCCAGTATTTGCAGATGAAAACAGCCCCGCAAAAGGAACTGCGGACGCCGTTGACTTTTCAGGAAAACTAGAAGCAATTTCAAAGCTAGCCCCTACAGAGCCAGCTCCCGGCTACGAAAAAAAAGCACAGGAAGCTGTGGACAAAGCATTTTCCATGGAGCTTTATAACGCGCCATATTGGAAAACACTTCTTCATTACAAGCCTTCTCCATTCCACAAAAACAAGAGTCTTGTGGACGACCCTATGTTTTTTTTAGCTAAAAAAGGCAAGACAAATCCAAAGGCAGAGCTTGAAGCAACTATAAAAGCATTTTTTTCTCCTGCGCCCGGCAAAGATGAACGGCATGCAATCGAGCGTTTTCCTGGCAGATTTAAATGGATTTGCGACCAGCTGAATCTTTCAAAAGAGGATTTTCCTTATGATGGAGACGTATATTATCAGTCGATTGTGCGGAAAGTAAATCCCGGGGACGTTTACCTTATATTCCCGGCAGGCTTTCTAAAAAATCCGGCTTCAGTTTTCGGACATACATTTTTGCTCATGGAATCCAAAGGACAGTCGCGTCTTCTTGCAAGCTCTATAAATTACGGAGCTGTTACAAATATAACAGGCGGCGCGATGTACGCAATTCTAGGTCTTGTTGGAGGATTCCGGGGATATTTTGGATTCGTGCCTTACTATGAAAAAATCAAGCAGTACGCCAATATGGATATGCGCGATATATGGGAATACCGCTTAAACTTTTCAGAAGAAGAAAAAGACAGAATGCTGCGCCATGTTTTTGACCTTTCAGGTATTTACTCGCGTTACTTTTTTATAAGCGAAAACTGCTCATACAATCTTTTATTTCTTATAGAAGCCGCAAAGCCAGAAACAGACATAACGAATATTTTAAGCGGCGTTGTAGAGCCAATAGAAACTGTAAAGACCATCTGCGAAACAGGACTTGCAGATAAAACTGACTACAGACCTTCCGTGTACTCAAAACTGGAATTTCAAAAGACACAGCTTACACGGAAGCAAAACAAATATGTAAAAGACGTTTGTTACGGGAAAAAGACAGCAAAGGACTTCCCATTCGGCGACTTGCCAAAAGAAAAACAGGCTGAAATTTGGGAACAGGCATCCGACTATCTTACTTCCCTCTTGAACAGCCGGAAAATTTCATCAGATGAATACAGACCGCGGTTTGTTTCAGTTCTTTCGGAGCGTAGAAAGCTAGGCAAGATAGAATCCAGCACAAAAATAACAGAGCCTCCGCACCCGGAAAAAGCACATGGCTCCAAAAAGATTTCCATTCACGGCGGAAAAGACATTGAAGGCGCATACACAGGCTTGGAATTTCGTCTTACAGCGCACGAACAGCTTGAAAATCCTGCAGGATACGCTTCAAATTCAGAACTTGTGTTCGGTGAAATCGACCTTAGAGTGCATCCGCAGGAAACAGACTTCTACTTAAAGAAAGCCTTGATTGCCTCGGTAATCTCGCTGCCGGTTTCAGACCTGTACTTTTTTAACAGTGCAATGAATATTGTTGTCGGACTTGACTCCAACCCGAATGAATATAAAGAAGAAGCTCTTGCATTCAGGCTAAAAGCAATGTTCGGAACAAGCATAAAGCCAGCTTATTGGATTCAGCCTTACTTTCTTGCAGGATTTGATGCTTATGCTTCTCCAAAGTATGAAAGAAAGCACTTTTATGCAGATCCGCTTATTGGCGCAGAAGTCGGCTTTATAACAACAGCAGGAATCTGGAAGAACAAAATTGCGGCAAGCGCGCTTCAGTCGCCGTTCAACAAAAAACATTTAAGGATTCAAGCAAGCGTAAATGAAGGCTTAAATCTTGCCCAGAACATTTCACTCAAAGGCGGATACTCTTTCAATATGGACTGGGGCGAACACTGGCACGAGTTCACGGTTTCATTCAACGCATATTTTTAGAAATTGTTAACCGAGTTTCTTATAGAAACATCGCCAGGATTAAGCATGATAATGACATAAAAGATACTTTTGGGAACAGCCCCGACAAAAATAGTATCATATTAAAATTTTTACTGGACATAAAAAAAGCTCCTGTAGAATACTCTACAAGAGCTTTGCTTGTTTATATATAATTTTTTTATCAGACTCTAAAGCGGTCAATCTGGTCTGCAATATTCGAAATAGAGCCTTTTACCTTTGAAGAAATCTCGCTTAACGCAGCTCCAGTTTCGTTTATCTTTTTTGCGCCAACAGCCATTTCATCCATGCTTTCCTTCATTACCATTGTGGCATCCTGAAGCCTCTTTACTTCTTCAAGAATCGCCTGGTTTCCGGCTGACATTTCAGAAGATGCGTTGCGCACTTCAGAAGAACTGTCATTCATGGAATGAAGCGCCTCGTTTATCTGCTTAGAGCCTTCCGTCTGCTCTTCCATCGCCGACTTAATCTGAACAACAAGCTGGTCTGTGTCCTTGATTTTCTTGGAAACACTTTCAAATGCCGAGCTTGATTCTGCGGAAGAAGCAACAACTTCATCGATAGATTCACGGATATTGTTAAGCTGGTCGCCGATTGTCTTTGACTGAGAAGTAGAAGTTTCTGAAAGCTTGCGGATTTCGTCTGCAACAACGCTGAATCCCTTTCCGGCTTCGCCTGCATGGGCGGCTTCAATCGCGGCGTTCATGGCAAGAAGGTTTGTCTGGCTTGCAATTGAAGAAATGGCGGCGTTTGCTTCCTGAAGCATTGCGGACTGCTTTTCAATTTTTTCTATCTGCTCGTTTACAATCTGCTGCTTAGAAAATCCGTTTTGAGCATCAGCTTGAAGCTCGCTGAATGAAGAAGCCATTTTATCAACTGACTGATTTACAGAAGAAATGTTTCCAATCATCTGCTCAACAGCGGCGGAAGCCTGGCTTACACCGGCGGTCTGGTTTTCAATCATTCTTTCAAGTGAAGAAATATTTGAAGCGATTTCGTTTACGGCACCGGCGGTTTCTTCAACACTTGAGCTTTGGTTTACAATTTGGCCTCTTACACTGTCAATGTTCGCAAGAATTTGAGTAATTGCGCTGGAAGTATTCTGAGTGCTTTCTTCAAGGACTTCTCCTGCGCTAGAAAGCTCATTCTTAGAAGCTTTTACGTCGGAAATAATTTCCTGCAATTTGCCAACAAACTTATTGAAGCCTTTTACAACAAAGCCAATTTCATTATTGGAATTTATTTCAATTCTTTGTGTAAGGTCTGCATTGCCGGAAGCAATTTTTGTTATCGCATTATCAAGCGTACTTAAAGGCTTTATTGCGCGGTACATAAGAAGGCCCGCTATAGCTACAAGAAGAATCACGCTTATAAGAGAGAACAAAGCCATTTGTCCCATCATTAAAGAAATTGAAGAATAAATCTCGCTCTGCTGTACGAATATGCCCATGGACCAAAGAGTACTCTCTATCGGCGTGTAGCTTACGAATTCAAACTTTTCAGAAAGCCCCTTTATCCAGGCGTGCCCTGTCCTGCGGTTCACCATCTGCTTTGCAAGCTCGCCCATGTCCTCGTGGCCTTCCGAATAGCCTGTGAGGAAATTGCGGTTGTTGATCCAGTCCCTGTTCGGATGGGAGATTACGGTTCCGTCATCTGCAAGGACGACGGCATATCCTGTCTGTCCGACCTTTATGGATGTGATTATCTCGCCCAGATATTTTGACTGCATTACGCCACAAAAAAGACCGATGTTCTTTCCGTTGCGAACAATTGCGCGCGTTACATGGAGTACAGATTGTCCGGTCGTTCTTGAGACTACAGGATCATCAATGAACTTTTCCTTTCCATCTTGCATTATCGCCTTGAAATAAGGGCGATCGGAAATATCGGTGCGATTTCCTGTATCCGTATAGGCGATTCCGTCCGGACCGCAGAGCATTATGTAGTCAAAGTCGTCTATGCGGTGATCCTCCTGGGAGACGAGCCATTCACGCATTTCGGCAAGGCTTCCATCCTGAGCCACATCTGAATTCACATAGAAATTCATAGCATGGTAATAGCCGTCAATTTTTTCTGAAATTACCTGAGAATAAGCCGCTGTCACAACTGCGTAGTCGTTTGCTGAATCCTCTAGTGTGGATTTTTTTGTAATTTCTCCTGTTATAATAATCTGCAGAAGATTAAAAAATACAATTGAAAGTCCTACAAAAAGAACAAGCCGGAGCACAAGACTCTTGTGCTTTTCGGTATTTGACGAAGCATTTTCTCCCATAATAATAAATTCCTCCTATGATTAGTGTCAATTACAACACTAAGTTTTTGGGCTCTCCAGCCCT